>NZ_DF978422.1:0-19711 GCF_002897135.1 Nostoc cycadae WK-1 | reverse complement strand
TCTACGGAAAGTGACAGAAGAGGGATAGACCACACATAGTGCTATGAAGTCAGGAGCTTAACTCATCCTATTTCTGACCCGATGCAATGTGTTTCGTGAGAGTCCATACTTTACGATGAGAAATTGTCAGCTAAATTTACAGATAGCGAGAATGATTGGTATAGCCTATTATTTCGATTTTAAGAATCTAAAGGTGTATTGTGAATATTAACTATCAAAAAGCGGCTATTTCCGATCTAACGATTCTTTTGGAACTTGTTGAGGAGTTTCATGAAACTGAAAACCTCCCATTTGATAAAAATAGCGATCGCAATGTACTCATAGAGTTGTTGAGGAATGAATCTTTTGGACAAATATGGCTGATTTTGCAAGAATATGAGGTCATTGGCTATATTGTTTTGACGTTAGGTTACAGCCTAGAATACCGGGGTCGAGATACTTTTGTGGATGAATTTTATCTTCGTCCAAAGCATCGTGGACAAGGTATCGGTACGCAGACTTTGATATTTGCAGAGGAAATTTGCCATAATTTAGGTGTTCAAGCCCTTGATCTAGAGGTAGACTTTGAAAACATCAAAGCTCAAAAACTCTACCATCGAGTTGGCTATCAAAAACATGCGCGTTTTCTGATGACAAAGCTGATGAATGAAGAAGCTTGAATTCAACTATTCACCAGTTCAGCAACACCAAATTATCCAAATTATTATCATTCCTCAGCTGCTGGTAAGGGAAAGATTTCACCTGCTAGGTAAGCATCAAAATGCTTTTGGAAGTATAACCAAGAAGTCATATCTTCTCCATCAGAAAATGCTTTAGGAGCTTGTTTATATAAAGGAAGGCGGTGATTAATTTCATCTTGTAGTACTTGGGGTAATCCTGCTAAACCGCTAACTTTGCTACCCACAGCACTATAAATGAGATTACCAGTGCGATCGCCCATTTTCATCCAAGGTAGCCATTGACCAATCCTATCCCAACTCAGCTTCAGCTGCGAAACTGAATTGAGTTCTGGATTAAATAAATCTGCGGTGGGGACAGTTAATTTAAATAATTCTGCGGCTTGGTAAGTTTTATATGGGCTATATTCGGCAAATTTGGGATTTTCTGCCAGGGGATTTGGATATGTTGGAAAAATATCAAAGACAAAAGTTGTACTGTCTCCCTCGACTTGCGCCGGAAATTTACCATTAAAATGTCCTTGCACGGGATTATTTGCAACGTGTAACACAGGTACAGTTTCACCAGTCCAGGGATTTTCCCATTTGGGCAAAATTTCTTCTGTTTCTGGGTTTAAGTAATAAGTCAGTTCACGAGAAGTAAAATCCCAACTACCTTCTTCTGTGGAAATACACCGACTAACACTCACTCCCAACATTTTAAATAAGAGTTTTCTTTTCTCTCCTGGAATAAAACTATAAATTTTACCTTTCCAACTTAAAAATGTAGATTCACTAGAGTCGAGAGAAGAGCGAGTTTTTACCCAATGTTGCGCCTCTAATTCTTTAACTTCTGCTACCATTTTTATTACCTCATTAACTGACTAAACAAAGGGTAGTCTTAAATAGGTCAAAATGACGACTAGCAATGCTAAATTTTAGATTTTATGTTCAAGCCTAATTTGTTGATAATTCATGGTGGAGTAAGTTTTTCCCCTTTTTTTTGGCACCATACATTAAATTATCGGCTCTCTCAAGCATTTCAGTTACTGAAGTTGGTGGTTTAATAAAAGTAATTGCACCAATACTAAATGTTACAGGCCAATTTTGTTCCTGCATGGCAGATGATAGAGTTCTTTGCAATCGCTGTAATACTATTTCTGATGCTTCATAACCAGTGCGTGGTAATAAAATAGCAAATTCATCACCACCTATTCTGGCAATTATATCAATTTTACGCAGATTATTTTTAGCATTTTCTGCTACTAAGCATAGTAGGCGATCGCCTACAGTATGTCCAAATTGGTCGTTAATATATTTAAAATTATCTACATCAAAATAAGCAATAGTTAAATGCTCTTTATGTCTTAAAGATTTATGAATTTCAATATTTACTAATTCCCAAAAAAATGACCTGTTATGTAATCCTGTTAAATTATCAGTACGCGCCAGCTTTTCTAAATTTTTTAATGTATTTTTTTGTTGTGATAAAAGATAATTTGTAAATAAAAAAAACACTAAAACTACAATCGTATTCCAATAAGGTACTAGAGGGTGTAAATAGTGAAAGTTTGGTCTTTGATTGACCAAAAAATTTGTAACTGCACTAATCAAAGAAACTACTACTCCGCTACAGTTATCAGCAAACCATGTGGCAATTCCAATCGGAATTAAATAAAAGATTGCTATTAAAATTTCTGGTGGTATCTGGTAATCTAACCAACCTATCAAGGTTATAAATAAGGCACTGAGCAATATTATGCACCATTTAGGTTGATTCTCTAATATTTTGATTAAATTCATATTCCCTCAGCTTAACTGCCACATTTTTTGCAGTTCTTTGTGGGTTATCAGCTTACACCTTACTTTTCACCCAACCATATATTTTCTTTTTTGTCAATCTTAATAAAATCAATTATATAAATATAATAATCTACACTGATGATAATAAATAAAAATAATAATTATGGATTAAAGATAGGTAAAATCTGATGATCAAGCTACTTTATGCAACACAAGTACTTTAATACATAGTTAAAGTTAGGCAAGTTAAAAGTTGAAATCATCTCCTTGAATTATTAGACATTTCTCCGGATAAAGGAAAAAACGACTGAATAATACTTCACATAATTTCTCTACACCAAAACCTATGGAACTGCCTCAACGCGTGTCAATTCGCTACAAAGACACTTCCTACAATATCAGTGAGATCCGCCTAAAAACTTTTCAACTTGCATTCAAAATCTGGGAAGAACAAAGTAAACCCAGAAAAACCGAGCTTTATGACTTTATATTAAATTGTCTCAAACAATTTGACCGCCAAGACCGTTTTGTTGTTTCCTATCTATTCTTAGAATTAACAGATATGATCCGTAATTCTTCTTTAGATAGAGGCATGAGAGAGGTGTTAATTAAAACATGTTTTAGAGAGTTTGCCTGTGCATTAACAGATTTTGAAAATGCGGAAAAATAAAGTCCCCCAAAAATTGTTGGTCACTCATAAAAAGTCAGAATTCAGAATTGAATTTTAGATTGTCAATTAGTGGGGAAAAGACCAGCCACTAATTGAGGCGGAATTCTGACTTTTCTCTTCTTCTTTAAGGTGATGCCTTAGCTGGTTTTAAATTTCTCGCTTTATAGAACATTTCTAGACTTTGGCGATCGCCTACGAACCTCCAATGCCAAGGTTCATAACTCACACCTTGCACATTATCTTTAGGGAAAGACATCTCAAAACCAAAGCGGGCTGCATTGGCTTGTAGCCACCCAAAAGCTTTAGTTTTATCAAAGTCAGCCTGGAGATTAGTCGCTGGTGATGCGCCGTCTCCAATATCCGCCGCATAACCCGTGTGATGTTCACTATGGCCAGGCGGCGCACTCAGGGAGGCTCTTTGGGCTGGGGTTTGATTTCGCTGCGCTCCTATATCAAAAAATAATTGCTCTTGTTCTTTCACAGAGCGAAAAGCAGAAATTGGCACCAAAATTACACCTGCACTCCGCGCTGCTTGCGTCATAGCGCGAAACTTTTCTGCCGCCGTCTTTCGCATTCTCATCCGGCGATCTGCGGTAATTGGCGCTAACTCTGACTCTGGTGCTTCTGGGTATGCTAAATGCCCCAATACCACATTATTATCTTGAGAATTTCCAGAGTTATTAGTGGTTGGAGTTGTACTGAGAGAATTAGCAGGCGATGATTGAGAATCGGCGGTTTTTTTCGGTGTAGTGAGAGAAAAGAAAAAACCACTAACTATAGCCAGCAGGATAAATCCCGCGACTCCCCCAATGAGCAAAACCAAAGGTTGTAAAGGTGTCTTAGATGCGACATCAGGAGTATCGCGTAAAGCCACTGGAATGTCATCACCTGTATCACCGGACGAATTTGGGGGTTTTCCAGAAAACCCAGCTTTATTCAAGGGTTAACTCCTGCTTTTGTGCAAAATTCATAACAGACTGTAGACTGGACAGAGATTAGCATATTCGGTACATTTTACATCTGTCTTTGTTAGCGAAATTTTGGCAAACCTCCTAGAACTATACGTCAAACTGGTAGGCTTAATCTTAATCGGATTTTTCCTGGGACGGAAACTACCTACCACAGTTCCAACGGGTTTGGGTCAGTGGCTTTTTTGGGTAGGAGTACCTGTAAGTATTGTTGCTTTTTTACGTCAAGCTGACTTATCCGCACAGATTTGGATTGCCCCGGCGATCGCTCATTTAGCAATTTTCTTGGGGGCATTTTTGGCTTGGTTAACTATTAAAGGCCAAGCTTATCTAACAAATACAACTTTCCAGCACCCAACTCAGGGAAGTTTTATTTTAGCGGCAATGGTTGGCAATACAGGTTATATCGGCTTTCCTGTGACTTTAGCAATGGTAGGCCAAGATTATTTTGCTTGGGCTTTATTTTACGATTTACTAGGGTCATTGTTTGGCGCTTACGGTCTGGGTGTCGCCCTAGCATCTCGGTTTGGCGATGGTGGGACAAACTATTGGCAAATGGCTCAGGCTATCTTGATTAATCCCGCTCTGTGGAGTTTTGGTTTTGGCTTACTGTTTCGTCAAGTTAGTATCTCTACCACTGCGGAATTTTATTTAGAGAAATTGGGTTGGTGTGCTGTAGCTTTATCTCTAGCCTTAATTGGAATGCGACTTTCTCGGCTCAATTCTTGGCAAAGAGTCCCACAAGCAGCCGTCAGCTTGGCAATTAAAATGCTCCTAGTTCCCCTGCTTCTCGGCAGTACTTTATCACTTTTTGGCGTGTCTGGTTCCGCTGCTAAGGTAATTGTTTTGCAAATGGCCATGCCGCCAGCATTTGCCACAATGGTGTTAGCCGAAACCTTCAATCTTGACCGCGACCTCGCCGTGACTTCCTTAGCACTGGGAGTAATACTGTTGCTGATGACTCTACCTGTTTGGCTGTGGCTATTTTAGATTTTGGATTCTATCCCATCCTTTCAAGCGGTTTAATTTTGTCAACATAGTTGACTCATTTTTTCTGCCAAAGCTGCGGGATTTGTATGTTCATAATGTTCAAAAGGCTGATGAATCCAGGGATTATCGGGTAAGTAATCAACGTAATAATCGGGTTTGATCACCGAACAGGCTTTATACCAAATAACGGCGCTGCGGACTTCTGCAATGGGAGAATCAATATTTTCCTTTAGCCAGGGAACAGTTTGCTGAAGGGTGATGCCAGAATCTACCAAATCATCAATTAAAAGAATGTGGGAACCCAACTGTTCAGTAGTCATCGTCAAATGATGAGAAAAGGTGAGATTGCCTCTTTCTTGTTTACCGGGGCCACTGTAGGATGATGTAGCTAAAATTGCTAGTGGTTTTTGATAAATTCGAGAAATAATATCTCCGACTCGCAATCCGCCTCTGGCTAGGCAGACAATTTGGTTGAATTCCCAACCAGATTGATACACCTGAACCGCCAGTTGTTCAATTTTATAGTGATATTCTGACCAAGAAACGTAAAGGTCTGGCATAAAGAAAGTGATTTTGAGGTAATACTGATAGCGATCGCAAATTTTTTATTCTAGTACGAGCGCCAGATATTATGAACGATTCTGCCCAAAATGGGACTTTAAGTAGAAAACTGGACTTTAAAACAAAACTAGCTTATGGTGCGGGCGATTTAGGCCCGGCAATTACTGCCAATATTTCGATATTTTTCTTGCTAGTTTTTTTTACAAATGTCGCTGGTCTGCCCCCAGGGATAGCTGGTAGCGTATTGTTAATTGGCAAAATTTGGGATGCAGTCAATGATCCTTTTGTCGGAACGTTGACTGATAAAACAAAATCTCGGCGTTGGGGTCGTCGGCTTCCGTGGATGTTATATGGTGCAATTCCTTTTGGTATTTTCTTTTTCTTGCAGTGGATTGTACCGCAATTTAGTAGCGATCGCAGTACTAATATTTCGGCTTTGTTTTGGTATTACGTGGTAATTGGCTTGATTTCTCAGGTTTTTTACACTGTGGTGAATTTGCCTTATACGGCAATGACTCCTGAACTTACTCAAGATTATGATGAGCGCACCAGTCTCAACAGTTTCCGGTTTACTTTTTCCATTGGTGGCAGTATTTTATCGCTGATTTTGGCGCAAATAGTTTTTTCTCAAATTGCTGACCGCCAACAACAATATTTTGTCTTAGCTGTAATTTGTACTGTAATTTCTGTAGTCTCTTTATATTGGTGTATTTTTGGAGTCCGCGATCGCATTTTAGCCTTTGAAGCTAAACGTATCCAAATTCCAGAACCCCCATCTCTACCATTTTTTGAACAGTTAAAAATTGTTTTTACCAATCGACCGTTTCTGTTTGTCATTGGCATATATCTTTTTTCTTGGTTAGGCGTGCAGATCACCGCCAGCATCATTCCCTATTTTGTGACTAATTGTATGGGTCTGAAAGAAGCAGACGTACCTACAGTGATGATTGCGGTTCAAGGTACTGCCTTAGTTATGTTATTCGTCTGGAGCAATTTAAGTAAAAAAATTGGCAAAAAATTGGTTTATTTTCTCGGTATGAGTTTATGGATTATCGCCGCAGCCGGACTATTTTTCTTACAGCCAGGTCAATTGGTTTTGATGTATGTGATGGCTGTAATGGCTGGGGTTGGTGTGTCTACAGCTTATTTAGTTCCTTGGTCAATGATTCCCGATGTGATTGAATTAGATGAACTCCAAACTGGACAACGCCGAGAAGGTATATTTTATGGTTTTATGGTTTTGTTGCAGAAATTTGGATTAGCTTTTGGGCTATTTTTAGTAGGTAATGCCTTACAATCTGCTGGCTTTAAAGAAGCTGTAGTTGGACAAACAACTCTACCTATTCAACCAGAATCTGCACTCACCGCTATTCGTTTTGCTGTTGGACCTATACCAACTGTTTGTTTAATTTGCGGTTTAGTTTTGACATATTTTTACCCTATTACTCGTGAAATGCACGCAGAAATATTGTTAAAACTAAAAGCACGTCGGGAAACGAGAGAAAGTTAGGAATTCGGAATTTTTTCTCAACAAATGTTTTTCTGCACTATTTGAACTGAAATTATCTACAGTAATGTGTTTTTAATACTTTATAACAATGACATACCGGATTGCTTTAAGAAGTCCGGTATCTGATTCTTGCATTTTTCACAACATCAAACTAATAGTTCGTAATTATGTGCCAACTGCTAGGGATGAATTGCAATGTTCCCACAGATATTTGTTTTTCCTTTGAGGGTTTTTCAGCACGAGGAGGAAAAACAGATGATCATAGTGATGGTTGGGGGATTGCATTTTTTGAAGGAAAGGGATGTCGGCTATTGTTAGATGACAAACCTTCTGTTACATCTCCAGTAGCAGATTTGGTACGGCGCTATCCCATCCACTCTACCCATGTTATCGCCCATATCCGTAAAGCAACTCAGGGCGAGGTAGCCTTAAAAAACTGTCATCCGTTCCAAAGGGAACTGTGGGGTAGGTATTGGGTATTTGCCCATAATGGCAATTTACCAGATTTTCATCCCCAAAATATGGGCTTTTACGAACCAGTGGGAAACACGGATAGTGAAAAAGCATTCTGCATCATCCTAGAAACTTTGCGAGAAGCTTTTCCGCATGGTAAACCTCCCTTAGACAAACTTAATTTTGTCCTCCGTCAAATTACGGCTGAAATAGCCAAAGTAGGTGTTTTTAACTATTTGTTATCGGATGGAGAACACTTTTTTGCTCACTGTTCAACGAAACTAACCTACATTGTACGTCAAGCCCCCTTTGCCGCAGCCCACTTGATTGATCAAGATATGACTGTGGATTTTCGGGAGTTGACTTCGCCAAGCGATCGCGTCGCCGTCATTGCTACTACCCCCCTCACTGATAATGAAGTCTGGACTACAATCCAACCTGGAGAATTGCTGGTTTTTCAAGACGGACTACCCCAAAAATAACGAGAAATAGATCTATGTCTCGTAAATCCTATCTTGCAATATTCTCAATAATCCCAGGCTGGGCAATTTTGCTAATTTAAAATTATTTGACTTTTGGCTTCCGCCTTGTAGTACTAGTGTAAGCCTTAATGTCAGACTTACAGATATGCGCCTTTAATAAATAATTTTTATTGTTATTCCAGTTAAATGGCTGACTTGAAAAAATATTAAGGGATAAAATTCTTTTTTCAATCTAAAATATAAGCTTCGCAAAAAATAATTTAAGCAAAATTTTCGATTTATGCTTTCCTTTAGGTGAATTATCCCATATCCAAACTTTGGCTAGTACATCAAGACTTTGTATCATGCACAAGTTGTATTCAGGAGTTATAAATTGATTGTAAATTTCCGCAAAAAATTTCATATCTACAAAAAAATTAACAATCTTTATCAATACCGAAAATTTACAAAAGCTTGAATAGTAATTATAAATCCTCATCACCATAGATAAAGAAATAGGTAATAATCTTTTTATTTTTCATTCATTATGGATTACATAATTATCCTGGCAATATCTACCCAAAGCGAATGAAGTAAGCCCTGTTTTATTAAAGGAAATTTCTCTATTTACTTCCTTTAACATATTTCTTTGCTATCAAAAAGTGAATAATACACAAATACAAGTATTGGTATGCTTATTTATATACCTTTGCTAATGACTGTAAAGAGTATGTAAAGATGCCTTTGGTGAGAATAGACACCTCAGTAAATATACAGTACAATTTAAATAAATTATTTAGATATTACCTAGCTACTAAGCTAAATAATCATAGGCAATAGCCCACAATGACATCATGGGAGCGCCTTTCTGTGTCACATACATCTTTAAGCTTGATTTTTAGATACTTGATTAGCGATCGCTAATGATCAAAGGATGGTTGAAATAAAGCCTAAACATAAATGTTTGTCTGGGAATTTATAGAGGCACAGATAGTGCAGAGATAACGGCTAAAAATATAATACATACCAATTTAAGAAACACAATACAGCAGATAGCTGGCTAGGAGCATATATTCACTCTTTGATAATAATTACAGAGTGTGGAATTTCGCTTGTTTGAAAGATTAATGTATAGTCGAGATTATTTAAATTGGTATTGTTTCGATAGCGCTTTTCACCGCCTGAGCATAAGAGATTTTTAAGAATCATATTCAATCATAATTAGTAATAAGGCGGGAAAATAAACATGTTATCCATTTGTGTTTTTTTTAATCAATAGGTAAAACTTTATAAAAAATTACTGTCATTATATGAGCTAATATGCTTCAGTTAAATATGTTTGTACTTAGTTAATGCGACAGCAAAAGCCAACATTATGTTGCAAATTGTGCCTTGGAAATTTAACCAAATTGTATTGCTTCTGGCTGACAAAAATATGCTGAAAGTCACAACTTTTGGGAAATTTTTTGTTGCTTAAAACAGCAAAATCTGTAATTTGAAAACTTTCTAGTTACTGAAACAATCGATTTATTTTAGGTAAAAATTATGGCAATTAATGGCACCAATGGCAATGATAATATCATTGGCACACCAGGCAATGATATTATTAGAGGCTTTGCGGGAAATGATACCCTCACAGGTAATGGCGGTGACGACAATCTAGATGGTGGGGTTGGTGATGATACCCTTTCGGTTTATAGTTCATCAGGAAATAGCATCCTCAACGGTGCCAATGGGAACGATATCTTAGATGCGGATGAATCAACCGGCAATAACCGACTCAATGGTGGTGGTGGTGATGATTATTTGTCGGCAGTTGGTTCCGAGGGAAATAACACCCTCATTGGCGCAAATGGGAACGATATATTAAATGTCGATCAGTCAATCGGCAATAATCTGTTGAATGGTGAAGATGATGATGATTATCTTTCTGCCATTGCTTCATTTGGCAATAACACCCTCCGAGGTGGTGCCGGTAACGACAGAATAATTGTGGATTCTTCTGACGGAAGTAACCTACTTGAAGGTGGTGCTGGTAATGATGAACTGTCTGCTATTGGTGCTGCTGGAAATAACACTCTTAATGGTGGGAACGGTCAAGACACGTTAAACATTGACAATTCTACAGGCAATAACACCCTCAATGGTGGTGCAGGAGATGATTATATTACGGCGATCGCTTCATCGGGAAATAACATCCTCAACGGTGGTAATGAGGACGATACATTAGATGTGAGTGATTCCACAGGGGATAACCAGCTAAATGGTGACAACGGTAACGATACCCTGACAGCTTATCGTTCATCTGGATATAACATCCTCAGCGGCAATGCTGGTGACGATTCATTAGATGCGGATGAATCAACTGGAATTAATATCCTCATCGGTGGTGATGGTGATGACTATCTCTCGGCGATCGCTTCATCTGGAACTAACATCTTCAACGGTGGTACTGGGGCAGATATCTTAAACATCGATCAGTCAACCGGCCATAACCTGCTTTTTGGTGGTGCTGGTAATGATTATCTGTCGGCGGTTGGTTCCGAGGGAAATGACAACACCCTCAATGGTGAAGGTGGTAACGACAGATTAATTGTGGATCAATCCATCGGTAACAACCTACTTGATGGTGGTACCGGTAATGATGAGCTTTCTGCTGTTGGTACTTTTGGGAATAACATCCTTGATGGTGGTACCAATCAAGACACGTTAAACGCTGACGATTCTACAGGGAATAACCGACTCAATGGTGGTGAGGGTAATGATTATATTACAGCGATCGCTTCATCTGGAAATAACCGACTCACTGGTGGTGTAGGTGATGATGTCTTAAATGTGAGTGATTCCACAGGGGATAACCAACTGAATGGGAATAACGGTAACGATACCCTGACCGCTTATCGCTCATCTGGTGATAACACCCTCAACGGTGGTGCAGATGACGATACATTAGATGTGGATGAATCAACTGGTAGCAATACTCTCAACGGTGGTACGGGTGATGACTATCTCTCGGCGATCGCTTCATCAGGGAATAACACCCTCATCGGTGCCAATGGGAATGATATCTTAAATGTCGATCAGTCCATCGGCGATAATGTGTTAAATGGTGGTGCTGGTGATGATTATCTGTCAGCAGTTGCTTCCAAGGGGAATAACACCCTCATCGGCGCAAATGGGGAAGATATATTAAATGTCGATCACTCAATTGGCAATAATGTGTTGAATGGTGGCAATGATAATGATGAACTGTCTGCCATTGCTTCATTTGGCAATAATACCCTCAGAGGTGATGCAGGTAACGACAGACTAATTGTGGATGATTCTGACGGAAGTAACCTACTTGAAGGTGGTGCTGGTAATGATGAACTGTCTGCTATTGGTGCTGCTGGAAATAACACCCTTAATGGTGGGAACGGTCAAGACACGTTAAACATTGACAATTCTACAGGTAATAACACCCTCAATGGTGGTGCGGGTGATGACTATATTACAGCTATTGCTTCCCAGGGGAATAACATCCTCAACGGTGGCGATCAGAACGATAGATTAGATGTGAGTGATTCCACAGGGGATAACCATCTGAATGGGAATAGCGGTAACGATACCCTGACCGCTTATCGTTCATCGGGCGATAACACCCTCAACGGCGATGCTGGTGACGATACATTAGATGCGGATGAATCAACTGGTAGCAATACTCTCAACGGTGGTACGGGTGATGACTATCTCTCGGCGATCGCTTCATCGGGAATTAACACCCTCAACGGTGGTAATGGGGCAGATATCTTAAATGCCGATCAGTCAA
The DNA here is from genome assembly GCF_002897135.1 of Nostoc cycadae WK-1. Classification (NCBI taxonomy): domain Bacteria; kingdom Bacillati; phylum Cyanobacteriota; class Cyanophyceae; order Nostocales; family Nostocaceae; genus Nostoc; species Nostoc cycadae. The sequence continues at coordinate 7,831 of NZ_DF978422.1, read as the reverse complement.
CCGGCAATAACCTGCTTTATGGTGGTGCTAATGATGATTATCTGTCTGCTGTTGGTTCCGAGGGGAATAACACCCTCAATGGTGAAGGCGGTAACGACAGATTAATTGTGGATCAGTCCAGTGGCAATAACCTACTGGATGGTGGTAGCGGTAATGATGAGCTTTCTGCTGTTGGTGCTTTTGGGAACAACACCCTCAATGGTGGTGAAGGTAACGACACCTTAAACATTGATAACTCCACAGGTAATAACCTACTTGATGGGGGTATTGGTAATGATGAGCTTTCTGCCCTTGGTGCATCAGGGAATAACACCCTCAATGGCGGCGCAGGTGATGACTCAATCTACCTCAGCACTGCATTGCAAGAATTAACACCACTGGCTGTACAGACAGTAGATGGTGGAGAAGGATACGATCGCCTTTCAGCTGATTACAGCCATGCTACCGCTGGTATTACCTCCACATATAATGCTTTAACCAACAGTGGTAGAATCACCGCAGGTACAAATCGGGTTAACTACAGCAACATCGAAAGCCTCACCCTTATCGGTACAGCCTACAATGACAATATTGTAGGAACTAACGGTAACGATACACTTTCTGGTGGTAGTGGTGGTGATGATGTAATTAACGGCGGCGCTGGTAATGATTATATTTCTGCTATTGGAACATCTGGGAATAACAACCTCAACGGTGGCGAAGGTGATGATACGCTAGATGTTCATGATTCCACAGGAGATAACCTACTGAATGGTTACAACGGTAACGATATCCTGACTGCTTATCGTTCCGAGGGTGATAACACTCTTATCGGTAATGCTGGCGACGATACATTAGATGCAGATGAATCAATCGGTAATAACACCCTTGATGGTGGTAGTGGCGATGATCATCTGTCGGCGATTGGTTCATCTGGTAATAATACCCTCAATGGTGGCGCTGGGAGTAATATCTTAAATGTGAATCAATCTAGCGGCAATAACACCCTCAATGGTGATAATGCTGATGATGTGTTGTTGGCAGATACTTCAATAGGCAATAACACCCTCACCGCCAGAGGTGGTAATGACAGATTAAGTGTGGAGTATTCCGAAGGGATTAACCTACTTGATGGTGGTGTGGGTAATGATGAATTGTCTGCTATTGGTTCTTTTGGGAATAACACCCTCTACGGTGGCAATGGTAGCGATATATTAACTGTGGATTATTCCAGCGGCAATAACCTACTCTCTGGTGACAGTGGGAATGATACTCTGTCGGCTGTGGGTGCGACTGGGAATAACACCCTCGACGGTGGACTGGGTAATGATACCCTCATCGGTGGTAATGGCAATGATTTTCTCATAGGCGGCAGAGGTAGCGATCTCATCACTGGCGGTAGCGGTGCAGATACTTTTGTCTTTAATAGTTTCAATGAAGGGACTGACACTATTACTGACTTCAGTATCACTAATGACATCATTCAGATATCAGCAGCTGGTTTTGGTGGTGGTTTATTAGCAGGTGCGCTATCAATTAGTCAGTTTACTTTGGGAACATCTGCAACTACTAGTGATCAGCGATTTGTCTATAACAACACGACTGGTGCGCTGTATTTTGACCAAGATGGCAATGCTGGTGCATTTAGACAGGTGGAACTAGCACAACTATCTGGTGCGCCTGCATTGAATGTAAGCAATTTTGTGATTGTTTAAAAACTTGCAAAAACCTAATTATTAAATTCAAATAGTACAGAAAACCAAGGTTATGCTCACAGCGTAACCTTTTTTCTATTGATTAATTATTTTTTGCAGCGATCGCCAATCATAACCAAATATTTTACCTGTTGTAAAAAGCAAATATCCTGTAAAAAATAAAGTTGAGGTTAGCAGTAAAAGTAAGAGGTTGACTGAGGCAAAAATTCGCCCGGTGAATATCATAATGGCGATGCCTAATGCAATCAAAATCCAGCCTAGATTGCGGTTAATTCTTTGTTGACACAATACAAAAATTCCGACAAAACATAAAATTACGCTTGGAAGACCAAAAAATATGCCAATTCTAATATTGGCGGTGGAAATTACGATGCTGGCAACTATCAAAGTCAAACCTATGAGCTTAGTTGTTTTATCTACCACAATTGATTTATTTTGTTCAACTAGTTGGGGTGCAATTTGAGTGATTTGAGCAGATGTCAGTAAATTTGGTGGATGTGTTGGGGAATTTTGGAAAATAAAAGTGACAGAATGTCCTTGCCCAAGGTCGATGCGATCGCCTACTTTTAAATGATGTGTAATTCCAGGTTCTAGCTTGATATCGTTGACAAATGTGCCGTTAACACTACCTAAGTCTTCAATTAAGTAATTGCTAGAATCTATCCGAATTTGAGCATGAATGCGAGAAACTACCTCTGCATTTGGCAAACTAGAAACATCAATATCAGGTGGATGTTGATCATTTGGCTTACCAACCCGAATCACCATCAGGTTTGGTGGTAAGTTAAAAGCCGTGTTTGTCTGGACATGGAATAGCTCTAAACTTAGCCCTGTAGTGCTAACTTGATTGGTATTTTGCATAGCTTACCGTTGTATCACTATTCCTATGTTAGATAGTTTAGGCGATCGCTGGCAGTGTTTCTAATTTAACCTTACGGGAATTTTAATTAAAAATTCTGTCCCTTTGCCTGGTTTTGAGACACATTCCAAGCTACCGCCATGTTTTTCTACAATAATTTGGTAGCTAATAGATAAACCTAAACCTGTGCCTTTACCTATAGGCTTGGTGGTGAAAAATGGATCAAATAAACGGTTTATAACATCTTCTGTCATCCCAGAACCATTATCAGCAATTTTGATAGAGATAAAATTATTGTCCAAATATTCTGTACGAATCAGAATGAGAGGTTGCAGTGCTTCTTTGTGATTGTCTGCTGAGTTTTTTGCCTGAATTATTGACTCTTCTAAAGCATCAATCGCATTGGTTAAAATATTCATTAATACCTGATTTAATTGTCCAGGATAACAATCAACTAACGGCAAATCATTGTATTCTCTAATAATAGATATATTTAACCCGATGCCATTATTCTTCCAGCGATGATGCAAAATTAGCAAAGTATTTTCAATACCTTCATGGATATCAACTAATTTTTTATCAGCTTCATCCAAGCGGGAAAAATTTCGCAAGCTCAAAACAATTTCTCGAATGCGGTTAGTTCCCATTTTCATAGAAGTTAGAAGTTTTGATAAGTCATCGGTAATAAAGTCTAAATCAACTTCTGTCGCCAGTTCGGCAATTTCTGATGTAGGTTCTGGATACTGTTCTTGATAAAGATTTAGCAACTTAATTAAGTCTTCAACATATTCGCTGGCATAATTAATGTTGCCATGAATAAAGTTAACTGGATTATTGATTTCATGAGCAACTCCAGCTACTAATTGTCCCAAACTTGACATTTTTTCATGTTGAATTAGTTGAGATTGAGTTTGCTGCAATTGATGTAAAGCTTGAGTGAGTTGTTCTGCTTGAGTTTGGGCGGCTAGAGTTGCAGCCCGGCTTTGAGTATATAATTGGGCATGATCAATGGCGATCGCTAATTGATCTGTCACAGCTTGCAACAATCCAATATCACTATTACTCCAAATGCGATCGCCATCACAATGGCTGCAAACAATTGCGCCAAATTCGCCAGAATTGCTTTTAACTGGTAATAGTAATTGCGCTGTAATGCCAAATTCACTTAATAGTGCTTGCATCCGTGGCTGACTAGAAAAATCTTCGTGCTTACTATTGATGCAGACTAATTCTTTAGTTAAGAGCATTTCTGCTAATAGATCATGCTTTTGCAGCGACAAATTACCTAACATAGGAGGTAATTTAGGGTTCAGTGCTTCATGAGTAATCGTCAGACTAGTTTGAGGAAAATCGGGAGAATATTGCAGAAAGTAGCAACGGTCAACTTGTAATAAATTGCGAATTTCATTAACAGCGGTTTCTAAAATTGTATCCAGGTCAAGAGAACTACGAATTTGACTAGCAAGTTGTAGTAATAAGGCTTCTCGACGACTTAATAGTTCTTCCCTAGCCCAAATTCTATCAATAGCAACAGCAATATTATTAGCAATCCAATTCAACAAGTTATGGGTGGTTTCATTAAATAATTCCTGGCTAAACAAAGTCATGATGCCAATTAATTGCTGTTCTACAATTAAGGGATAAGCAGAAAACCGCAAAATGGCAGATGTTGAATCAAGTAAGTTATCTTGAGAATGAATGCTGACTTCTTCATTCAAAATTGGTTGATAATTATGAGACATTAGCTCAACAATTTTGTTGGCTATGTTGATATGATTAGGAAAATCTTGATTATTACTTAAAGCCCTACAATTAGCATCTTGGCAATGCACACCAGCTTGGAACTCTAATGGCTGTGTTTGCTGTTCAAAAGTCCAGATATGTACCAAGTCAACATCAAGATAACTCGATATCGTATTTAGACAACTTTGGAGAATATCTGACAACGTGCCACTTTGAGATAAGACTAAACTGACCTCTGCACTTAATAATGATAAACGCGATCGCTCAAATAAAGCTAAATCTGCAAACTTACGTTGTGTGATATCGGTGCGAATAGCTACATATTGGTGTGGTTTACCATCGTTATTTAACATGGGTGCAATCAGTGTATCTACCCAATAAAAACTATTATCTTTAGCTTTATTCCTAATTTCTCCTCTCCAGATTTTGCCTGCGGCAATAGTCTGCCATAAATTTGTGAAAAATTCCTGAGAATGATATCCAGAATTAATTATGCGATGGTCTTGCCCTAATAATTCTTCTCTAGAGTATTGTGAAATTTCACAGAATTTATCGTTGGCGTAATTTATTCTTCCAGTTATATCAGTAATAGCAACTAAAGAATGAGCATTTAAAGCAAATTTGAATGCTTCTAACTCTTGAATATTTTTTTGCAATGCCATCTCATTTTCTTTTTGCAGCGTGATGTCACGAGCTACAGCATAAATCAAATTTTCTTCGCTAAATGGAGTACAAGACCAGGAAAGCCATTTATATGAGCCGTCACGGCATAAATAGCGATTTTCAAAGCGAATTGTCTCAAAAGACATTGCTAGTTTTTGGGCTTCTAAAATCGTGTTATTTTTATCTTCAGAATGTACAAACTCAATAAATGGCTTACCTAATAAATCTTGTTCTGACCAACCTAATATTTTTGTCCAAGCTGGATTAATTTCCTTAAAATAACCATCAAATCCAGCAATACATAATAAGTCTAAAGATAAAGAAAAGAATCGAGAATATTGTTCTTTTGATTGGTGATGATTTAATTGCACTTGTATTTGCATAATCAAGTTTGCCAGTTTTGTTTGACTTTATAAATTTTGAAAATATTGATTTGTGAGAATTAGTTTATTTTCACAATTTCCCAAGTCATGCCAATTAATTACTAGCAACTCGACAAGATAAAATTAGTCGATTATTAGCAATAAAAAATTATTACTATCTACGGCCGCCTTTACACTTCCATGCTAGTTTTTGGTGATTATATTCACCTGATAACTTTGTGTTGTCGAGTACGAATAATTTTTGTTACCCAATTTACTAAGTATATATTTCCCTAAAAAAATATTAACTAAACATGAACTACATCAAATTAAAATAAGAAGTGTTACAAAAGCAGATTTAACTACCTTTGGCAAAGATTGATAATTATTTACAAATATTAAGCAATGCTGCCTCGTTTTCGAGCTTCTTTGTAAGAAGTACCAACATTTTTCAAGCCAGCTTTAATCATTTGTTTTTCTAAAAGGGCGAAGAAACGAGCTTTATCGCCACCTCTGACCACAGCTTGATTATGTGCTTCGGCGATCGCTACTGGGTAGCCATATCCTTTTTGCACTTGCGCCAGCATTAAACCTAATGCTTCATCAAACATAATTTTATTTTCTACAACCCAGGCTGGAACTTCAATCCGGGCAATTTCTGTACCTACGTGAACATAGCAAAAATAAATGCTTTGTCCTTCATAAAATTCTAAAATTCGTGCATTACTCCGCCATAAAGGGCCGCGTTGTCCTGGTTGAAGTTGAGTAGACCACAAAGATGTATCTCGTAAAGGTTCAAAAACTTTGCAAGGAACCTTTTCTAACTGATTGGGACAATAACTTACACAGTCAGGGACTGGATGAGGACAAGCCATCAACCGCAAAAAGTTAATCCCTTCAACGTTACGAGAAGCACTCAGATAACCCATTAACGGAATTCCCGCTTCCCGTAGCTGCTGCCAAGCTTGCAAAATCGGCAGTAAAATGCGATCGCGGGCATCAAGCGGTAACTGTTCCAAAAACCAATAAACTAAGGAACCATCCACCATTGCTAAGGTTGGCGCATCACTCTTAGCCGCACAAGCTAATTCAGCCAATACCGTTGCTTCACTCGCTGTCCGACAAAAACCCATCCATTCTTCAGTTCTAATTCCCCACTGACGTGACGCATATAAATCTTCGGGGCGGTAAAATACCTCTGGCAAACTATCAAGCAGTGGATGGCGATTTTGACCGTAGTGTAAAACAACTCTGCCAATATTTAAGAGATAGCAATAAGCAATTTCGTGATGGCTAGGTGCAATTTGTGAACCGTCGGTAGCGATGACAGTATGTACTTTAGGCGGAACAGGAATATCAATACGAGTTTCTAATGGCTCAATTGGGGTAGCATTAGCAAAAAGAATGCGATCGCGCCATTTTTCTTGACGTTCAATTAAATCTTGCTGACACGCGTAAGCATTTATTAAATGTTGTTGCGCTAATTCTAAACGCTGACGACCAGCAACAGCTTCTAGTGATAGATGCTGACTTAAACCTTGCATTTGTCGCGCTAATTTTGTCAGGTCAAGCATAAATTTTTAGAGGTGATTCACCCTACTGAAGCCATTATATAGAGACGCAAGATATCACGTCTCTACAACTTTTTTACAACCAATCTGAGAAATTCTTGGCAAACTGTGACAGCGATAGTAACTGAATTCGCTCGTCATCTTGAGCAGCTTTCCTTTCTGGTTGAGTATTATAGCCCCAATCTGCTAAGAAAAGCTTCACATCTTCCAGGTCAGCTTGCTGTTGAACTAACTGCAAAGTTTTGATTCGGTCTTCAACAAACCATAAACGAACTGGCTGTTGCTTGGCTGTCTGAATTAATTCTCGCAGAATTTCATATTTGGGACGTTTCACCTCTTTGCCAAAAATAGCTGTTTCAGGCAAATTCACCCCTTCTTGCTGCAACAATTGCTGCACAAACCGCCCTTCTTTCGTGGTAACTATGAAAAATTCCACATTACTAGCCAGCGTCAATTTAATTTTTTCAATCACACCTGGATAAAATTTGTGCAGATTCAGCCAACCTTGTAAATCTGTCGCAATCCATTCATCCCGCAGGTGATCTAGTTTGGCACTGATTTCTCTGGCTTGCAAATTATTTGTTAACAAAATTTGTGGAGTAATCGTTGTCCATTCCTGAAGAATCTGTTCATCAGAAATTCCCTCTAACAAAGCCTTAATTAAAACAGGCATTTCCCAACCTGTTTCAATTACTGGTCGAAGACGGTAAAATCTCAAGGCCAAGTCATCAGGTGGCGTATCGTTAGCTGGCGACCAAAGTTTACAATAGGTACGCCATGCTACCTCAAAATATTCAATTAGTCCGTCGCAAATTACTCCGTCAAAGTCTAAGGCTAAAATTGTAGGGCTACTGACCGTCATAGTTCTGAGCATGAAAACTGCTTTTGAAAGCTTACATGAAAAATCAAAATACAGCACTTTGTCTAACGGTTTGGTAC
>NZ_DF978421.1:534567-539295 GCF_002897135.1 Nostoc cycadae WK-1 | reverse complement strand
TAATGGCAAATGTGAAAAACCTGTACCAATAGATAATGTGGTTAGAAATATTTACACACCTTTATCTCTGTCTCTTATACACATCTAGATGTGTATAAGAGACAGCCACTATCCCGCAGTGGTCAATATCTTGTACTCTTATTTCTGATGCTGATGATGTCATTTATCAAAAATACCATCAATCTCTTCACTTACCTGCGGAATGTCGGTTACATAACAGCGCAGAGATGAACCAGACGCTAACATATAGCAGGGGACAGGTAATCGGTGACAGGTGACAGAGTTAAAAGCTTTGTGGTGTCTAAGTTTTATTATTTGTCGATGTCCTAACCAACTTGGCTACTGCTATATCTCAATTTAGAGTCACAAGCTCACGCCAAAAATTTAAATGGACACCGGTTTGTGGTATTAACCAACATTACCAATGTCCAATAATTACTGTCTTAGCTGAACAGATGTATGAAATTTATTTGAGTTGGGTATCCACTCTTTGAGAAATACTAAAACTCATGCACTTGTCTGAGAAACTAAAATCTTAGACAAAGAACTAAGGTCTTGTAGTAGGACTTGCTGTGGGGGAAGCAGTAGCAGTAGGAGTAGTAGTCGCAGCGGGGGAATTAGTAGGTGTAGACCCAGTATCGGAGGGTTCACCTGTAGTGGCTGGTGTAGTTGTAGCACTAGGTGTTGTATTGTTACCACCTTCACATGCTCCTAAAACTGCCGCCAAACTTAATATTACAGCTAAACCAAAGATTTTTGTTTTCATAACTCCTCTTTCACCAAATTGTGGCATTCAAATGTTTGTGCCTTTTGACTACGATAACCTATTTATTGGTAATTGTTAAAATCCCTGTCTATGAGATATTTAAAAACACTACTTAGGGCTGATTATTGGTGCTTAAGTTACTATGCTAAAGACGGATGAGGATATCTAATTGGGAGATTAAGTGATTATCCCAAAGATGTTCAGGTGATCGCAAACAGTAGTTTCTTTTTGTCTTGTATTGCCATACTGAGATGCACTACTTAAAATATCAAGTTATCCAATGGCTCGTCCTTGATTATAAATATGGGAATAGCTCAAGTCAGGCAAACATTGGTTTAGATAGACAATTATATTTGATTGCTGAACTACTTGTGAAGGGACAGAACAGATACCATAGAACAAATTTTTGTGCAACTTCTCAACGGATGGCTATATCTCAAAAACATCTAAACATGGTCTATAGTTAGCGCTATACTCATTCAGATCCCAAAAAAAGCTATCTTAACCTGAGCAAAACTAAATAAACAGACTAGAATACATTATTTCCTATCTAAGAAAATTTATGGCTGCTGTTCGTAAATCAGCTGTGTCTGCACCTAATCCCTGGTTCTGGCAAAATTCCAAACCAACTGCACCAAGACGGCGCTCCCCTGGTAATGGGTCAGCCATGAGCAGTGCATCCCCACTTCCAGATCAATCTCCAGTCGCATCGCCTAAACGCCGTCGGCGTGCTGCGAAAAGTTTATCGGCTCCTGCTACCAAAGGTTTACAAGAATTCACGCCATCAAAAGTTTCTCATGTTCCCACTGCTGAAGTTTTACCCAGTTGGTTGCTACGGTTGTACACTGTTCATCGTTACTCGTCTGTGGTGACGTTTTTATTAGTTGCAGTGGCTCTGGTTGTTTATGGTTGGACAGTCTATTCTCAAGAGCTTTGGAATCAAGAGTTTCGCCGCTTACAAAATCTGCAACGCAATGAGCGACAATTAACTACAACTAACGCCATGTTAAAAAACAAAATGGCTGAAGATGCCGAAAACCCCAGTGCAGGATTAGTTTCACCAACGCCAGATAAAACTATTTTCTTACCTTCAGCATCTGATAGTGCCAGTTCTTTGCCGTCTAATAAAACTTCTAATTCTCCTATACAACAGCCAACTTCCTCACCGTTGGGATATTAAAAAATTCGTAATTCGTCATTAAAAACTGTTGGAAAGGAGATTTAGACCCAGGCTGAAACAAGTCTACGTGTATATGTACGCCCTTAGCGTTGTCGTAGGGTAGGGAAATAAAACCCAAAAATTACGAATTAATAACTTATACCAATTCTCTAAAATGAAGCAACACTTTCAAACCCCGAAAACCATGCCCTATCTGACTTTCTTAATTACGAATTACGAATTACGAATTACGAATTATGAATTGGTATTAGTTAAAGGCAATAGTCATTAGTCATTTTTGACAGACAAATGACAAATAATCAAGGACGAAGCCGATGCAGAAGTCATCCAGTAGATTAAAATTTAGAAATTCTCGGAATCAAGCAGTTTCAAAGCGGCAAAAAATTTCCCGACAAAGGTTAATGGGAAATTTCACTCCCAACACTCAAGAACCTGTACAAAGTAGCAAAGTCAGGCTTTTGGTAGTATGGGCTATTTTATTAGCCGCAGGATTAGGTTTGGCTTTTAACTTATATAATTTACAAATTCTGCAAGGAAAAAAACTAACGCAAAAGGCACGCAATCAACAAATGGTGAGTTTGCGACCTTTTATGCCTCGTCGTTTAGTTGTCGATCGCAATACCAATGTTTTGGCGGTTGATCGTCCTGTATATACTGTTTATGCTCATCCGAAGCTATTTGATAAATCTAATGAAGAAATCGCCCAAAAGATAGCACCTATCATTGATAAAGATGCGGCTGATTTAGTCAAAACTTTTCAAAGTCGCAAAAGTGGGATCATTCTGATGCCAGCATTACCCGAAGAAGTTGCCGATCGCGTAATTGCACTACGCTTAAATGGCTTAGAATTTATTCCCAAATACTCCCGTTTATATCCGCAAGCAGATGTTGCATCTGATGTAGTAGGCTATGTTGACCTGGAACGTCGCGGTCAAGCTGGTGTGGAATATAGCCAAGAAAAACTGCTAGAACGTTCTGTGCAGAAGGTACGGTTAATGCAGTCTGGTAACGGCGAGTTAAAGCCAGATCATGCACCAGAAGGTTTTCTCCATGCTGATGACCTGAAATTGCAACTAACTATTGATACACGCTTACAACGGGCTGCTCGCTCGGCGCTGAAAGCACAGGTAGAAAAGTTCCATGCAAAACGTGGAGCCGTAATTGTGATGGATGCGTTAGATGGTTCTTTACTAGCATTAGTATCTCAACCTACATATAACCCAAATGACTATGGCAAAGCGAAAATTGATTTATTCAAAAACTGGACGGTAGCTGATCTTTATGAACCTGGTTCAACTTTTAAACCATTAAATGTGGCGATCGCATTAGAAAATGGTGTAATTCAACCAAATGATACTTTTAATGATCCTGGTTATATTAAAGTCGCTGACCGGGTAATTAAAAATGCTCAACACAATGGTTATGGGCGGATTAATATTGCCCAAATTCTCCAAAATTCCAGCAATATCGGCATGGTGCAAATTATTCAAAAAATGCGCCCCTCGGTTTACTACACCTGGTTAGAACGTCTGGGTTTAGGGCAACCTTTAGAAACTGATTTGCCTTTTGGAGTTAGCGGTTCACTAAAAAGTCAACCAAAATTTATTTCTTCACCTATTGAACCAGCCACTGCATCTTTTGGACAAGGTTTTTCGCTGACTCCTTTACAATTAGTACAACTGCACGGCGCTTTAGCTAATGGCGGAAAATTGGTCACACCCCATGTAGTTCGAGGATTAGTTGATAGCAATGGCAAAATGCACTATTCACCCACACTCCCTACGCCAAGGCAAATTTTTTCCGCTAAAACTGCCCAACAAGTTGTAGAAATGATGGAAACTGTGGTTTCGGAAGGTACTGGTAAACCTTCTAAAATTGCCGGATATCGTATTGGCGGGAAAACAGGTACAGCCCAAAAAGCTAGTCCCAACGGTGGCTATATCCCTGGTGCTAGAATCACCAGCTTTGTCGCAGTTTTGCCAGTGGAAGCCCCCCGCTATGTGCTTTTGGCCATTGTCGATGAGCCGAAGGGTGAAAACGCCTATGGTTCGACTGTGGCTGCACCAATTGTCAAATCGGTGATGGAAACATTAATTCCCCTAGAACACCTACCACCACAACAGTTAAATTCCCCAGCAGAAACACCAAGATGAAAGTTTTAAGGTGTATTAGTCGGACTTGGGCTACTAGTTGAAGTTCCCGTATTAACACCAGCATTAACAATAGAACGAGCCTGTTGTAAGTGTTCTTCAAGGGTTGGTAGTGTTTGTGAGGCAAATGCCTTCACATCTGGATCTTGCCCCTGTTGTGCTTCAGTTTGAAATGCAGAAACATCCTTTTGATGATCTTGAACCATGTGAGTCATATATTCGCGGTCAAAATTAGCACCAGAAAGCTTAGATAAGCGTTGCTGGAGTTGCTGATTTTCTCCGTTGAGAGTAGTTGGTAGTTTTACACCTTTTCGAGCTGCTAACTGTTTGAGTTGAGTATTCACTTGCGTATGATCTTTTACCATACGCAGCCCAAATTGTTTTACTGCATTGTTAGCTGCGCGTTGTGATGCTAGTTGTCCTAGTTGGACTTCTGCTAAACCACCTTGCGCGGCTTCATTGATAAACTGTCTGTCTGAAGAACTTAGATTATTTGGTGCTGCTGTTGGCGATGGACTCTCAGTTAGCTGTACTGGTTGTGTTGTACCAGACGGAGCTTCAGAGGTGTTCTGATTTTGTTGGGGAGTTGTTGTACAACCAGTGACTAGTAGTCCACCAAGGAAATTTTGCTG
>NZ_DF978421.1:515014-531210 GCF_002897135.1 Nostoc cycadae WK-1 | reverse complement strand
CCAGCAAAATTGCCTTGGTGGACTACTAGAGATAAAGCGATCGCCACTAAACTAGTAGAAAATAATTTTAAATTAGACATAATAATTCCTCCTTTTTTCCCAAAAGCTCACAATTACAGCGATTTAGAATCATCAAAATAATAATTAACCTTTTTCTTCTAAATCAAAAATATGCAAGTTAAATGTCTAATGGCTTGTGTATATTGTTAAATTTGTCGGTTTAGCTTGAATGTAGAAAAAATATTCTCAAAAAATACCTACCCGCAGATATACCTCACCCGCGCAAGTATGTTCATTTGCTAAATCTATCGTCTGTTACCTGTACCTATCTCTTGCTGTAATTCTGTGTCTCTAGAGTTAATATTTGTTTATAACTGACGAAAGAGGTTAAGAAAGCTTAACTGTGGAACCTTAGATATTAGAGATGAAACTACTTTCACTCTTTGGCAAAGGTATCTAAGATTTCATGCAAAGCTATTTATTGACATTCCCTAACTTTGAGGCTGTGGCTAAGAGTTCACAACCCGAAGCAAAGATAGAGCCTCAGTATCATCGGGCTGAACAATTATTTTTAGAATTACTGGCTATTGATGATTTAGATAATCAACTGCATCAGGTAGCAGGGAAAATCAGAGAGTTTGAACAAACACTCTCTATAGCAATAGAGGCGGCTTATCAAAATGGTAATGGAGATAATCGCGCTCACCTATTTCTTCAGAGAATCTTATATTGGATTAATCGCTTGAAGTTATTTTGGTATGACGATTTGCGTCATTATACAAATGAGCGATCGCTTTATTTGAGTTGTTGTCTTCATCAAATTGAAGCGGCTTGGCAAGCTTGGGAACTAGCTCAAATCGACGTGCTGGCGTTACAAAAATTAAATGTCAAACAAGCACTGATTGAACGCGCCGCCGCCGATTTAGATCCGCCATTATCACCAGAGAGTCGCTATATCCGAGAACAAATGAGTGAAATTGGCTATTGTCATTTACTGGCGATCGCTTCATTTGATGGTTTAGTTGAAGGTAGTCGTCTATCGCGGATTTTAGGTGGTGCGGCGAATGAGGTGCAATGTACTTTGGTGCGAGTACTTTTAGAAGAATACGGTAATGGGCGCTTATCTCGCAAGCACTCTACATTTTTTGCCCAAATGTTAGCTGAGTTTGATATGAACACTGAACCAGAGGGTTACTTTGATTTAGTCCCTTGGGAAGTGTTGGCTTGTGCTAATCAAAACTTTTTAACAACAGAACGCAAACGTTATTTTCTGCGTTACAGTGGTGCGTTAACTTATTTTGAAGTAGCTGGCCCGGCAACTTACAGAAATTATCTGACAGCCGCCCAACGATTGCACCTTTCAGATGCAGCAATGGGTTATTGGGAACTGCATATCAAAGAAGATGAACGCCACGGTCAATGGATGTTAGACAGTGTGGCTTTACCTTTAGCAGAACAATATCCCCATGATGGGTGGGAATTAATTTTGGGATACGACCAAGAAAAATTAATGGGCGATCGCGCTGCTCAAGCTGTTGTGCTTTCTATTCGTGCAGCCGAACAAGCAAGTTTACCCATCAGATAAATACCCAAAAATTGCTACCTTTCATTGCATTTTTAATTGCTTTGTAACCTAGTTCTGTTTGAGTAACAAATTTCTCAAAACAGCTAATTTGATTCGGCTTGATGTCAGCAAAACTCTTACTTTAAGGAAGTATTTTAATCAGATGAAAGACATATTTTTCTGCCCGGAAGAATCTAATTTTTATTCTAATTGTTTAGAAAATTTTGTCATGAGAGATTGTCAAAATCCGGCATCTATTGTTGAATTTGGTTCTGGTGATGGCAGTCCTGTTATCAACTCACTACTAAGAAATAAGTTTGAAGGATTAATTCAAGGCTATGAACTTAATACTTCTGCCTGGAAAGCTGCAAATTTAACTATAGATGAATACAATCTTACAAGTAAATATATTATTCATAACTCTTGTTTGTTTGACTCTGATAAACCTCAAGCTAATTATCTTGTTGCTAATCCGCCATATTTACCAGCCCCAGATGATGATATTTATATGCCATTATTATTTGGCGGTGTAGATGGCGCATCAATTACCAACGAGCTTTTATCTTTAGATTATGCAAATGTCTTGGTTTTAATTTCTAGCTATTCTAACCCAATCAGTACTTTAAAAACAGCAGCAGAAAATGGCTATAGTGTGAATAAATTTGTCGTTTTACCTTTACAGTTTGGTTATTATAGTTCTGAACAAAAAGTAAAAAAACATATAGAATCCTTAAAAGAAAATCATAAAGCATTTTACTCTGGAGATTATTATTTTTTGGCTGGCGTTCTATTTAAAAAATCGCAGGAATCAGCCATTGATTTATCTCATGAATTAGCTCAAGTTATGACAAGCTTATAAACTACAGTATTCAATAATACCCTTTTTCAAAGGCATTATCATAGTTTTTTTATGGGTTTTGTCTAAACAGATTGTAAACAAATAGTAGGTAGTAGTTTTTGAAAATAAACGCGATAGAGTTTACAACGGGGTAAAATGCGATCGCCATCAAAGCAAATCAAGCCTAAACTTTCTAGCTGATAAGCATCTACAGGATCAATTACCAGACATTGTTTTGTTTTGATAAGTTCAGCATATATTTTGCTCAAATGAGGATAGCTTTGCAGTTTTAAGCTGTGTCGCCATAAGTGATGACGGTATATACCGCCATTAGCGATCGCTTCTTCGATCAAATCTTGTAAAGTAATCTTGCGGGAGACAAGATGAAATAAAGTTAGTTGAATTAACGCCGGATGACCACCAACTAAAGACATGATTTGAGCAGATTCTTGACCGGAACTCCAGTTTAGCTCATATCTTCTGGCTAAATCTTCGACTTGGCTTTGAGTAAATTCAGTTAGATGAATAGGTAAACCGATATTAAATGGTGAACGATTAATATCTAGAGAGATATATTGTTCTGTAGAGTAAACCACTACTAATCGCAGTTTTTGCCAACTGTAATTTTGTCTTGCTTCTTCACACCAAGAACGTAACAAAGCAAAAAATTCCTGAGCAATGTGCGGATATTCAAAAAAGCGATCAACATCGCTCAAAACCAGCACTATGGGACTACTGCTCTGTTTAAAAATATACTTTTGCAAGTAGAAGCTACAGGCTAACTTATAGCCAACTTCTTCATCCCATATATCATCAAGGTTAGGTTTAATTTCTAACTGTTGGGCAATTTGCCAACAAAGACAACGCAAAAGCTTATTTAAATCAGTCAAACAAGTGTCATCAATTTGGTAGCAATTGACGTTAACAGGGCGATATCCTTGCTGATGAGCAAAGGCTAAAATACGTAGCACTAAAGAAGTTTTTCCCATCTGTCTGGGAGAGCGAATCCGAATTACACAGCCTGGGCGAGTAATTTCTCGATAAACTATTTCTTCGATTGGGGGACGGTCGATATATAAAGGAGAATCTAGACCTACAGGCCCATCTGGATATGGCCAACGATGTTCTATTTCGTAATTAGATAACCGAGTCAGATGATTTTTCTGTTGATATGAACTTTTGGGAAAGAATTCTATGATTTCGCCTTCATCCTCACCACTCGATACTGTGTAATCTTCTTCTTGTAATTTGAGGTTAAAGGCACTAAAGCACAATTTAAGAGTTTTTTGATCTACGCCTTTACTCAAAGACCATAATCGACTCAGAGTTTTAGTCGAAATACTAATCTGGGTGCTGAGTTCTTGCAGAGTTAAGCGATCGCCTTTGTTTCTAGCAATCTCCCAAGATAAAATCGCTTCATGTAAGCGTTGTAGCCCGGACGGAGTTAGCACAACGCCTCGTTTTCTTTTGCTTTTAGTTTGTTTCACTTGCATAGGCTGTGTTCCAACAATTGTTTGTGGACACAAAATCTACTTGAAACTTCTTGCAACAATAATTTTTAGCCTCAGACAGTGTGTTGATTTGCCGCAACTACTGTGCAGAAGCACAAAAATTATGAATTTTGCAGAAGTTATTTGTAGAGTCTGATGATCCAGCTACTCGAAGAATTTAAACAGCGTAAAACATTCCGAATTTTGAGTTTTAACGGAAGTCGAAACCACCAACAAAAGCATTGTATAAAAAATGAACTTTTTGCTCCGTGTTTTTACTCGAATTACCAGTAAAAATTATTAAAAATTAATGAGCCTATTTACCATTCATTAACGGATTGCTATGGCTGCAAATTAAATTTGTTGCAGAATAAGCTAGAAAGCTTAAGTTCAGAATCAACTAGTACTTTAGTCAAATTAAAATGCCTAAAACACAGTAAATGCTGATTCTTAAGCTATTTCAGGCTATATTCAGCCCCAAACTTGTTATTTTAGGTTGGTTAACTGACATTCTACTGCAATTCCAACATTTGTGTTATCTTTTACGGTTTTTATAAGCTTGTCTATATATACTATTGATTTTTCTGAGTAAATCCTCTAAATTAACCTACAACATATTAACATCATAATAAATGTATTAAGTAAATACACTAGATTTTAGCCAGACTCATGATTAATAATGCGATCGCACCTCATCAGTTCAGGTATCTTAGGCGACAGCTAGAAGATATAGATATGCTCAATCATCTGTAAACGGCAATATCCCCAAATTATTCAATAATTTGGGGATATGCACCTTAAGCAACTATAATTACCATCTAGCCCAGCTAAATCAGCTTGATGTTATTTTTGACTGATTGTGGGTGGAGTAATCGCTGCATATTGCTCAGGTGTTAACATTGCTTCTCGAACATTCACAGGTTTGGGAAGCAACCCATTTTTATAGAAGTAATCTGCAACTCGCTGTTGTTCTTGAACTAAATCTGTAGATATAGCTCTTAATCCATAGCTGCGACGGCTAATTACCAAGTCCATCACATCGGGTGGTAATTTCTGATAAGGTGCGATTAGTTGTGCAGTTTCTTTGGGATGCGCCTCAGCCCAACGCTGAATTTTATCAATCTCCTCAATGACTATTCGCAGCAATTCTGGATTATCAATGGCAAACTGTTTTCCTCCGATATAGTATCCCCCTGGAGAGTCCAGTCCTTGAGAATCTCTGAGAATTCTAACTTTATTTAATTTTTCGGCTCTAGCTAGATGCGGATCACCTGTCACCCAAACCGAAATTTTCCCTTCTAAAAAGGCACTACTTGCTTCTACGTTGGGGATACTCAAAACTTTAATATCGCTATATTTCAAACCTACATCTTCTAAAGCTCTGAGAATAAAGTAGTGAGATGCGGATGCTTTTTGAAAGACGACTTTTTGTCCTTTGATATCTTTTAAAGTTTTAATGGGAGAATTTGGTGGTACTGCGATCGCACTACCTTTACCACTATTTTCGGTACGTCGTGAACCAACGACATACACAATCTGCGCCCCAGCAGCTTGAGCAAAGATGGGTGGAGTTTCACCCACAGAACCCAAATCTATTTTGCCTACGTTCATAGCTTCCATTAGTTGTGGCCCTTGGGCAAATTGCGCCCATTCCACCTTTACACCTAAAGGTTCCAGCCGCTTTTCTAAAACTTTTGTTACCCTAACCAAATCACCAGCTTGTTGATATCCCATACGCAGTACTTTGGTTTTGATACCCACTGACTTGGTATCAGATACATTATTAGCTGTAGATGAGGTTTCTGCTGTTGGGGTTGGTTGTGTGCAACTAACCAATGTGAATGAAGTGGCGACGCTGATCAACCCTGGAACGAAGAACCGGGTAACACGATGAAAAATGTTTACATACTGAGGTTTAACTGTTGCGACCATAATTTTTTGTACGGCTAGATTGAAACTTATTTCCAGACAATTGATCACTAAGCGGTAATTGTTTACCTGGCTCTATTCGCAATCCCAGAAAACACAAAAAACTGTTCCTCTTTGGGTTCAGCCACGCTTTCACCAAGGTAGCGATGAATACCTACACCCATATCTCCCGTTGCTGTCAGCTTAAAGTTAACCTCTGCAAATCCAGCTTTTTGCAGAGATTGACGGACTGTTTCAGAGTGAGGAATATTATGAGAATGTCCACGAGTCCAAATTACAAATGCACCTGGTTTACTAAGAAAACTCAGGTTTCTTAATAAGCGATTTAGTTCATTTTCATCAGCAAGATTACCGAAAACACCACAGACAATCACAATATCTGCTGGTACTGCTCCTAAATAGTTAGAGGCGATAGTTGCATCGCCATTAATAAACTCAATTTGTTTTGTCAAACCTAACGATTCTATAGTTGCTTGTCCACGTTCTACGAGTTGTGGATGTAGCTCAACCAGTCGTGCATAAACATCTTGAGCGCGTGGGTGATTTGCTAAAGTACCTAGTAAATCTCGTCCATCACCAGCGCAAACACTCACTACCCGAATTACTCCTGGTGAGGAAAAATTTAAGCTGTGGGCAATATATTCTCGTACTATTTCTAAGCGTTGCTGCAACCTCTGGTCAGTTTTGTAGAGGTCGTGCCATTCAAACCAATCTTTTGGCATAAGGGGTTATTTCCGTTTCTGCAAACTATGGCTTTGCACAATAACTAAACTACGGTAAATCTATCGATTAACAGTATTTTAGAGTAAAAGCAGGCTATCACAGAAATTCCAGCAAAATCAAGTCTGATGGCAAAGTGGTAAATACGAGTATTGGAAATTACAAAGATTTAATTGGCAGTGTAATGAATGGTCGAGCGATCGCTAAAGATATTGTATTTTTAGCTACATAAATATCATCGTATTTGCTTAACATCTGGTCTGGGACTGATATGTGTAAGATATGGTTTTATTTTCCGGGTACTGGATAAATTAACAGAAAATGTAAGTAACGAAAAAGAAAAATTAAATACTCGCTCACCAGTTGCTCAGACAAATAACAATAGTACTTTAGTAATCTGATGTGATGTCTGAAATTATCTTTGTAGGGAGGTAACACGAAAGGAGAAGGGATAGGGAATAAAAAAAGCTCTGTAAGTATTACTGAATTTTTTCAAAAGTCAACTATGAATCTTATGTGTTCCAAATAAACTAACTGCTTATATCTAATTAAATAAAACAAAGATTGCATAGCATCAAAAACTTACACTGAGAACAGAAATTAAACCATGAACCCCTCTTCTTCGTTCAGAGTTCAAGAAGAATTAAACTCTAGCGCCCAACAGCAATCAATTACTCCAGAAGCAACCATTCTTAAACTGTTGAGCATAGTTGCAGGGGATACAAATTTAGCATCAGAATTTAGCCAGTCTTGGACAATTAATAATTTTCAAATCGGTGATAATTTAACAAACTATACTGATAGTAGTATTTCTGAAGATAAAAGCAATTTTTTTTACTTAGTTTGCCAAGGACGAGTGCGTTTGCTAAGTTCTGATGCAACTCTTGGACGAGAAGTTTCTACGCAGTTGTTATTAGCAGAGCAAACATTTGGCGCAGATGATTTATTTTGCGATCGCCCTTTATCATACCGGGCGATTGGTGCTAGTCCGGGTTTTGTGGCGCAAATCACAATTGCGGATTTACAAGTTTGGTTGCAACGCTTACCAAATTTAGCGCAGCACTGGCAAAAATTAGCATCTGAGCGCCAAGCACTAATTTTTTTTAAAAGTTATAGCGAATTGCGATCGCTCAATAGTGCAACTTTAAAGCAATTCTTATCTTATATAATTACTATAAAAATTTCTGCTGGTTCATCTTTAACAACCGCCGCACCAGCAACGGCGGGGCGTTTTTGGTTAGCAGGTGGCACAACAACCTCATTATTATTAGGCGATAGCTGGGGTTATCCTGATGTCACATCCCCAGATGCAATTGCAGAAACAGATTTATTCATTTACCACCTACCCATTGAGCAGTGGGAATCAGCCCAAGCATTTGCACCGCAACTCTTGACCAGTCAGGACACACAGCAGGAACTAACTGTTGTTCATTCAGAAATTACCCAACTCCCCCTTCCCAAACCAGAATACTCCCAACCAGAGATTCCCTCAGTATCAGAGATTGATTTTCCGCCTCAGCCAAAAGCTAAGTCACGGCGAAAATATCCCTTCATTCCTCAACAAAGTTCATCAGATTGTGGTGCGGCTTGTTTAGCCATGATTAGCGAGTATTGGGGTAAACGCTTCAGTCTCAATACTTTGCGTAACTTAGCAGCAGTAGACCGAACAGGTGCATCTTTGGCGGGTTTAGCCAGTGCAGCCCAAGCCTTAGAATACGAAGCGCTACAACTGCGGGCGAGTTTGACTAAGTTGGAATCACAGGGAATTCCTTGGATTGCTCATTGGCAAGGGAATCATTATATAGTTGTTTGGCAAGTCAAAGGCGATCGCATTTTAATTGCTGATCCGGCGATGGGACAAAAATGGCTGTCGCGTTGCGATTTTGCAGCTAGTTGGACAGGATACGCTCTTTTATTAAACCCCACAGCGAATTTTCACGCCCTCAATAGCGAAAAGCTTTCTTTAAGTCGCTATTGGCAGACATTACAGCCTTACCACCAACTAATTCAGCACATTATTCTCGTCTCCATAGTTATCCAAATATTTGGGTTAGGGACTCCCTTACTTACCCAAGCCATCCTCGACCAAATACTATTGCTGAAAAATTTTTCCACATTGAATGCTTTTGCACTCGGTTTTTTGTGCTTGGGTGTGTGGCGCATTGTTTTAACAGCACAGCGACAATATCTCCTCGACTATTTTGCCAATCGCATCGATATTAATTTAATTGGTGGTTTCGTTAAACATACCTTGCAGCTACCATTGCAGTTTTTTACTTCCCGCCGCGTTGAAGATATTCTCAGCCGTGTGCAAGAAAACCGCAAAATTCAACAATTCCTCACCCGTCGCGCCATCACCAGCATAGTAGATGCTTTGATGATCATTGTCTATCTAGGGGTGATGGTTTATTTCAACCTACGACTGACTTTGTTGGTGATGTGTGGAATTGTCCCTGTTGTACTTTTGACTTTAGTGGCAAATTCTTTCCTTAAACAAATATCATGGGAAATATCGCAAACATCAGCCAGTCAAAATTCTGCCACAGTGGAAATTATCACTGGAATTGTCACAGTCAAAACCGCCGCCGCTGAACGTGCAGTGCAGACATATTGGCAAGAGGGTTTGCTGAAAATACTCAAAGTGCAGTTACGGGGACAGAAGTTAACCAATGTCTTACAAATGCTGCGGAATTTAATTAGTCACGTTGCAACAACAGTTGTGTTGTTGTGTGGGTTGCAACTGGTGATTACTGGGGATATGTCACTGGGTAAATTTGTCGCGTTCAATATGCTAATTAGTAATTTGACAAATCCTGTGTTGGCGCTGGTAGGTTTATGGGATGAATTACCCGCAGTACTCATGGCGGCGGAGCAAGTTAATCATGTATTAGAATCTCAGCCAGAAGAAAATTCTCAACAACCGTTACAGGTAATGCCAACAATTCGCGGTGAAGTGCGGTTTGAGAATGTGTTTTTCCGCTATCATCCTTATGACCAGCGTCATGTTTTGCAAAATGTCTCTTTTCGGGTGAGACCACAACAAACTATCGGGATTATTGGTCAGAGTGGTTGTGGTAAAAGCACTTTAGTCAATTTGTTGGCTGGTTTATATCGTCCCGAAAGTGGGAGGATTTTAATTGATGGAGTAGATATTGCGGCGGTATCTCCATCATCGTTACGTAATCAAATCGGGTTTATTGCCCAGGATAATTTTCTGTTTTCGGGAACGATTTTAGAAAATATTACCCTTTACAATCAAGATTTTAACCATGAACAGGCGATCGCCGCCGCCAAGTTAGCCGAAGCCCACAGTTTTATCCGTGAACTGCCTTTAGGATACAACACCCCTGTGGGTGAGAGGGGTTTGCGGCTTTCTGGTGGTCAGAGACAAAAAATTGCGATCGCTCGTGCATTGATTACCCACCCGAAAATTTTAATTTTGGACGAAGCCACAAGCGCTCTAGACCCTGAATCTGAGCGTTGTCTGTACCAAAAATTAGCTCGTTTGAGCCAGTATCACACCACTTTTATCATCTCCCATCGTCTTTCAAGTGTGCGCTATACCGACCACATCCTCGTGCTTGACCAAGGTATTTTGGTTGAACAAGGCACACATAAAAAACTTATGGAAACAAAAGGTCTTTATTACTCTCTGGCTAGACTGCAATTACAACTGTAATTTTGCTCATCTTACTTTTTTACCTACCTATACCCAAGTTAGTAGACTCAGAAACCCGACTTATCAAAGAAGTCGGGTTTCTATGTATTAACTGATATCTCATCCTCTGTAGAGGCAAAAAACAGGCAACAGGACAAGAAAAATCAGATGATCTGAACTGGATTCATTTCTAGCCTGTATGGATTATCAGTTATGCCTCCGTACATCTAATATTAAAAATCGACACGATATTAGGTTTGCCTTGATCCGGATAAAATTTATATTTTTTCTAAAATATTTTTAACAGCATAAACTACATAAAATTACTTTGTTTTTATTAATGCTATTGGAATTACTATATTTAGTGATTGTTTATTAGACAAGTTAATGGTAAATTTCTATATGAATTTGAACCAAATAAAAGTTTCAAATAAACAATAAAATGAGGGGTCAAACCCCTCAGTAAACAGTGAATCAGTGACAATACCAAAAGTAGTAGAATCAAAATGGAGACATCAAGAAAACTCAGTAAATTTAACTGTTAAAGTTTTAATTGAGAAGATGACATTTAGAAAAAAACGTAGTATAAATACTAAAGTAGCTATTATTTCTTTTGCTCAATGACTTTAATGTTCTCAGTGAGAATGATAGCTTTTCTCCTAAGTTTTGCCATAAAAAATAAGGCAAAAGATTATACGATAGAATTATCAGGGCAGTTGATTAAACTAAGTATTTAGAACATGAACAGAGGGTAAAACTGCATCTACCACGAGCCAAGCCAGACTTTTATAGTCATTGAAATGACATTAGGAAAGTTTGAAAAGTAACTAGTTACTGGATTAAATACCGTCAACTTTCTACTCAAAGGTCAAGCTCATGGACACCATCATCAGAACACATGCAGTTCTAACCTCCATACCAGGAATGATACGGCTCTTACAGCAACATTTAATCATTTCCCACAGGTTTATCGCTAAAAATAAAAATAAATTAGGGTAGTTGTGAAAGTTTTAACTACAACAGCTATTGATTAAGCATTGACGACTTGTAACACCTAATTTTCCAGTAAAATTAACACTATGAATCACAACATGACTAGCATCAGTAACTTTAATAAAGGTATCAATCCTCAACAATTTGACCAAATAGTTGAGGCGATTCTGGCAGGTAAGTATTCTTGGGCATGTGTGTTAATGCTACGTGTAGCTGGTTATAATCCATTGCATTACATTCCTTATCGCACTTATAACAGATTGCTCAAAGAAAATTCTTCAACAAGTAGAGTGCAGCAACAAGAGCGTGAGACGATAACAATTAAGCCATCATCTACAGATAAGTCTGTAGCGACTAGCTGCTTAGGTAAGATTAAAGACTTAAATTATCTTGAGGTAGTTGGTAAGCAAAAAGCAGAAATTCGTGGTGGGAATATGGAGCAATGCTTAACACAAGAAATTTCCGAATATCAAACCCTGAAATATGAACCAAACAGCGACAACACTCAAGATTTTTCCTTAAATATTTGTGAAGCTAATTAAATTGTCTGTTGCATTAATAGATATTTCTACAGGATGTAACAAGTAGGGTGGGCATTTTCAGTAAAAGCCTCAATCTACCTAGAATATTTTAGTGAATGCCCACTTTACGGATATCCAGATATCTATGTGTTTTCAAAAATCTAATATGAGTTCTGTAGCCTATCATGGGATCGCAACTCTCAGATATGATAGGTTATCGGTCACTCGTTACACCAGACAAAACGCAAGTAAAATTTTTATGCGCAGCAAATAACTTGATGTTATTAATTATTTCAATTAATGTAAAAATATCACATTAACTATCTTAATGCCACTCTAATTATCTACCTTTTAGGAAATCTCTCAAGGTGGTTTTTGTGCTTGTATCCCTGGATTTGTCAGGTGTAGAGCTTAAAATTGAGAACTGGTATAAAGAGCCGAGGTAGAGAGCAAATTTAATTTCAAAATGTGCCAAAATGGCAAATTTGAACTCTCAATATCCTTTAAATTATACATAGAGGTGATTAACCAATACACTCATCAACAATGATAAAATCATTGAATATCTGACTATGAAATACATTTAACTGATTGTTTTTGCTGAAGCAGTCAGTATCCCAAAGAGTACATAACTCTTAAACCAAGACAGACAATCTAACTGTTGCTATTGGTAGTTCTATTTTCGAGGAAGCCTGAGCAAAGAAAAGTTAGAGAGGTAGATTCCCCCTATTTCAACTTTACATGCCCTCTAGTCAGTTTCTCAATGGTGGGAGAAACTTAGTAGAGCCTTCCATACTTTTGTAGTAAGGAAAATAGACAAACTAACAGTTAACGGTTTTTGTGGCTGATGGAGCATATAGCTACTACGCTTTTGTCTTAATGCTCTTAATCCTAGTTCTACCAAACAGGATCATCTCTGCTGTAATAACATCGAATGGATACAGCAACTGCTGGAAGCTAAAAACTTAAATAGCTTCCAGTTTTTTATGTATAAATAAATGGGGAATGGGGAACAGAACAAGTTCTATGTCTTTTGTGAGAAATAACCCTTTCCTCTCAACTTAAGCTGGTTTAGCTGTAAAAACTAAAAAGTATCAATACCAATGAGTGAGTTTGCCAAAGTATTTATTGAGTCAGAGGAAGTTGTTAAATTCCTCAAAAAAGAAATGAAGTTGAAGGAAGTATATCAAAAGATTTTAGCGAACAAAGTCATTTGGCAAACCGCCGAGGCTAGAGGTATTACTATCACTCAGGAAGAAATTGAAGCGGAAGCAGAAAATCAGCGGCGGGAAAGACATTTGGAAAGAGCCGCCGATACACTGGAATGGTTAGCAGATCAATTAATTACACCCTCTGATTGGGAAATGGGAATCTGCGATCGCTTATTATCTCACAAACTAGCACAAGTATTATTTGCCGATGAAGTAGAGAATTTTTTTACTCAGCATTGCTCAGAATTTGATCAAGTTATTTTGTATCAAATTATCATTGACTCAGAAACTTTAGCACAAGAACTTTACTATCAAATTGAAGATGGTGAAATCAGCTTTTATCAGGCAGCACGAATTTATGATATTGATATTCATCGTCGGCGTAAATGTGGATATGAAGGTATAGTTTATCGTTGTGCAGTTCAAGCAGATATAGCCACTGTTGTATTTAGAGCATCACCGCAACAGGTGACAGTCCCTTACAAAACAGAGCAAGGTTATCATCTCTTTTTGGTAGAAGAATTTATCCCCGCTGAATTAACACCCCAAAGATATCAAGAAATTATCAATAAAATGTTTCAGCATTGGTTAATTACGGAAATACAATGTCTGTTAAATTCAGAGTTACTGAGTGAATCATAGAATACTTACAAGCTAATTCTGAATTCAATAAATATTCAGTAGTGGTGTGTTAAGGCTTTAACCTAATGCACCACTATATCAAAACATACGTTAGGTACTAAGATTATATTTTTAGTGAACAACTATCTCGAAATTAGTACCTAACACACCATAAAAAAATTATTTTTACTGAGTGATTAGATAAAAATTATCTCTATTTATTTTAACACTGATTTATGTGTATTGTCTGTTAAGACAATACATACAATAAAGTCTGAGACGCATATTTATAATTAAAGATTTTCATCCTATAGATAGATAATTATTAGGTAAATATATTCAAAGACAGTAACTCTTAAATTTAGATTTTGTCCGCCAAAATTCATGATTTTATTTCAAAAAACTTAATTATAAAAATACGATAAAGATAATATATACTTTATGTAAAGTTCATCTTTTTTTCATAAAACCTATTGACTATATTTAGAAAAATTCTTAAAAGAATAACAGTTAGGCTAACTTAACCAAAGTGAGGAACTACCGCTTTTCAGTAAAAAGTCGCTTCTAGATAACTTTCCTATACTCATCAAGCAATTTTGTGAAACTAATACCAGCGTTACACCACACTATAGGAAAGTCTGTCCAATTATTCAGTGTTACTAGTTCATAGTTTATTGCTTTTAGGTGTTTTACCAGAAACTGCTGTTCATTGAGGTAAACAACAGCTATGCTGGCTGAATATTTTGTCAGATTTACATACTACTACTGCTCAATTATCTGCGCTCACGCTTTGGAGCGCAGTTTTTAACACAATTTTTCTCTTTATGTAGAATAGTTAGCACTAGAAATACTTGTAATTTTATGATTCTAGGACTAACTATTAACACCGAATTCTAGACTGCCAAAACAGATGAAATATGAAAATTTCCCCCAATTATTTATCAAGATTAGGGGGTAAACATTCAGCGTCGGACAAATTTAGAATAACCCAGAAATCAGAAGTCAAAATCAACAAGGGTTAACGAGTGAAATAATCTCTCCATTATTGAATAATTCTGACTTCAAAATTAACACTTGACTGTCAACAATAACTGGTAGTAATTATGTCAAACTATTCTAGCCAATATCAAGGTTTGGAAAATTACGATCCGCAAGATAGCAAATTTCTTACACCTTTTCAAAGAAAAGCTTTGTTGAAAAACTTGCAAAGCAATTTACAGCCAGAATATCTCCGGCGAATTGAAATTATGTTGCTGGCAGATATGGGCAAATCTCAAACTCAAATTTGTGAGATTGTTGGTTGTTCTCAAGAAATGGCACGCTACTGGATTGGCATAGCAGAAGCGGGTTTTGCACATAAATGGAATGAGCGCCCAATAGGCAGACCGAAAATTGTTAATGCTCAATATATCGACAGATTGAAAGAGTTGGTAAGTCATAGTCCGCGTGATTATGGCTATGCGTTTACTCACTGGACAGCCCAATGGTTAAGCAAACATTTAGCAAATGAATTGGGTATTTCGATTAGCGATCGCCACGTTAACCGTTTACTCAAACAAATGGGACTATCGACTAAACGTAAAAGTTCCAATCAACCAGAAACATCTGAGACAAATGATAACAACATTACGATTAGTGACTTACAAACTCATAGCGAACCGACTTTTCCTTGGTCGTTTAATTTAATGCAGACAAATCAATAAGTGAAGATCCCCCCAACCCCCCTTTTTAAGGGGGGCTTATGTATAACCTTTTTTACCCCCTTAAAAAAGGGGGTCGCCGTAGGCGGGGGGAGCTTATTCGTATAGCCCCAATTGATGAAGGTGAAAATATGCCATCAGGATTTTCTCAAGAACAGTTAGCACAACAAATTACTTACACTTTGGGCGAGACATTATCAAGCCAGGATATGGAAAAATGCTTGGCAGGAATAGAAATTGTCGAACCACCTGTCGCTAAACAATTTTGGCAAGCGACAACTGCAATTCCGGGAATTTATATGATTCTCACCGGGAAAGTGAGACTGCTGGATAGTGTGAATAACTTAATCACCACCCTGACAACTGGGGCATCATTTGGTGAATCAACTTTGTTCCCCGAAGAAGAGTTTCATTCTTACGTGGCGAGGGCTTCTGTTAATCTCAAACTGTGCTATTTGCCGCAAGCACTGTTGCAGGAGATTTTACAGCAATATCCTGGTATGAGCGATCGCCTGCAAAAACGGGCAGAACTTTGGAATTTGCTTTTATTATGTTGTCAAAGTGCGCCCATCACCCTGAATGGTTCTGTAGAACAGATGCTTCAGGCTTTATCTCTCTTCCGCCGACACAATTTAGAAAGTGGCGCACCCCCAGCTAAATTATTTCACGATACGAGACTCTGGTTATTGCGTCGCGGCAAACTACTCCACGCCGACGGGCGCATCTTGACATCAGGCAACATCTACATATATCCCCAGGAAGGCAGTTGGCAAGCAACACAACCAACAATTGTCTACAGTCTGCATAATGCTGATTGGCAAACGGCTGTGGCGCATTGGCCGCAATTGGCTGATTTAGCTGGTGTTGGGAGTGGGGAAGAAGGCAGAGGGCAGGAGGCAGAAGGCGCGAGGGCAGAAGAAGGCAGGGGGCAGGGGGCAGGGGGCAGGGGGC
>NZ_DF978421.1:508831-514105 GCF_002897135.1 Nostoc cycadae WK-1 | reverse complement strand
GGGGGGGGGGGGGGGAGGGGGAGGGGGGGGGGGGGGGGGGGGGGGGGGGAGGGGGAGAGGAGGGGGGGGGGGGGGGGGGGGGGGGAGGGGAGGGAAGGAATTTCTCAGTCCCTAGCGCCGCCGAAGCGTAAGAAACCGCGTCAAGCTTACTTTCCTAACCCGACGGTAAGGGCGAGTCATCTGTGGGGACGTTTAACGCAGCGATATCCCTTTTTTGAACAGCAAAGTGCCGCAGATTGTGGTGCAGCTTGTTTGGTGATGATCGGCCGCTACTGGGGTAAGCGCTTGAGTATCAATCGACTGCGAGAGTTAGCTAATGTCAGCCGTGGTGGGGCTTCTTTGCGAGGTTTGACAACCGCAGCCGAGAGTGTTGGTTTTGCGACGCGTCCAGTAAAAGCCAGCTTGGATAAATTAGCACAACAAACTTTACCGGCGATCGCCCACTGGGAAGGTAAACATTACGTCGTTGTTTATGAAATTACCAAAAAAAAGGTAATTATTGGTGATCCGGCTGTTGGACAACGCACTCTTACCATAGGCGAATTTAAAGCCGGTTGGACTGGTTACGCCTTGTTACTCCAACCCACAACCTTACTCAAAGAAACTGAAGCAGAAAATATCCAATTTTGGCAGTTTTTTGATTTAGTTAAACCACACTGGCAAGTGCTGCTGGAGGTATTCACCGCTTCGGTGTTCATTCAAGTATTTGGATTAGTTACACCTTTATTTACTCAGCTACTTTTAGACAGAGTAATTGTCCAAGGTAGCACCCTCACTTTAAACGCTATAGGTTTAGGCTTGCTAATTTTTGGATTGTTTCGCGTCGCTATTAACGGACTGCGGCAATATCTTTTAGATCACACAGCTAATCGCATCAGCTTATCTCTATTAGTAGGTTTTATCAAACATACTTTCCGTTTACCTCTGGCTTTTTTTGAATCTCGTTATGTGGGTGATATTGTTTCGCGGGTGCAAGAAAATCAAAAAATTCAGCGTTTTCTGACTGGGGAAGCATTATCAATCATCTTAGATTTGCTCACAGTATTTATTTATGTCGGGTTGATGTTTTGGTATAGCCCATCAATGGCTTTACTCAGCTTATGTATTGTGCCGCCGTTTATGCTGTTGGCACTTGTGGCTACGCCATTTTTACGCCGAATTAGTCGTGAGGTATTTAATGCCACAGCCAACGAAAATAGTTATTTAATTCAATCCTTAACGGGGATTCGTTCGATTCGCTCAATGGCGATTGAACAAACAGTGCGTTGGCATTGGGAAGAACTGCTAAATAATTTGATTAAAAAGACATTTAGTGGACAAATTGTCGGCAATCAACTACAAATTTTTAGCGCGACAATTGAATCAGTTGTAAGTACAGGATTACTTTGGTTTGGGGCATGGTTGGTCATTCAAAACCAACTAACCATCGGGCAACTTGTGGCTTTTAATATGCTGTTGGGCAATATTATTCGCCCATTCCAGCGGCTGGTTGTGCTGTGGAATCAAGTGCAGGAAGTGATGATTGCCACTGAGCGAATTAATGATGTTTTAGAAGCTGAACCAGAAGAAGATTTACAACATCAACCCCGGCAGATTTTACCCAGGCTACAGGGACATATTAAGTTTGAAAATGTCACTTTTCGCTATCGCCCAGACAGTGATATTAATGTCTTAGAAAATCTCAGTTTTGAAATTAAACCCCAGCAAACTGTGGCTGTAGTAGGGCGGAGTGGTTCGGGCAAAACTACCTTATCTAAATTGATTTTGGGGCTATATCTGCCGACAGATGGCAAAGTTTTAATTGACGCTCACGATGTGACTAGTATATCTTTGCGATCGCTACGTTCGCAAATTGGGGTTGTTGACCAAGACACCTTTTTATTTGGCGGGACAATCCGCGAAAATATCAGCATTGCTCACCCAGAAGCCACCTTAGAAGAAATTATCGACGCGGCGCGTTTAGCAGGAGCCGATGACTTCATCAAACAATTACCAATGGGTTACGAAACTCAAATTGGTGAAGGTGGAGGAATGTTATCTGGCGGACAGCGCCAACGTCTGGCGATCGCTCGTGCATTATTGGGCAATCCGCGTTTATTATTATTAGATGAAGCCACCAGTCACCTTGACGCTGAATCTGAACGCATCATTCAAAATAACCTGACAACCATTCTTAAAGGACGCACCAGTTTAATCATTGCTCATCGCCTTTCCACCGTGCGTCACGCAGACTTAATTCTGGTATTAGATCGTGGCTTATTAGTCGAAAGCGGTACTCACGACGAATTAATTACCAGAAAAGGTCATTATTTTTACCTCAACCAGCAACAACTGGCGCAAACAAATTGAGCATCTGGGAAATTTGCATAAAAACAGTTACCACTCAACAGTAAACTGTTGAACTACCTATGCCAAACTCTTATCCCAATTCCTCATCTGTACTAACTCAACAGCAGGATGAACTTCGCCAGTTTGATGACTCTGATGTAGTTGTCGATGAGTCAATACAGTTAGCCCAAATCAATGATTGGTATTACGGTACAGAAGAACTTCTAGACGCTTTACCCAAGCTCTGGACACGTTCAATGTTGTACTTGCTCATCGCCTTTGCAGCCATTATTATCCCTTGGACAATGCTGACCAAAGTAGACGAAACAGGCTCCGCCAGAGGGCGTTTAGAACCCAAAGGTGCAACGCAAAAATTAGGCGTTCCGGTTACAGGTGCAGTCAAAGCTGTCAATGTCCAAGAAGGCGCAACTGTGAAAGCCGGACAGGTTTTAATGCAGCTAGACTCTGATGTATTGCAAACAGATTTGCAACAAACTCAGACTAAGCTCGAAGGCTCAATCAATCGGCTATCTCAGTTGGAATTACTCAAAAATCAACTGATGTTAGCGATTAATATTCAAGAACAACAAAACCAAGCTCAAGCCTTAGAAAAAGTTGCCCAAGTTAACCAAGCACAGCAAAACCTTGATGCCAAAATCAGCAGCTATAATTTGCAAAGACTAGAAAAACTCGCCACTGTTGAGCAGGCTAGACAGAAAATTAATTCCACACACATTGACCAAAAATTAGCGCGAAGTCGTTTTAATCGAGATGTCGCAGAAGTTGACCGCTATCGTCAACTTTTAAACGAAGGTGCGATCGCTCAAGTTAAAGTAGTGGAATTAGAAAAGACAGCGGAAGAAAGTCAACGCTTGCAAGAACAAGCAAGCGCCGAACTCACACAATCAAAATTAAGTTTAAAGGAGGAAGTTAGCCGTTATCAATCCATCATGAGTCAGGCTTGGGCAGATATTCAGCAAGCCAAACTACGCCTAGAAGAACAGCAAAGTAGCTATCAAGGTGTAGTGCAAGCCGGGAGACTGGCGCTGCTGAAAAGTCAGGAACAACTCAAAGATATGCAGAACCAAATTACTACCCTGCAATCGGAAATAGCCCAAACCAAGAGTCAGATTACCTCATTCAAACTGCAACTACAGCAGCGCGTAGTGCGATCGCCAATTGATGGCACAATCTTTGAATTACCTGTGACCAAACCAGGCCCTGTAGTCGAAGCTGGACAAATAGTTGCTCAAATTGCACCTAAAAATAGTGAGTTGATTATCAAAGCCCAAATGCCTAGTCAACAAAGTGGCTTCTTGAAAGTTGGTATGCCCGTCAAAGTTAAATTTGATGCGTATCCCTTCCAAGATTATGGAGTTGTGCAAGGGCGCGTCCATTGGATTTCACCTAGCTCGAAAGTCCAAACTGATAGCGAAGGCAAAGCCACTATCGAAACTTATGAATTGGATATTGTTTTAGATAAAAACTATATCCAAGCAGGTGATAAACGCATTATTTTAACACCTGGTCAAACAGCAAATGCCGAAGTAATTATTCGTCAGCGTCGTGTCATTGACTTTATCTTAGATCCATTTAAGAAATTGCAAAAAGGCGGACTAGAACTGTAATTATTATTTCTACTTTGTTTTGAAATACAATCATGTATCTTGATTTTGCATAGGGTAGACTTTTATAGTCCGCCCTAATTTTACTTTTAATTTTCTTCATGATACTTATACCATTTCACGAAAAAAAGGATACAAATTTATGAACTTTTCATTCTTTTCCTCTCCCCACTGCCCCCTGCGGTCTATTTGTATCAAACTTAAAGTGAGACGGTATTAGATACCTGCTGAACTTTTATGTCTAACAAAACATATTAATTATTCAACGAAACTTCCACTAGATAGAGATAAGAAAAACTCTCTCAAGCCAACATATATAAACATGCGGCTCACTTCGATACTGACTACAAAACACTAATCAGAATTAGTGGAGGGAAATAATTATGTCCAAGCCGTTAAATATTGCTGTTGAAGACATTATTTACTACATCAAACTCTCTTGCCAGATACCTAGTATATTGGATGCGATCGCTACACAAAAAATTATCGCAGAGACAGTTGAAAAAATTGGCATTACAATCGAAGTAGAAGAACTACAACAAGCCGCAGATAGTATACGTTTTGCTAACAAACTCCTGAGAGCAGAAGATACTTGGGCTTGGTTAGAAAAACATCATCTCTCACTAGATGATTTTGAAGAAATAGCTAAAGCTAACATCTTATCTACTAAATTGGCAGAGCATTTATTTGCGGAGAAAGTTGAACCATATTTTTATGCTCGGCAATTTGAATATTATGGAGCCGCAACTTATGAAGTTATTTTAGATGATGAAGACTTGGCTTTAGAGCTATTTTATGCTTTGCAAGAAGGCGAAATTAGTTTTCAAGAAATTGCCCGTCAATACATCGAAAATCCCGAAATTCGTCGCGCTGGTGGCTATCAAGGAATCCGCAACCGTGCAGAATTTAGACCAGAAATTGCCGCAGCCGTTTTTGCTGCTACTCCACCACAAATTCTTAAACCAATTGTCACACCTAAAGGAGTACATATAATTGCCGTTGAGGAAATCATTAAACCAGAATTAAACGAGCAATTACGTCTGCAAATTATGGGAGATTTTTTTAATAACTGGTTACAACAACAAGTTGCAAACTTAGAAATCATAGCAAAATTACCAAGTCATTCTTTATCATCACAAGATTTACCAAAACCCGCTTGATTAAAGATTTCGGATTTTGTCAGCATATTGCATCGCCAGATGTATCTAATTTGGGTATTTGAGCATTATTCATTGTTAATCTGGCGATTTTTAAGAGCAAAGACATAAGCGATGAAAGTAGCTTGAGCTATAATCTGACTTTTCCCGTTAAGTCTTGAAAG
>NZ_DF978421.1:242605-505201 GCF_002897135.1 Nostoc cycadae WK-1 | reverse complement strand
GCAAAAGAGACTTAACGGGAAAAGTCAGGAGCTATAATAATTCCCATCGTTGTACCTCCAAGAGCTACCCTAGTTTGAAATCTACCAAGCTCATCCAGCTTTTCTGTCTGAATACTAATTGAATGAGGTAGATGGAATTGCCATCTTGCTGCTTCTGAGTTAAAGAGAAAACTCATTGGCAAACTAACAGCATAACCAAGAATTGTAAATACTAAGGCTGTGGGAATTGTTAGCTTCAAGTTTTGCAAGAGTAAGGAGCGCATAGTCAAAAATTATGTTAGCAAACTGTTTGTAAATTAATACATTTGAACGTGTAGGTATATTTCTAAGTATAGTTATCAAAAATAAAAGCGATCGCCTGATAATTTGGGCTTTCAATCTTGGGTTGTTTAATCACTAAATGCAAATAAAAATGGGCAAGGTTCTACACCTTACCCATTTTGGTAAATTATTGATTAGGAATTACAGCTGTGGTACATACTGTTGTTTTTCAGGTACATCAGTATATTCAGCCACAATCTGCCGAAATTCTTCGCCATCAATGGTTTCTTTTTCAATCAGCAAATCAACGATGCGGTCTGTCACAGTGCGATTTTCACGCATGATTTTCTTGGCGTTTTCATAGCATTCTTCAACAATCGCCCGCACTTGAGCATCAATCCGAGATGCGATCGCCTCTGAATATTCAGATCGGGTTGTCCAGTCACGACCGAGGAATACTTCGCCTTGTTGGCTTTCCAAGGAAAGTGGCCCTAAATCAGACATCCCAAACCGAGTAACCATTTGTCGCGCCATTCCTGACAATTGTTGCAAGTCTCCACCAGCACCAGTTGTCACTTCCGCCGCACCAAAAACTACTTCTTCCGCCGCACGACCACCTAAAGCACCAGTAATTCTGGCTTTTAGTTGAGAGCGAGAAATTAATCCTTGTTCTTCGTTGGGAGTGAACCAAGTTAAACCCTGTGCTTGTCCCCGCGGAATCAAAGTAACTTTTTGTACTGGGTCATGGTCTTTGAGCAAAGTACCCACTAAAGCGTGACCGATTTCGTGGTAAGCAATTAAGCGTTTGCTCTTGCTATCTACTAAGGGTGTACCTTCCATCCCCGCGACTACGCGGTCAACTGCATCATCAATTTCCCGCAGGGTGATGGCTTCCTTACGTCTTCTGGCGGTGAGAATTGCTGCTTCGTTGAGTAAGTTAGCTAAGTCAGCACCAGTGAACCCAGGTGTACGACGAGCGATCGCATCTAATGACACACTGGGGTCTAATTTTTTGTTGCGTGCATGAACTTGCAGAATTTCCAAACGGCCTTTGATGTCTGGTGCATCGACAGTTACTTGTCTGTCAAAACGCCCTGGACGTAACAAGGCTGAATCTAATACGTCGGGACGGTTGGTTGCTGCAATAATAATGATGCCAGTATTGCCTTCAAAACCATCCATTTCGGTAAGTAACTGGTTGAGGGTTTGTTCCCGTTCATCGTTACCGCCACCGATACCCGCACCCCGCTGTCTACCCACAGCGTCGATTTCATCGATGAAGATGATACAGGGAGCGTTATCTTTGGCTTTCTTAAACAAGTCACGGACGCGGGAAGCACCCACACCAACAAACATTTCCACAAATTCGGAACCGGAAATACTGAAGAAAGGTACACCAGCTTCCCCGGCGATCGCTTTGGCAAGTAAGGTTTTACCTGTACCTGGAGGCCCTACCAATAAAACGCCCTTGGGAATGCGTGCGCCAACAGCGGTGAATCTTTCTGGTTGTTTGAGAAAGGTCACAACTTCTTGTAGTTCTTCTTTGGCTTCTTCAATACCAGCCACGTCATCAAATTTCACACCAGTTTTGGCTTCCATTTGAAAACGCGCTCTGGATTTACCAAAGCTCATGGCTTGTCCAGGGCCACCAGGCAGGTTGCTGGAGCGCCGGAACAAAAAGAACAACCCAGTTATCAATAAAATTGGGAAAACAAGATTGCCTAATAATCCCCAAATTGCGCCATCATTACGCATGGGGTGAGCATCAAAACTAATTTGTTTTTCTTTAAGCTTGCTAATTAACTCAGGAGCGCTAATTGGCAGATCTACCCGCCACCGCTGAATGCGATTTTCGATATCTGGATCGATAGCTTCGACAATTGCTGTTCTACCGCCTTCATACAGATCTACGCTAGTGACGCGATCGGCATCCAAGTATTCTAGAAAACGGCCATACGTCATGCGGGTATTGGCGGCATTCTTACCCATATCCGCAGGAGCATTCGCAAATGCTCCTTGCCAGAAGAAAAAGCCAATTACCAAAGCAGGCAATGTCCAGAGTACCAGGACTCTCCAAGAGAATTTCATCTTAATTTGCCTCTGCCAATACAATTAATCATTTCTAGTGACTCCATAGCTTGGCATTTATCTAGGGAATCATCTTCCGCACGATATGGCCTCACTTTGTGACTAGATTTAGTTTGCAACGGATGTTTATTAATCCATTTTGTTTAATTTGATGTCTAATCACGCGTCACCATTAATTATGTGCCGATGAAAAGATTCTTAATTAAATTTAACTTAATTTTAATACAGCTTGGCTGAAGACAACAAAATTTAAGATGTAGAGGGCGATCGCCTGTAGATATGGTAAACCAGCGATATCGGTGACTGGGACTGCGATCGCGTAGTTTTGAGTAAAATAAACTATCTGCTTACTCAAGTAATTTAAATTTAAAGATGTAGCAAAAAATACATTAAAAAATAGCTAATAGCCAATAAAAAATGAATTTAATTAATATAGCGGTAGTTAGATATGTTAGGACAATTTGAAAGCTTGAATACCAGGAATAATCAGACTTTTCCTCCTGCCTCCTGGCTTTTGCTATAGTTGCCAGCTTGTAGGGTGGGCAAAATCTTGCTCACCCTACAACTTTAATTGATGCCTTTGAGCTTGCGAGTACTATCAACTAAACTTTGAGCAAATTCGTCAAATCTTTGAGAGAGTTTTTCATCTAACAACTTACCTTCCGAGTTAAAAGCACTCCAGGCTTGTCCAATGGCAATTTGTTCAGGAATTACCCAACCATGCACCCAGCGGACAATTAACCGTAAATCATTGAGGGCGTTGCTATTAGATTGACCCCCCAAAACGCTGATTAGTCCTGTAACTTTCCCTGAAAGTTCTGTAAAACTCATTAAATCAAGGGCATTTTTCAGCACGCCACTCACGCCACCATGATACTCTGGTGTCGCCAAAATTAATCCGTCAGCACCACTGACAGTCTCACGCAAGCGCTGTACATCTGGGTATTCTGGATATTCTTTTTCACCGTTGCAAAATGGTAGCTGTAATTGCCGTAAATCTAAAATTTCTACATCTGCACCTATGGCTTGTAACCTTTGTGCTGCGACTTGTAACGCTAACTGTGTATAGGAGTTAGGTCTTAAACTACCAGCAATGCCCACAATCCTGACCATAATTTCCCCATCCATTACAAATATGAAGTCTGAAGTCTGAAATTAAGAAAGAATAATACTAATGAATCATCAGTACAAAAATATGATTACAAGTCGTAGTCATTACGACTATGTTTATCATAGCGAGTTATGGTTTCGCAGTCAAATTTGTCTAATACCGAGTTATTAGAGAGAAAAAATCAAGAAAAACTGTACTAATGTTTATAGTCAGCCAAGCTTTGTTTATCAACATCCTACCCAGGAGTATAATTTATCCCACTAAGATAGGAATCCTTGAGTAGCATGGGTAAAGAGAATAGGGAATAGTTTTGTGATGAAGTTAGACTAGATAAAAACAGTGATTTCCAGTTATTGCAATTTTTGCTAGAAAAATAGGCATAAAACCAGCGCGAAGCTCATGCCAGCAGAACAAGGGTAAATAATATGAAAATTTTCAGGAGAAAGGCATTGATGCAACAGCGATCGCCCATAATCAAACCAACGACGGCCAAGCCAGAGTTAGGCAAAATGAACCAAAAGCGAACGCCAAAATCTGTTGCTTGGTCTGGGGCGCTAATCGCCAGTTTAATGATGTTGCCAAATATTGTTGGCGGTACACCTGCCTTGGCACAAAGAGCAGAGCGCGAAATAAGTTATGGTGAGTTGATTAGAAGAACCGAAAAAGGCGAAGTCAAAAAAGTCGAGTTAGACGAAACCGAACAAACAGCCAAAGTATATTTACAAGGTCAGAAGCCAGATACACCACCCCTACAAGTCAGACTTTTAAATCAAAATACAGAGTTAATTAATAAACTCAAAGCGAAAAACGTCGAGTTTGGTGAGGTATCCTCGGCTAACAGTCGAGCCGCAGTCGGTTTGTTAATTAACCTAATGTGGATTTTGCCTTTAGTAGCTTTAATGTTACTATTCCTGCGTCGTTCGACAAATTCCTCCAGCCAAGCCATGAACTTTGGTAAATCCAGAGCGCGGTTCCAAATGGAAGCCAAAACAGGCGTAAAATTTGACGATGTGGCTGGTGTGGAAGAAGCCAAAGAAGAACTCCAAGAAGTTGTTACTTTTTTGAAGCAGCCAGAAAGATTTACCGCTGTCGGCGCACGTATTCCCAAGGGCGTTTTGTTAGTCGGGCCTCCAGGTACAGGTAAAACCTTACTCGCCAAAGCGATCGCCGGGGAAGCCAGCGTACCATTTTTCAGCATTTCCGGCTCAGAATTTGTAGAAATGTTTGTCGGTGTGGGTGCTTCCCGCGTCCGTGATTTGTTTAAGAAAGCCAAAGAAAATGCACCCTGTCTCATATTTATTGATGAAATCGACGCTGTGGGTAGACAACGGGGTGCGGGTATTGGTGGCGGTAACGATGAACGGGAACAAACTCTCAACCAGTTGCTGACCGAAATGGATGGTTTTGAAGGTAATACAGGCATCATTATTATTGCCGCTACTAACCGTCCCGATGTTTTAGATGCAGCCTTACTGCGTCCAGGACGTTTTGACAGACAAGTAATTGTTG
Source organism: Nostoc cycadae WK-1 (assembly GCF_002897135.1). Taxonomy (NCBI): domain Bacteria; kingdom Bacillati; phylum Cyanobacteriota; class Cyanophyceae; order Nostocales; family Nostocaceae; genus Nostoc; species Nostoc cycadae. The sequence continues at coordinate 500,232 of NZ_DF978421.1, read as the reverse complement.
ATGCACCAGATTTAAAAGGGCGATTAGAAATATTGCAAGTTCACGCCCGTAATAAGAAAATTGATGAGAGTGTGTCATTAGATGCGATCGCTCGTCGTACACCTGGGTTTACTGGCGCAGATTTAGCCAACTTACTCAACGAAGCTGCCATTCTCACCGCCAGAAGACGCAAAGATGCAATCACTATCTTAGAAATCAACGATGCAGTTGACCGCGTAGTCGCGGGGATGGAAGGTACACCCCTAGTAGACAGTAAAATTAAACGCTTAATTGGCTATCACGAAGTTGGTTACGCCATCGTTGGCACCTTGCTCAAAGACCATGACCCAGTACAAAAAGTATCATTGATTCCGCGTGGACAGTCACGGGGTTTAACCTGGTTCACCCCTGACGAAGAGCATTTTCTTATGTCGCGATCGCAACTAAAAGCCAGAATTACCGCTGTCTTAGGTGGTAGAGCCGCCGAAGAAGTCATTTTTGGTTTACCAGAAGTCACTGGTGGGATGCGCGAAAACCGCAAATTAGAATATGCCACATCCATAGCGCGACAGATGGTAACACAGTATGGGATGTCGGAAATTGGACAGTTTTCCTTAGAATCTCCCAACAGTGAAGTATTTCTGGGGCGTGACTGGATGAACAAATCCGAATATTCCGAAGAAATTGCCTCCCAAATTGATCGGAAAGTGCGGGAAATTGTCAGCCAATGCTATGACACAGCAAAACGCCTGATTCAAGAAAACCGGACATTAGTTGACCATTTAGTAGAAACTTTGATTGAGCAAGAAACAATTGACGGAGAACAATTTCGACAAATTGTCTCTGAACATCAGGATAAGCAAATAGCGGATGCAGCTACAGTGGCTGTACCTAATTAGAGGTTGAAGATTTGCCGATATGTAGAGATGTTGTCATGCAGCATCTCTACATAATTTATGCAACTTTACAATAGTCTGCGTTGTTCTCCCCACTTGCGTAGCCTTAAAGCCAACAACAACATCAGCACCCCAAAGACAATCGCATAAGCAGCTATTATCCATAAAATTGCTAATGCTCCAGCTATAGGCCAAATAATCAGCAGAACGCCAAAAATTAAGGATGCAATACCGGCTGCTATGAGCAACCATTCATTTTCAATGTCTTGGCGCAGCTGATTGGCTGCAATAATCTCGAATATGCCAGTAATAATTGCCCAAGTAGCTATTAAATAAAGCAAAATTAATGCAGTGATTCCTGGCCAAATAAATGCCATAACTCCAACTGCAACACCAATTGCGCCTTCTATTACCAACAACCATCCGTGGATATTGCCAAGATGATCTTTAAATCCGGCGATCGCTAATAATATTCCACCACCTAGCGCAAAGGCAGCAAACAGAAATACCAAAGCTGTTAAAGTAATTCCCGGCCAAAATAGTGCGGTTAAGCCAAATATGATAGCGAGTGTTCCGCGCAATGCGAGTGTCCACCAATTTCTTGCTAACCGGGTTCCTATCCTCATCGGATCAAAATTCTCTGTCATAGATTGAATCCATGATGAAATTGTAAAAGTCTTTGGTGGTTCACCCATTTCTTCACAAGTGTTAGCTAAGACTCATCGCTATTACACCTATTTCATAAATGGCGTTGCTTGCTTCAGCATAAAAATTTCTTACTCCTCTTCCATCTGACTAATGGTGCATGGTGCTAGATAGATTAATCTTTCTGGAGAAAGACGTAGCCGAGAAAATTTTTAATATGGCCTTGCGATTTTTACCTTCGTTGTGACATACTCAAAACAATAAATACGGTAAATCTATCGAGTTAGTGGTGTTTAGACTTTAAAAGTTTGGCGGGTGGACAAGCGTTTGACCCGTTGCTAACCGTACAGCCAGGAATAAACAATGCTAAAAGACGCGCAAGGACTTGAAGTAACAACCGATTCACCAGCAGCGATCGCAGCCATCAACCAGTTTATGGAACAATCCCTCAGTTATGGCAAAGATATTGAAGCTGTGATTCTTGAAGGTGTGAAAGCAGATCCAGGTTGTGCAATGGTTTATGCCTATACAGCGGCCTATTATCTAACGCAAGAAAATGCTCAGGCGTGGAAGCAAGCTAGACCTTATTTGCAAGCGGCTCAATGCCATTTAGTCGGAATCACAAAACGAGAACGATTGTATATTCAAGCGATCGCCGCTTGGGCGATGGGAGCGATGGATCAGGCGATCGCCTTACACGAAGAATTAGCCGCAAATTATCCGCGTGATTTAATTTCGGTACAGCAGGGACAATATCACTACTTCTATTTAGGCGATAAAGAAAGATTACTCAAAATTGCCCAAAACATTCTAATTGCTAATCCAGAAAATCATTATTTATACGGTATGGTGGCCTTTGGTTTAGAACAATGCCATCAACTAGAACAAGCCGAAGCAATGGGTCGAAAAGCAACCGCTATCAATCGCCATGACCCTTGGGCGCATCATGCAGTTGCCCACGTTATGGAAACTCAAGGCAGAGTAGATGAGGGTATCGCTTGGATGGAAAGCCTGGCTGATACTTGGGAAAACTGCAACTCTATGTTGTACACACACAATTGGTGGCATATAGCGCTTTATTACCTAGAGCGAGGTGATATGCAGAAGGTATTAGCTATATACGATACTCATGTGTGGGGTCGGGCGACTAAAGAATCTCCCAAAGATCAGGTAGGAGCGATCGCATTGTTGTTAAGGCTAGAGTTGCGCGGAGTTAATGTTGGTAATCGCTGGCAAGATTTAAGTACTTATTTGTTGCCGCGGATTGATGAACATGCTTTACCCTTTCAAGATTTGCACTATATCTATGCCTTAGCCAGAGCTAGACGATTTGACTGGGTAAACGAGATGTATTTGAGTATGCAAAAACATTCTCAGAGCATTAATCCATACTTGCGTCAGAACTGGTTAAAAGTCGCAATTCCGGCAGCCAGAGGGATGATTGCCCATGCAAAAGGTGAGTATTCCATCGCTAAATCTGAATTAAAAATCGTCTTACCACTACTGCATCGAATAGGTGGTAGTCATGCTCAACGAGTCTTATTTGAGCAGATATATCGAGATGCAATTTGGCATAGTGAAAAACAAACTCAGGTTTATGCCATTGCTACTGCAAAAGAAAAGGTAACTACTTCACAACAACTCGTAGCAGGTATCCTCAATGACCGACAATAATTGAGTAATATTTCCAGCTTGAGGCCTAGATTGATCATGATTCATTCGCTCACAGCAATCGCCCAACGACATCTGTTGAAGATTACGTTTGTAATATTGATCACCATAGCTAGTAGTTTTATTTTACCTGCGGCTACTTGGGCAGACTCTTCTAACTTGGGAGTTGATCATGGTCATCTAACTTCTTGTCCGAATTCCCCAAACTGCGTTGTTAGTCAAGACGCTGATGCCGAACATAGCATTGACGCGATCGCTTATCATGTAGACCGCGAGACAGCACGAGCCACCTTACTCAAAGTTCTCACTGTTGTTCCGCGTACAGAGGTGATAGAACAGACAGATAATTACATTCATGCTCTTTCTAAAAGCCGGATATTTAAATTTATTGATGATGTAGAGTTTTATTTTCCTACTGATGAGTCAGTGATTCATATCCGTTCTGCATCTCGCGTTGGACAGTCTGATCTTGGTGTGAACCGCAGACGTTTAGAGCAAATTCGTTTAGCTCTGCGTGATTTAAATATTTAGTATATTACTAGCGATCGCTAACCAATTACCTCATAACCTGCCTGAATTGCAGTATTGTAAATTTTTGCGATCGCTTGATAATCTGACCAATCCACAGATGCGAAACGCTTCACGCCAACTTTTTTCATTGCGATTTGGAGTTCTGCATCTGGTTGAAGTAACGCCGCTTGCACCTGCTGAACCAAAAATTGATCTAAATGTTGAGCAGCGACTAAAGGCGGCATCGGACATGGGCCGATAGATTCTACTACTCGTATATGCTGTGATAAATCGGGACAATCTCGTAGTTCTTGCTCCAAGACTACACTATCAATACCTGCACAATCCGCCAGTCCATCAATTACCCAACGAATTGAACGCTGATGAAACCCCGATTGTATTGTCTGTCCAAAAAAGTTTTTTGGGTGTTTGTCTTGTAATAACCGATGTCGCAGTAAATTATAGCCACTATTAGAGCCAGGGTCGTTGTAACACAGGATTTTACCAGCTAAATCTGCAAAGCTGTATAAATGGCTGTTTGTATTGACAATCACATCCGTAAAGTAAACCGGACGATTTTGATAGCGTGGTGCTTCCATAACTGGCGCAACTACAGGTTGTAACCTATTTGCTACCACTTGACCGTATCTGACCAAAGGTAAGCCACAAATAAATGCTAGGTCTAGCTGGTCTGTTAATAGTATTGGGTCTGCGAGTGGGTCATATTGACTTGCTTGTAGTTGGGTTTCTACTGCCAAAATCCGACCTAGATAAGCCACAATAGCTTCGTAAAACCAGAACCAATTAGGCGCTAAGTAAGATACAACCCGCAGCTTTGTTCGTTCACTCACTTACTACTCTCCATATCCAATTCATCTTGCGGTGTGGTAAATATCAGCAGGTGGCGATAAGACCAATAAATACTGAGGAAAATTAGACTCATTAAGGTTAAAAACATAATGCTGAAAACTATTCCGTAGCTTTTAGTGTGCCACCACAAACGCCGGATAAATACTGCTCCCAACTGCGCTGGCTGCCAGATTTGATGAATATTTTGAGAATTATTTAAGCTGATAGTCAAGGATGCTGTGTTTTGCTGTGCAATTGCCATTTTTACTACCTTTTACGGCTAGATATTAAATACGGTATTTCGATAGAGTTAGTGATGTATATTAAATATCGCATAGCTTGAGGCAACAAGCAAGTTTTCAGCAGAGTATTTACCTTGTCCCGTTTCCTCTAGATGATGTGTCACGCTGGTAGTGAAGAATTTAATGCCTTATTTCAAGTCCCAGCGAGAATGTCTAATCAAGATTGGTTATCAAAGTTGCGAAAAAACAGAGCGATCGCCGTTATCCGTGCATCAAAAATAGAATTAGGAGAGCAGATGGCAATGGCGGTAGCATCTGGGGGAATGCAGCTAATAGAGATTACCTGGAATAGCGATCGCGCCGCAGAATTGATCGCTAAACTCCGCATGAAATTACCTGATTGTCTGATTGGTACAGGTACATTGTTCAACGTGCAGCAGTTACAAGATGCGATCGCCTCTGGAGCGCAATTTTTATTTTCCCCTCATATTGATTTAGAAATGATTGCAGCCGCCGTGACAAAAGAAGTGCCGATCATTCCTGGGGCGCTGACTCCTACAGAAATTGTGACTGCTTGGCAACAAGGCGCTAGTTGCGTGAAGGTGTTTCCTGTGCAAGCCTTGGGAGGAGCCAGTTATATTAAAAGTTTACAAGCTCCATTGGGTCATATTCCTTTAATTCCTACAGGTGGCGTGACTTTAAAAAATGCCCCAGAATTTATCCAAGCGGGGGCTGTGGCGGTGGGCTTGAGTAGTGAATTATTTCCGAAAAAGTTGGTGATTGCAGAAAATTGGCAAGCGATCGCTCAACATGCTAGTAACCTAATACAGAATTTAGCGTAGCAAAATACACACTTACTGAATTTTTAGGCTACAAAGTAAAAAGGAAAAAATTCTTAAGACTCCCTCTTGCAACTGCATACATCATGAAAAGTCTGATTAATTCTCACCCCATCTGCCACTTCAAAAAAATGGTTATAGGTGCGGCAATATGTTTGAGCGTGATTGGGATTAGCACAAATACAGTCACAGCTAGTGGCAAAAACGAGACAGTTAAACAAACAATCCAAACTCTGCAAAAATCAGACCAACGTTGGATTCAAATTAACCTGTCAACCCAAAGATTAACCGCATGGGAAGGAAAAAAACCTGTTTATGCAGTTACTATTTCCACTGGTAAACAATCTACTCCCACGAGGATAGGTAGCTTTAAGATTCAATCTAAGCATAAATCAACCCGAATGCGCGGCAGAGACTATGACGTTCCCAACGTTCCCTATGCAATGTTTTACCAAGGTAACTACGGAATTCACGGAGCCTACTGGCATAAAAAATTCGGCACACCAGTAAGTCACGGTTGCATCAACGTCGCGCCTAACCATGCTAAATGGCTATTCAATTGGGCATCTTTAGGAACACCTGTGGTCATCCACAAGTAAGCAGACAAATCACAGCAAATCAAGACATTACTGATTCCGGCTCCGGAATCGCCACAACTTAACTTGAAGTAAGAAATAGAAGACTAGAGTACTCTAGTCAGCCCATATATTTTTGCGTAAGTCCTGTGTAAAACTACAAGTGCAAATATCAAATTCAGTAGTTTGCACTTTTTCAACTCCAAATGTGAAATAAATCGCCGTCAACACTCAAACCAAGGTTCGAGAGTTTTGAGCAGTGGGAGGAAAAATCAACTCTAGGTACGAAGGTATAGAAATGTAGGGGTATAAGTGAGGAAAAACCTGACATTCTTACTTCTTTCGACCTAGTTAAAAGATCCAACCTTGGTACGTAGCTGCTGTATTAGTCTCGCCTGATACTGGTATTGGTGTATTGGCGGAACATCCGCGTAGATATTCCATAAACAACTAGGAATTGTTTTGGCAATTTGTCACGTTTATGAAAACTACAACATATTTTTCGCGTTGTTAGAAGGTGATGCAGAATGCGAACCCAAACTAGTAATGTTGGAATTCGTCGCTCAGGAAATTTTTGTACAGGTGTAGCGCTGCTGTTAGCAACTTTTTTCTCCTCGGCGCTACCAACAGCTGATCCCAATTCTGTGATAGCTACAGCCGCGTCGCTCAATAACAACAGCATCCAAATATCTGACAGTAGACAAGTATCCCAACCTCGCCGGATTGAAATTGATTTATCCCAGCAACGCTTACGTGCATGGGATGGCGAAAAGCTGGTTTACAACTTTCCTGTATCTACAGGTAAACGCGCTACTCCTACACCCGTTGGTAGGTTTCATATTCAGTCGAAGTATCGCACTAATAGAATGCGGGGTAGCGGCTACGACATTCCTGATGTTCCTTATGCAATGTATTTCTATGAAGGCTATGCGATTCATGGTGCTTATTGGCATAACCGTTTTGGCACTCCAGTCAGCCACGGTTGTGTGAATTTGCCAGTGAAGCAGGCGCGAAAATTGTACAACTGGACGAAGCCAGGGACTTTAGTAGTGGTAAAACGCTAAAGCTGAATTTTGATGATTTGATTGAGGATAGGCTGTTGGCTTATCCTCAATTACTTTTTTATTGGATTTATCACTTACACAAAGAATCTCTCAAACTTCTTTTCTCGGTGATCTCTGCACCTCTGCCGTTGATTAATCCTTTAAGTCCAATGATTGCAGCGCCAAAAGTTCTAAAATAACTCCATTAGTCCAACCAAAACCTATTTCATTAGAACTGTAACCAAAGCAAATCTCGTCAGAAACTTGAGCAGAACATCGCTCAACGTCATATTTTTCCACGAAAAAACCACATCGGGTAAATTCTTTAATCGCCATAGTTAAAAACTTATCAGCAATATCATGACCCTCTGCATCATATCCATAACGGCAAAGTCCTTGGACAGCAATCAATGTTAGTGGCCCCCAACCAAAAGGCGCATCCCATTGATTTCCGGTAACACGGGTACTGGTGAAAATTCCTCCTGGTGCAGTAAATAAACTCAGATTTTGGACAATTCGTTGAGCTTGTGCAGGAGAAGCCAGTCCTGTCCATAGAGGATAGAAGGTAGTAGCAAACTCATAATGACGACGTTGGTTACTGTAGAAGTGATAGTCTAAGTACAGTCCTTGGTCTTCATCCCAAAGGTATTGATCGATACGCTCACGACGGAGACTCGCGCGATCGCTCCATTGTTTTCCAAGTTCAGGATTCCCCAAAATTTCGTAAATTTGCGCCAAGTCTTGTTCCATTTGATAAAGCAGACTGTTTAAACACACTGGCGCATAATGAATGATATCCACACTAAAAGGGCCAAAGCGGTTGGTGATATCAAACCCAGACTCGCGCATAGAGCGATCGCCTTTGTAAAATAAGTCTGTGAGTTCGTCTGTTTCGCGGTTATAAAACAGACTCACATCATAGTCATCAATTTCAAATTGTTGATAATATTCCTTGACGCGTTCATAGTGGCTACGTCCGGCTTCATCCAGTTCCGAAAACAAAACTTCTGGTGCTGCTCCTTCGCCTAAAGCATAGTATCTCGATAAGCCTGTTGCCGAATTGAGGTGGGGCGGGACTACCCAGTAGTAATAAAATTGTTCTAATAATGGCAGGGTTGATTTTAACCATGCTTGGTCTTGGGTGTGTTGGAACAATGCCAGCACCATCATACTCAGGACGGGGGGTTGCGATCGCGTCAGCATATAGGTACGGTTGGCATTGAGGATAGTGCCGTAATGCTGGACTTGATAAAGTAATTGATCAACTTGACTTTGGGCTAGTTCCCATTCTTCATCCCGCAGTAAACCGAGCAGAATAAAATAGCTATCCCAGCCATACATTTCATTAAAACGCCCGCCAGGAACAACATAAGCGCCAGGGAGATATAACAACCCGTGTTCTTCGATGGCTTCGACTTCGCTGGGTAAGGTGCGAATTTCTATTTGCTGCATTTCTTTAGCAGATAGCGATCGCTCTAATACAGACTTGACTGTATTACAGTCTTCTTGAGGGGAGATGTAAACTAGCCACGGGGTGTTGGGTTTGTGTTCTAGTTTGGTGTCTTGGGCTGATTCTAATAAATGTTGGTGGGAACGGGTGAGGGTTTTCCAGGTTTGTTTGATGTAGGTACGGACGGCGGTTATTGGTGGGCTGGTAAGTTTTTGGGTCATGTTTTTTAACGCAAAGGTACGCAAAGGTTGGCGCGGAGGTGCGCGGAGAGGGTGAAAGAGAGATTTTCTGATTACGTTGGTTGTATAAGTTATTCAGCAATTAATAGGGCTACGGGGAGATGGGAGAGGGCGGTGGCGATGGGTAGAGTGTTTTCGGTTTTTAGGGTTTGCTGGGTGAGGAGGTTTTGCCAAGTTTTGGCGGGGAGTTTTAGATGTGTATCTTGCCAGATTGACTCACCTATTGGAAGTTGTCCGGGTTGGATGAGAGTTGTGAGGAAACGGGGGACAATGGCGATCGCTGTATGATTGTTATGTTGCCTGGCAAAGGCGATGATATGGTTGGCGTGGGTTCCGTGGACTTCTATTGGTTGATATTCGCCGTTTTGGAATAATGAGAGATATGTGATTCTGGCTGTGAGTACTTGTAGAGTTAAGAAAAGTTTGATTCTCCCGTCGGTTTTATTGGTTAGGAGTTCTGCAATTAAGCCCAAAATATCGGTTTTGATGTGCTTCTGGATGGTACTCAAGTAACCACGTCGTAATTCAAAATCTACGGGACGGCGGTTATCTGGATCAACTAAACTTAAATCCCAGAGTTCTGTTCCTTGGTAGAAGTCAGGGACACCAGGCGCAGTAATTTTGAGGAGAGTTTGAGAAAGGGAGTTAAATATGCCATATTCGGCAATTTTTTGTTGAAAAGGGCGGAAGTTTTCGAGAAATTGCGGTGATAAGTTGGGGTCAAGGATTTTCTGAATAAAAGTGGTACAAGCTGCTTCGTATTCATCATCAGGACGCAACCATGCGGTGTGAACTTTTGCTTCCCGGATGGCTTTAATCATATATTCTTGCACCCGTTCCACAAAAGAGGCTTGTTCGTGTTCCGCAAAAGGAAATGCGCCAACTAGGGTTTGATAGAGAAAATATTCATCGTTGCGATCAACAAGGCTACGATGTTGTTGATTGAGTTCACTCCATCTATTTACTTGTTGTTCCCATTCTTGGGGGATTTCTGACAACACATTTAACCTAGCTCTGACATCTTCGCCGCGCTTGGTATCATGGGTAGCGGTGGCGTTCATAGTGTGAGGCCAATTCGCTTGATGCTGTTGGTTAAAGTTATGAAATTGCTCGATAGTAATTCCAAAATGACTAGGATTTCCGCCGACTTCGTTGAGGGAAATTAGTCGGTTATAAACATATAAAGTAGTATCTTCAACACCTTTAGCCATGAGTGGGCCAGTATATTGCTGCATCCGCAAGACAAAATAAATCCACTGTTCTTTTTCTGTTTGGGTGAGAGACTCATCAAACTGCAACAGCATAACTTTTTCTAAAAAGTTCATTTCATGCTGTAACAGAGGTACTTGTTTTCTTGCTGTGTTAATTACTGTTTGAATGCAGGCTTTATCGCTATCTGGAATTGCATCGGGAGTGATATAAGTACGGTAGATGGGGAATAGCATCAGGACTTCGGCGATCGCTCGTTTCAATCCATTCAATGTAAAATCATTACCATAGCGATATTTACTGGCAATATTCTTCAGTAAGCTTGCTAAATTATCCACATCACCTGCTAAATTCTTTTCGAGAATTAGATGTTTTTTCTCTTGGACAAGTGATGAATAATTAAAGCGTGAACCGATAAATGAACTATATATCTTATCAAATAAGATTTCATTTTGAACTTGACAAAATACACCATTGACATAATTCAAAAAGTCATATCCTGATGTACCTTGAATCTGCCAATAATTCGGTAAATCTTCTGTGAGTTCTAAAATCTTCTCGACAGTGATATAAACATCACCCATTTTTTCCCGCAGTCTTTCTAAATACTGCGTAGGGTTATATAGCCCATCAATATGATCAATTCTTAACCCAGTAAATACGCCTTCTTCGACGAGCTTGTGAATTAAACTATGAGTATTGTTAAACACGCGCATTTCTTCAACTTTAACTGAGATGAGTTCGTTAACAGTAAAGAAACGGCGATAGTTCATTTCCTCTGCGCCAACTTTCCAGAAAGCAAGACGATAAAACTGGTCGTTGAGTAAATCATCTAGTAAGTTAAAACTTTCAGAATTACCTGGCTCTCCATTAAATATTTTCAGATTTTCTCTAACGAATTCTTGGATATCATCATTACTGCTGTAGAGTTCCCAAATCAAACCTTTAATAAAAGCAATTTGGTCTTGACGTTGCTTCCCCGCAACTTCCGAGGGAACACTTTTGAGAATATAGAGAATGCCTAAAAGTTTAATAAAATCAGGATGATTTCTGCCTAGTGTGCGCGTAAGTTTCCCTAAATTGTAAGTCAGAAATTTGCTGTAAGACTCCAAACGCAAAGGTAATTTTAAACTGTAATAGTTCACAGTTAAACCATGTTGCTCATATTGCAGTTGAATATCTCCCTTTTCCAGAGCTTCACCATAAAAATCTCCCAACAAAGGAGCAAGAATGCGCTCTTGACTATTAGCAAAAGGAGAATTCCAGCAAACATCAAAATAATCGGTATAGCTAGAATCTGCACCATGTTCTAACACATCCATTAAATATGGATTTTCGCTACTATAAGCATTATGATTCGGCACAATATCCTGTAGCCAACCCATTCCCAAAGATTGTAATTCCGCCACTAAAGCCTGAAAATCTTCCGTTGTTCCTAATTGCGGATTTAATTGCGTAGCGTCTACCACATCATAACCATGTGTACTACCAGTCCTCGCCTTAAAAATCGGCGAAGCATATAAATCAGAAATACCTAAATCTGATAAATAGGCTGCGATCGCTATAGCATCATCAAACCCAAACTGGGGTGTAAACTGAATCCTATAAGTTGCCTTGGGTATCCGCATAAAATTTCACTTAAATATAAATAAACTCAAAAAAAACTCCGCGCCCCTTCGCGCCTACCTCAGCGCACCTCTGCGTTAAAAAAACCTCTTAAACCTCATACAAAACCAAACTCATACCCTCTAACACAACCTCTTCCCCCACAGACAAATACTCCGCAGCCTCACAACCAGAGTCCAACAACTTCCGCGCACGTTGCTGAATAGGTAAACTCACCCCCACCGACGACGAATTAAAATTCATCGCCAATATCACTTCCTTCGATTCACACCAACGCCGCACCACAACTAATTTTTTGTCTTCATCACTAGTTGCTGCAATACTGTTGCGGTCATAGTTCAACAACGCCGGATGAGTTTTGCGTAAATGAATTAACTGGCGATACCAATCCCATAAAACCTTGTGCTGGCCTTCATGGTGCAATTCCCAATTCAATTTACATTGCAAAAAAGTCTCCGCCGATTCTGGGTCTGGTGGGTCTTCCTCATAGTGGAACGCTTCAAACTCTTGTTTGCGTCCAGCACGCACAGCTTGAATTAAATCGGGGTCAGAGTGGCTGACAAAATAGATAAAAGGTGCAGTTTCGCCATATTCTTCACCCATGAAAAGTAACGGTAAGTAAGGTGACAACAACACCGCACCAGCAGCTAACTTCAAACCACCAAAGGAAATTCGCTCAGATAAGCGTTCCCCCTTCATTTGATTTCCTATTTGGTCATGATTTTGAATACAGACTGAAAACTGAGATAATGGGCGATCGCTGCATGATATCCCATGAAAACGCTTACGGTGTGGCGCATACCGCCAATCATAGACAAAAGTATCTTGGTAAGCTTTAGCTAAATCGGCACATTTACCGAAGTCTTGATAATAACCTTGGCGATCGCCTGTTAACAATGTGTGCAATGCGTGGTGGAAATCATCACTCCACTGTGCATCAATTCCATATCCTCCCAATTCTGGCGGACGCACAATTTGCGGATTATTCAGGTCACTTTCCGCAATTAAAAAACGTTTCCATGTCTCCCCACGAGAGAAATTATGTACAACTTCCGCCAGTTCCCACAAAAAATGCTTTGCACCCAAATCATAAATTGCTTGAATTGCATCTAGGCGCAACCCATCTATGTGAAAGTCTCGCAACCAATACAAAGCATTTTCAATAAAATAATTGCGTACACCTTGGCTATGAGCATCATCAAAATTCATTGCGTTGCCCCAAGGTGTCTTATATGTTCTCGTAAAATAGGGCGCAAACTGACCCATATAATTACCTTCTGGGCCAAAGTGGTTATAAACCACATCTAACACCACAGCAATCCCATTGGCGTGACAAGCATTCACAAAGTGCTTTAAATCTGCTGGACTACCGTAGGAATTTTGTACTGCATAAAGATAAACGCCATCATACCCCCAGTTACGGTATGCCAAATCAGGCTGAATATGATCATCACCCGGAAATTGGGCAATGGGCATAATTTCAATCGCGTTAATTCCTAATTCCCGCAGTTCTGGTAAACGGGGAATAATTGCTGCGAAAGTTCCTTCCGGCGTGAATGTCCCTACATGAAGTTCATAGAAAATCATCGATTCCAAAGGAACACCAGCCCAAGTTGTATCTGTCCACTCAAACTCATGATCTATAACTTGAGAAGCCCCGTGAACACCCTGGGGTTGAAACTGCGAAGCTGGGTCAGCAAAAGCTTCTTGGTCATTTAATCTATATCGATAAAGTGTACCTGGATACACATCATTTACTTTTAACTGCCAGTATCCCTCTGTCTGCGGTTTCAGCGGAATTAACTGCGGCTCTGGCGTTAAAATTTCTACTGCAATACTGTTTAAAGTGGGAGACCAAACAGTAAACTCACACTCTCCGTTACCTAAGTAGTGAGCGCCAATTTTCACGCAGTATCCTCCCGTTCAATAATGTTTTGGATGAATGTTTGCTAACTGCAAATGTCATCAATTACACACTTTTTAGTCATTTTCCAGATAGCATCATGGTCTGTTTCTCAGTTATTTCACCAGTGCCAAAAGACAGATTTATTAGTAAGCATTTAAAAATAAAAAGACCAGCCTCCCACAGCTGGTCTATAAAATGTTTTTTCGCGTTGTCTTCTCAATAGAGTTAAAACCCGATTGCGCGTTCCCAAAAATGCAACGGGCAACTTTTCTTAACAATATTGTAACAGCCAACACAGTTTTTTCTTAAAAATTTACTAAAAAAAGATAAAACTACTTGGGCTTGGCTTCCATCTTTGAGAATATTTCAACAAACCAGAAGATAGAAGGGTTACGGTGATTGACCATTGACCATTGACCCTTGACTTTTGACTAACTGTGGCTTCCCCCAAAGAATACGCTCTTGTTTGTAAATTGCAATTCCCGGTTTGGCTCCTTTGGGTTTATAAACGTGTTTTGGCTGAGTATAAACTACTGGTACTTGGTCGCTTTGACGAGCGCGGCTGTAGTATGCGGCAAGGTTTGCAGCATATTGTAAATCAGTTGAGTCGGGAACAGTACCGGGTTCTAAACGCATGAGAAGATGGCTTCCGGGAATTTCTTGCGCGTGGAACCACAAGTCATAATCTCCCGCTACACGAAAAGTTAGTTGGTCATTTTGGCGATTATTTCGACCGATTAGGATTTCTCGTCCGTTAGGGGTGCGATAACGACGGAAGTTGGTGATAGCAGTTTCGTTAGCGTTGCGATTCCGATATTCTGGGTCTTCTAAATATTTTTGTCCAACTAGCTCATCGCGGATTTCTTCTAAAGCTTGCAAATCTTCGGCTGTTTCGTAGTTTTCGATTTGGGCGATCGCTGCTTCTACTTGCTCTAAATAATCAATCTCTGACTGTACTTCCAATAATAGCGGTTCTACTGCGGAACGAGCGCGTTTGAGTTTTTGGTGCTGCTTGTAAAAATATTGAGCATTCTGTACACCGTTTTTATCAGGCTGGAGGGCGATCGCTACTGGTTCACCTGTCTCAAAATCAGGTAGGGTGATTTCTTTCATTCCCGGTTCCCAATTTTGCAAATTAGCCATTAACAAATCTGCTTTTTGGCGATAATCATCAGCTTGATCTGATTGCTGCAACCGGATTGTAAAAGCTTGCTCTTTAACTTTTAGCTTTGTCAGAATATTTTGTAACTTCTGGGTCAGTTGATGGCGTAATTGGCTAAATACCTGTTGATTTAGTTGGTCAGTATAATACTTATTCAACAATGATTGAGTATCTTTAACTGGTGCAACTGCACCCCAACCCATTACCGTGTAACCCGTTGCTGTCCAAGCTGGTTGGAATTTATCTAAATCTAAAGCTTGTAACCATTCTTGCCAATGTTGAAATAGTTTTTGCCAATCTTCAGAGTTCAGTTGATCAGTTGTGGTTTCTGGTGCAATACTCGCCGCCAACAGCAGAGAATCTACCAGTGCTGCACTTAACCCGCTATAACTTTTGATTAGCTGACGCTTAATTGCACCAGGAACCAAGCTCACCCGTTCTTGCCAACGTCCTGGAGATTCGCTCAAACTGGGAACAGGCCCAGTCAGTTTAGGTGGAAATTCGTAAAGCTGTCCAGTTTGAATTGGTCGGACACTCGATTGCTGCTCACTAACTTGATGGGCGGCTGTAATGATGAAATTATTGGCATCAGTGAGAATGGCATTACTGTATTTGCCCATAATTTCCACATACAAGTGATACAGCGCAGATTCTCCCGGACGACGAGCAAATTGTAAATCAATCGCCCTCTCCCAAGGGGCGATCGCTTCAATACCGATTAAAGCCAAACCACCCAATTGGTGTACTAGTTGTTGGCTAAAAGTAAAAGTATCAGGCGATCGCGGCGGCGGATCACCAATACAAATTCTTGCAGCTTGGGGATGCCAAGAAATTTCCAGCCAACCCCGTTGTTTCAGGGTGCGTAATGCAATAGCAATAGTGTAGCGATCGCGCTGATAAACTTGTTCTAAACGCGATGGCAGCCAGTAAGCGCGTAGTTCGCTACAAGCAGATTTAAGGGTAGTAAAGTCAACTGGTTGCACAACAAAAAGTCCGATGCTCAGTATATGCTATCCTGTCTATAGGATTCCTACGGGATTTTTGTAAAAATTCCGTACAGCGGCCAAAGTTTTTCCTGTTCCCTGTTGCCTTCTGAGAAAATAATTTCAGGAACCAAATCAGATTGCTATAGCTCTGTTTGGCACAACACAAAAAAGATGAAATACTCCATATCCTCCCACCTCGTTATAGCGACCTTGGTCACTACAGGAGCATTGTCATTAATCACTCCAGTCAATGCTCAACAGATCCCTGAAACTGTAGCTAATGGAATATACCATCCTAGAGAATCCAGCTTTTTTAGAGAAGGAAGGGAAAAATTTGAAAGAGAAATCGGATTTTTGCAACAAAGTAGTAGTTATTCCCCAGAAAGCATTCTCAAAATTACTCCTGTAGAAACGCCTATCATCAAGCAGCCACCTCTCGAAAATCCTCGGAATTTACCAGATAACAAAGCTCTACACTCACATGAGTAACAGCATCATTTAGCTGGTATTTTATTAGCAACATCTAAAATATCTATGGTTTTTCTGAAAAAATATTGAGATAGCGATTCAATTTGATTTGTTACAATTTAAAAGATTTATATACCCGACTTCTTGAAGAAGTTGGGTATATTTTTGTCTACGAATGAGTCAATACATTTTTATAGCGGTTTTATAACCTTTAAATACAATCCTATATTCCTTGAGATACTAAAATAAAACCTCTAAGTTATCTATATTTGAATCATAACTTTGCTGCCCAAATCCAGCAAAACTGAACTATTGATTTCTAGGTGTTTCAAACATGAACTCGCTACATACAACGTTCGCCCAACATTTAAATTTTTCCCAAGCACAACTAGAATCGATATTGTCAAAATCGCTGAATGAAGTGCTTGTTTTACCTGAATTACAACAAGAATTAGCAGATTTAGATATTAGCTTGCTCAAGCAAACATTACCAACAGCCGGAGCAGTTCTAGCCCAAGAATTACCACCTTTTTACAACTGGCTAAAAAATGAGTTAGGCGTTAAACGTGTTCCCGCAAGCCCAGATCACGCAACAGCATGGGTAATTGGTTTTATCAACAATCAAGAAAGTTTAACTCACTTAGTTGAATTACACCGTCCAGTACCTCATCCGGCCTTAGAAACTTCAGTTCCCCGCCTGATCAGTTTATTTGATGGTGTAGAAGATGCACGAGTTAGAAAAGAATGGCAAAAGGCGATCGCAGCTTTATGCTTAGTTTTAGTAGTTGATGCTCGTGAACAAGATAGAATGTCTGTTGCAGCTTAAAACTGTTCCTGCATCCACTTAGTTTTGACTTCATAAACAAATAGATATCCGACTTTTTCAAGAAGTCGGATATCTTTGCTTTTCGTTGATATTATCGTTTTTCTAACAGCTTACCGTTTAGGCGCACTCAAACCACGACGCTCAAGAATTTGCCTTACTTCTGGGCTAGGAGTATAGTTATAGCCGTAAGAAGAGTTTTCCGAATCATCCATAACTTGAGGTGTGAGCAACACAATTACCTCATTACGCTGATTATTTTTGTTTGTTCTTCTAAACAGTGAACCAATCAGTGGTAGATCTCCCAAAATAGGAATTTTAGAAACAGTCACTCTGTCTTGGTCTTGAATAATCCCTGAAAGAATTAATGTCTGACCATCACGTAAACGAATCAACCCAGAATTTAGCGATCGCTCAGATACTAAAAATATACTTTGACTATTACCGCCAACATTAATCTCTGCTGAAGATTGAGGAGCCTTAACAACAGGAGCTACTGATAATGAAACAAAACCATTATCATCAATTCTGTCAACTTTAACAGCTAGTGTTAAACCCACACTTGTCTTCTCAGCAGTAACTGTTTGCACAGAAGTATTATCACCACGAGTTACTTCATTCTTAATATTGCCTACTACTTCTTGAGTTAGATTAACGTTAGCAGTCTGACCTTCTTGGACAATTAACGTTGGGTCTGTCAAAATCTTGGCATTACCACTTGTCACCTGAGCTTGCAAACTAGCAAGGAAGCGTTTAGGGAACTGGAACAGAGATGGTAGACTGTATGTATACTGGTCTGGAGTTCTAGTAGTTTGATTAGTATAACCAGTTGGTTGACCAGTCACTGGGTCAACAGATGTCGGTACAATTGCAGTTGAACTTGTTCCTTGTGTAAACGCTGTAAGGCCTGGTTGTAATGGATTAGAGCTTACGCCAGCACTGGGTGTTCCTCCATTAGGATTATTTGAATTGAGGAAAATATTTCCTCCTTGAAGTGGGTTACTAGTCACAGGCGCACCCCCAGTTACATTATTTGCAACTTCAGCACTAGTCGCTGGTCTAGAACCACCAAAATTCAAAGATGCAGCACCTCCATCATTCGTAAAGTAATTATTGCCAACACCAAATGAAAAACTGGTATTAGTGTTATGAGTATTTAAAAGGTTAACATCAACAATTTTGACGTTAACAGCTACTTGACGGCGACGAATATCAAGCTGTGTTAGTTGAGAAATTGCTATATCAATCTGTTTAGCAGGGCCAATCAAAGTTATAGAATTTGTCCGTTCATCACCTAATGCTTGTAACCCTCGTAATAAAGGTGTTGTGTATTTAGAATCATCAAGAGTGAGACGTTCAATTCTCGTTTCTGTAGTTGTCTGACTTTGAGTGACTGGGTTAGATCCAGCACCCACAGGCACAGCAGTAACATTAGTTACTTGCCTTTCTCTGGTGACTGCACTTTCAGCCCCCATCCCAACTAAAAAGTTCAACGCAACTCCCACGTTTACCTGATTTAGTCGCAAGCTACGCACAACAACATCACGAGTTGAATTAGGTAATTTAGTCCCAACAAAAACTGTACGACCATTGCGGTTAGCTTCTAAACCACTTAAACGCAAGACATAGTTAAACACATCTTGTACAGGCTCGTTCTCTATATCCAAAGAGATTGTTTGAGAGCCTGCGGCATTAGGAGCAGCACCTTGCTGGCCTCCAGCAGGATCGCCACTGATATAAGCCAAATTTAGATTAGCTGCACGAGCCAACAGTGATAAAACTTCCCGTACTGGTGCATCTCGCAGCACCAACCTAGGAACACGTTCTTGGGTTCCTAAATCAATCACACTCGGAGAAGCATCTGTGGCCGAAACCGCAATATCTCCTACTGGTGGGGCAACGGCTCTAGGCAAAAAAGGCGGAGCTTGGCTTGCTGGTTGACCAGGGCCAGCAGCTTGAGCAGGTCTGCCATCAATACTAATTTCTGGGTTAGGAACAAGAACATCTGGCTTTTGATTTGGTTGCACTGGCACAGGCACATTTGCAGATGGCACTGTCGATGTTGTTGGTGTTGGGACTGATGCGGTGGTTCCTGTTGATGGGGCAAAGCCGAGGGTGATTCTGTCATCTTTTCGCACTACTGGTTGGCTACCTGGTGCATCGTTGTCACCAGTGACTATCACCCGAATGCTATTAGCATCTAGTTGCAAAACTTCAACAGAAGCAATTCCCGATGCAGGTTTATCTTGACGGAAGTTACCCCTTTGTGGTAAACGTAGTTGAGCATTAATAATATCTGAAACTAAAGTTTTACCTCTTTTAGTCGTAAAAACTTGTGGGCGAGAACCTAAAGATGTTTTTAAAACAACGTTAATGCCGCCATCAACAGCATTTAACTTGACATCATTAACTTGCGTTATCTGCGCCCACCCTGGTTGTGCTGCCAAAAATGTCAAAGCAGCAGCACCCAACATTAATCTATTACCGTGAAGCTGTTTCACAGTTCATTCCTCACTTTATAAACATTTTTAAGCAACACTTGTTGAGACAAAGTACTCAGCACTCATAACTCAGTACTGGCTAAACGCCCCGCTACCGCTAACAGTACTATTATTTAGGCGGCGCTTTAGGCACGGCCGCAGCTAATTCTTCTGGCGTAAGTGGTATTAAAGCCTGTAATTGGAAAGATGTAGTAATTGGCGGAGGCCCTACTTGACGTATGACTTTGCCTGATTGGGTATTAGCTTGTACTGGAGCTAAGACTGACTGATAATCTCTAACTATTAACAAAGGCTGTAAACGCTCTATATTTCGCAGAATAGATTGAGTTTGCTCATAAGTGCCAACAAACTCGACATTTATGCTTATACGTTTCAGTTTGTTATCGACTGCTACACCCAAAGAGCCATCTGTAATCGGTTCTGCTTTATTAGTAGTTGGTGCAAACTTTTGGAGTTTGGCTTTAACAGCATTAGGTGGAACTTGAGCATTACCAGACTCAACCAATCGATTTAAATCTAGTAGCAACGTATCTAAAGTTTTTTCGTTAGAAAACAAGCCTAAAACCTGAATTTTTTGTTGTTTTGCATCAGCTAAGTCTTTTTTTACTTGGTCAATTTGTTTGAGGGTGGCTTTTTTCTGGTCAATTTGTCCTTGTAGTTCCCCACTTTTTGCTTGCTGCTGTTGATAGTTGTCCCATGCTGGCATCACCATGTTGAGCAGTATAAATAAAGCCCCAAACAGCCCCACTACTCCCGCGATTATGCCAATAATTTGGGGAGTGAAGCTAATACCAAACACTACGGGGTAGGGCGATGCACCTGAATCAAATTCCTCGCCCTGATCGGCGAAATTCAAATCTTCACTCAGCGTCATTTCGGGATGACTCCTGTTTGTTGCATAGTGCGAATTCGAGCTACTAGTCCTATCGTGCCTTTTTGTTCTAACTCCCTGACTAATTCGGAAGCTGGAACATCACTTAAACTCGATTGGATGGTGTATTTAACTATTTGCGGCGGTTTGATGGGAACTTTAGATGTATTTGTAGTTGGTGGTAGCGGTGCATCTATTAAGTTTGCAGTGGTAATTCTGCTGTCTGAAGCTTTCAAAAATTGAGACTGTTGCAGACTCAATAAGAAGTCATTGACATCGTTAAAAGACCGCGCTACTCCGGTGATTTCGATCCCACCAGCTGGATTACTGGGCGGTTGGCCTTCTGCGGCTGGCGTGGGTGGAATTTGTTTGACGTTCTCAATTTGTACTGCACCTGGAATGCGATCGCGCAAATCTTGTAACATTGCTGACCAAGGCCGAATTTGGTCAAATACAGTTACTAAACTTTGGGTTTCCCCTTTAACTGCATTCGTTTCTTCCTTGATTTTGTTAACATTTCCTATTTCTGTATCTAATTTAGTGACTTCTTGCTGTAGCTGTGCTATGTTCTGCTCTAGTTCACCATTTTTACTTTGCAGTATCCACCAACCAGCCCCTGCAAAAATAGGTAAACATAAGCCTAATCCAACTCCCAAAAAAATTGGTTTAGGATCTCCCGGTGGAAGTTTTCGACCCCCTTTTCTGTCACTTTTATTTTGATAAATCGGGCGGTCTTTGAGAAAGTTAACATCTAAACTGTACATTCTGTCATACCTCCCGCATTCCCAGCCCAAGTACAATCGCTAAACCAGAGCGTTGTAAAGCTGGATATTTTTGTTCGTCAACTTGCAAAGACAACGCCCCAACCGGATCTATTTGAGTCGTTGGCAAACTCAAGCGTTGTGTAAAGAACTCGTCTAGCTGTTGCAGTCCGCCACCTGGCCCAGCTAAAATAATCTGCGCTATCTCTAAATTTTCACTCTGATTCAAGTAAAAATCGATAGAACGGCGCAGTTCATCTGTGAGTTCTCCCAAAACTCTCATCATCGCTGCCATACCAGGGTTAATTCCTGTAACCCCAGTTTGCCCACCATCCATAGGAGTCGCAGGAATAGTCATTTCCTGTAAAAGTTCCATATCCCGTGAATTGGGTAAACTCATAGCCCTTGCTAAGGCTTCTTGCATTTGATAAGTGCCAATTGGCACAGTCCGTGAAAATTGTGGAACTCCATTCACGATGATGGCAATTTCTGTACTGTCAAACTCAATGTCAACCAGTACCGCCGCTTCCTGTGGGCCAAATTGCCGCAGTTGGTCACGGATTGTCCGAATCAGCGCAAAACTGTTAATCTCTAAAACATCGATTTGCAATCCTGCCTGCTCAAACGTACTCAGATATGTATCTGTCACTTCCTTGCGAGTAGCAACTAACAATACCTGTACTTTTTCAATGCCATCCTCATCTACAAAATACCCAAGTTTTTGATAATCTACATCAGCCTCCTCACGGGGATATGGTAAATACAAACCAGCCTCATGATTTAACACCATGTCACGTAATTCTTTGTCATCTAACTCAGCTGGCACTGGGATAAGACGTACGATAGAATCTCGTCCAGGTACACCGGTAGCAACACGAGAAGCCTTGATTTTACTTTCAGCCAAACCTTGCTGAATAATTTGCGCCATTGTTGGGGGGTCAGTAATTTGACCATCTGTCACCACACCTTCGGGAACTGGTAAAGATGTCAAAGATTCTAGTTTTAAACCTTGGCGCATCTTGCGTAACTGAACGATATTTACCCGTTCTGAAGCAAGTTCGATGCCAACCCCTTTATTAGATTTGCCAAACAGACTATTGAAGCTTTTCACCACAGTTCCGCCGGACTACTAAAATTGAAAATTTAAATTGTCAACGCAGTATATTGCGTCTTTACGGGTAATTGATTTAGCCTATAATCTCGTTAATTCTCCATAAGCTTTTCATTTCTATCAAGGGTGAAAATACTGGTAAAATGATTCGATTGCAAAAATTCAAACAACTAACAGCTTGGGCAATAATTGGTTTATTGACCAGTTGGATTGTTAGTTGCAGCACAGGTAACGTCGGCACAAGTCCAAAACAAGCGACAACGGAAGTAGCCAATATTGAGTTTTGGACTATGCAACTCCAACCTCAATTTACTGACTACTTTAAAACTTTGATTTCTAATTTTGAGTCACAAAATCCCGGTGTAAAAATTAACTGGGTTGATGTGCCTTGGTCTGCTATGGAGAACAAAATTTTAACAGCTGTCTCCGCAAAAACGCCACCTGATGTTGTTAACCTCAATCCAGATTTTGCATCCCAACTAGCAGGACGAAATGCTTGGTTAGACCTAGATACCACGATTCCCCAAGATGTGCGTTCTGCATATTTACCCAACATTTGGAAAGCCAGTACACTTAATGGCAAAAGTTTTGGAATTCCCTGGTATCTCACAACACGGCTAACTATTTATAACACTGAATTATTAAAACAGGCAGGTATCAGTAAACCACCGGCTACATACGCAGAATTAGCAGAGGTAGCACAACAAATTAAAAATAAAACTGGTAAATATGCCTTTTTTATCACTTTTGTACCGCAAGATTCCGGGGAAGTGATGGAGTCTTTGGTACAAATGGGTGTGACTTTAGTTGATGCTGAAGGTAAAGCAGCTTTTAATTCACCACAAGGTAAAGCTGCATTTCAATATTGGGTTGATTTGTACAAAAAAGGACTACTACCAAAAGAGGTACTAACCCAAGGTCATCGTCATGCTATTGATTTATATCAATCTGGTGAGACTGTATTTTTAGCTTCGGGGCCGGAATTTCTCAAAACAATAGCTAATAATGCCCCAAAAATTGCTCAAGCTTCCGCTATAGCACCACAAATTACTGGCGATACAGGTAAAAAAAATGTGGCGGTGATGAATGTAATTATTCCTCGTGCAACTAAACATCCTGATGCTGCTACTAAGTTTGCTTTATTTGTCACGAATGACGCAAATCAATTAGCTTTTGCTAAAGCTGCAAATGTTTTACCTTCGACTACTAAAGCACTATCTGATAGTTACTTTAAAGATATGCCAGCTAATGCTTCTACAGTGGAAAAAGCTAGAGTTATTAGTGCCACACAATTACAACAAGCTGAGGTTTTAACACCAAAACTAAAGGATTTCAAGAAATTGCAAAAAGCGATTTATGACAATTTACAAGCAGCTATGTTAGGGCAGAAAACTGTTGATAAAGCTGTTGAAGATGCAGCGCAACAGTGGAATAATCGGTAAGTTGGCAAGGTTCAGATACCCGATTTCTTTAAGAAGTCGGGTATCTTTTTGTTTACGCAGGATTTAATGTGCCTAAAAAATGACCAATTAAATACAGTGAACCACATAAAACTACTAAATTACTTGTGTCAGTAAATGCAGATTCTAAGGCGGATGTTAAATCATAATATGTTTGACAAAAAGATAGTTCAGGACAAATATTACTAGCAAGATTTGCTAATTCTTGAGGATTAGCTGAATTAGGATCTGGAACTGGGACTAAATATAATGTATCTCCGTTTTTTAGCAAAGCTTGAAAAATATCACTATGCTCTTTTGTAGAGAGCATTCCCATGATCCAAGTTACATTTTGATGATTTAAACTATCAACATAATGACGCAAGACTTGTGCTGCTGCGGGGTTATGTGCGCCATCAATTAATAATTTATGGTTGTGCCAAGTTAGCCATTGCATTCTTCCTGGCCATTTGGTTTTTGCCATACCGTTGATAATGGCTGATGCAGGAATTGGCAAACCTTGTTGTTGGAGAATTTCTAATGTTGCTAAGGCTAAAGCGGAATTAGTTAATTGAATTTGCCCTTGTAACGGTAGAGGATATTGAATTGAATTTCGAGGATTTTGAATTGTCTGATATTCTGCCCAGCCTGGAGAGATTGGCAGTGCAGGTTGGGGTGCAAATATTGGGCATTGTAATTCTTCGGCACGCGATCGCACAACTTTTGCGGCATCGGCTGGCAATGAACCCATGACAACCGGACACCCAGGCTTGATAATTCCGGCTTTTTCTCTAGCAATATCGGCTACCGTTGGCCCTAATTGTTGCCAATGTTCGCGGCTAATGGAAGTAATCACTGTCACCAAGGGTTCAGAACAGACATTAGTCGCATCTAAACGGCCGCCTAACCCAACTTCTATGACTGCAATATCAACTTGTTGCTGGGCAAAATACAACCAAGCAGCTGCGGTAATAATCTCAAACTGAGTGGGATATTCATCATCAGGGGAAACAGCAGCCTGGACTTTTTGTAAAAGTTGACTCAATTCCTCTGAAGAAATTGGCTGTTCATTGATACAAATCCGTTCTGTCCAATCAATGAGATGAGGAGAAATGTAACGCCCTGTGCAATAACCAGCTTCTGTCAGCACTGAAGACAGATAAGCACAAACAGAACCTTTACCATTTGTACCAGCAACATGAATCACCGAGATGCGATCGTGAGGATTGCCAAGGTTTGCCAATAGTTTGAGAATACGTGAGAGTCCCAGATTGACACCAAAATGTTGCAAGGGTTGAAGTAAAGAATCGATATCCACAAAATGAAGTATGAAGTGTGAAATTTTATTTTTTAACCTTCTGCCTTCTGCCTTCTATCAACAAAACCGACTGCCCTTTACCAGAAACAGTCGGTTTGAAGGTGCTAATGTAAATTTATGTTTAGGCTTCTCTGTTTAAAAAGTTTTGAACTTGTCTCAAAGCTGCTGCACCAATGTTAAACACAGCCCAGCCAGCTGCAACAGCGATAGGCGCTAAAACGATCGCTACACGAAAATCGATATCCATAATTTAGAACCCCTCTATTAAGTAGAAATTAAAGTTTTATCAACTCTTCTCATTTTTATTTTTAGCTGAAGTGGGCATTTTTTCCAACATTCTATGTAAAGAAAAATTACAGAATGGTCAATAGTCATTTATCAATAGTCATTTGTCATTTGTTATTCTTCATGTTTCTTAGTCTTTTAGTGTTGGTGAAAACCAAGATCATTGCCCTTCCCAGCATGAACTAAGGCTAACTTTTTGTAACGTTCAGCGTGTTCAATTAGTTCTGCGGCTTCGGTTTCGCTTAGTTGACGTAAAACTTTACCAGGAATGCCCACGACTAAAGATAAAGGGGGTACATCTTTTGTCACAACTGCGCCTGCACCGATAATACTACCGCTGCCCACCCTGACACCATCTAAAACTACTGCCCCAATGCCAATCAAACTGCCGCGCTCAATATAGGCAGAATGTATCACAGCACGATGTCCTACAGTCACATGATCTTCTAAAATAGTGGGCAAACCAGGGTCGCCGTGGAGAATGGCTCCATCTTGGATATTTGTGCATTCACCAATTTCAATACGCTCTACATCTGCCCGAATGACTGCTCCATACCAAATACTGGCTCCTGCTTGGATTTTCACAGAACCTATGACAACAGCATTATCTGCGACAAAGGCTGCTGGAGAAAAATCAGGAGATGGCCAGTAAGAAGCAGTAGACACGATAGAATAAGAATATGGTACCCAGGAACACTGGAGAAACTCCAACCGTTGAGGGACTGGTTGCATAACCAGAATATCATGTTGTTAGGCCTCTACACTGAGGAAAACACAGTCTACAATTGTTCTAAACTGCAAATACGTTTCCGTGCAGTTACAAACAATTCGCCCAAAGTGGAGGAGCCGAAGTGTAAAATCGAACCTAATGGTGCTAGTGAAGAAGAAATTATGTTTGTACGCACTTCATGATTAATCCAGGTTTGCAGTACCCAATATTTGGTCACGAAATTCAGTGTCCCCATTGTCGGCAAACTATTCCGGCTTTGACACTTACAGATACCTATCTTTGTCCTCGTCATGGCGCGTTTGAAGCCAACCCTACGACTGAGGAGTTAATTCATCTACAGTCAGGTCGTCATTGGCGCAGATGGAATGGGGAATGGTATAGACAACACACTCATCCTGATGGGATACGGTTTGAAATTCACGAAGCTTTGGACAAACTGTATACCCAAGGCTACCGAGCGACACGGGTAATTATTGCCAGACGTTATCAGGAGTTGATGAGTGGTTATTTAGAACGCAGCACTCCTTGGCGTTCTGGACAGCCAGAGACGACATCAGCGCGTCTATATGGCTTACCAGTAGAATTTAGTCCCGATTCCACAGCAGAACCTTGCTGGGAAGTGATTAATTTCGATCTGGAAAAAGAGCCAGGGGTTCCTGTACGCTACCCTTATTTCAGGTTGTTTGAATAAGAGTCAGTGGTCATTAGTCAATAGTCATAAGTAAATGCAAATGACAAAGGACAAATGACCATTGACAATTGACTATTGACAAATTATGCACCACGCCTCTATCCGCACTGCGAATATTCATCAAGCGATCGCTTTTTATGAGTTGCTGGGGTTTACAGTATGTGAACGCTTCACTACAGGCTATACCCTGGCTTGTTGGATGGAAGGATTAGGCGGACGAATTGAACTGATTCAAATTCCCGAACCAAAACCAGCACCAGATGCTTTTGCAGATGAGCATTATGTGGGGTATTATCATTTATCCTTTGATTTAACAGAAGTCACCCCAGATTTACCTAGCTGGCTGATAGACTTAAAAACACGCTTTGCATTGGCAGCACAAAGCCAGCCAGAACAATTATCACCCCTCAAAGTCCTTTTAGAACCAACACAACAGCAAATAGGCGATCGCATTTGGGAAGTAGCTTTTATTGCAGACAGTGATGGTTTACCTTTAGAATTTATTCGGACTTTAAATAAACTCGGTTAAATAAACTTACCTCTTTATATACTTTTTGTTGTTAGACTAATTTTTCTTTGGTAGTGTCGCTGATTTCAGCGATCCCGAAAAAAGAATAGACTATTACTAATTACGCTTATAAGTGTGTAATTAGATTTAATAAATACATCTACCAAAAAAATGCTTCGGTTTTTTATAGGGTATAAATATCGTTGGTCATTATTACTGTTAAGTCTCTGGATAATTACAGTATTTTTGATAGCTGATCAACCAGCTAACAGCAAGTATACAGCTACATTAAAATCTCAAAATATTAAAACCAACTTGATTGCAACTCATATAAATTCTTCAACCATAACAGCAAACGTGCGTAAAACCATATTAGAAAATGGTCTGATTGTTTTAACAAAAGAAGTACATACTGCACCAGTTGTGAGTGTGCAAATGTGGTACAAAGTCGGTTCACTCCATGAAGCACCAGGAGTAAATGGTATTGCACATCAGCTAGAACACATGATGTTCAAAGGTACAAAAGACCGTCCAGTTCAATTTGGTAGGTTATTTAATGCTTTAGGTAGCGACTCAAATGCTTTTACTAGTTACGACCAAACGGCTTACTATAGCACTATAGAACGAGACAAACTTAAAGCATTGTTAGTTCTAGAAGCAGATAGAATGCAAAATTCTCTCATTGAGCCTGAGCAACTAGCAAGTGAAAAACGGGTAGTAATTTCAGAATTACAAGGCTATGAAAATAGTCCAGAATATCGCCTCAATCGTGCTGTAATGCACGCAGTATTTCCTAACCATGCTTACGGTTTACCTGTTGGTGGTAACAAAGCAGATGTAGAAAAGTTCCAAGTTGAACAAGTACAAGAATATTATCGGAAATTTTATACTCCTGATAATGCTGTTTTAGTGATTGTCGGAGATTTCCAAACAGCGAAAACTCTAGAAACAGTCAAAGAGATATTTGGTAAATTACCGAAGAGGCAGGAGGCAGGGGGCAGGGGACAGGGGACAGGGGAAGAATTTTTTACTCAGCACGGGCTAAACGCCCCGCTACCGCTAACAAAACTCAACACTCCCATCTTACTCAGAGAACAGGGAGCAGCAGCGATGCTACAAGTAGTTTATCCATTACCTAATTTAAATCACCCAGATATTCCTGCTTTAGAAGTGATGGATTACATTTTGACAGAGGGAAGGAATTCACGGCTTTATCAGGCTTTGGTGGAATCTGGTTTAGCGAGTGAAGTAACAGCTTCTGTCGCTAGTTTGCGAGATGCTGGCTGGTATGAATTGTTAGTGACAGCAGATGATCATCAAGATCTGAAAAAGATTGAAACAGTATTAAATCGTGCGATCGCTAATTTAGCGCAAAAAGGGGTGAAGGCGGAGGAAATTACTAGGGCTAAAATGCAGGTAGAAGCTGGAGTGATTTTAAGTAATCGTGATATTACCAGCCAAGCAATGCAATTAGCTAACGATGAAACAACCGCTGGTGACTATCGTTATACTGAACGTTATTTAACGGCTGTTAGTCAAGTTACAGATGCGGATATTATTAATGTAGTTAACAAATACCTGAAACCAGAAATGCGTGTAGTCGGCTTATTCCAGCCAACTGAGGAAAAAATCACGGAAACTGGTAAAAAAATCAACTTAAATCAAACTACAGAAAATTTAGCTGCTACTACACCTGTACCCGCATCAGAGGTGGATAAATATTTACCATCATTAGAAGAAACAACGGATGCTATTAAGCAAGTTTCTCACAATGGCAGTTACAACACTTCTAACCCTGCTCTACCAGAGAAATTCACCTTAGCTAACGGTCTGCAAGTATTACTATTACCAGATAAAAGTACTCCTACCATAACTTTAAACGGCCACATCAAAGCGGGAACAGAATTTGATTTAGAAAATCAAGCGGGAATAGCATCCCTCGTCGCTGATAACTTAATGAGTGGGACTAAAAGCAAAAATGCCTTAACTTTGGCTAAAGCCTTAGAAGAAAGAGGTGCATCGCTCGATTTTACCGCTTATCGTGAAGGTGTCAGGATTGAAGCTGATAGTTTAGCCGCCGACTTACCCATCTTGATTCAAACCTTCGCGGATGCGGTGAAAAACAGTACATTTCCCAAAAAAGAATTGGAATTAAATCGTCAGCAAGCTTTAACAGACCTCAAACAAGAACTGGATGATCCCGCAGAAGTAGCTAAAAGAATTTTTGTCCAATCAATTTACCCGAAACAACATCCCCTGCATACCTTCCCTACTCAAAAGAGTCTACAAAGAATTAAGCGTGAGGATGCCATTGCTTTTAAGACAAAATATTATCGTCCAGATACAACAGTGCTAGTTATAGTGGGAGATTTTGAACCTACTCAAGTGCGATCGCTTATCCAACAAGAATTAGGAGACTGGCCAGTTAGTGGTCAACCACCACAGCAACAATATCCAGAGGTGAATTTACCAGATAGTGGGTTAAGTGTAAACCCTGTGATTGCAGGTAAAACTCAAGCTATTACTTTTATGGGTAGTACAGGGATTAACCGTCAAGACCCACGATATTATGCAGCTGTAGTATTAAATCAAATTGTGGGAGGCGATACATTATCTAGTTACTTAGGAGCAGAAGTGCGCGATCGCCAAGGCTTAACTTATGGTATATATAGCTACCTGCAAGCGCAAAAAAATTCTGGGACATTTTGGATTGAAATGCAAACTAGTCCTGAAGATAGTAGCAAAGCGATCGCTAGTACCCGCAAACTCTTACAAGAAATTCATCAGCAAGGTGTCACAGCAAACGATGTAGAAACAGCTAAAAATACCTTAATTAGCAACTATAAAATTTCCCTCGCTGACCCTGAAGAATTAGCACATACAATTCTCATGAATCAGGTACGGGGAATGGACATAACAGAACTAAATTCCTTCGCTGATCAAATTAAACAAGTTACCCTTGCCCAAGTCAATCAAGCCGCCCGTGAGTTACTCCACCCAGATAAAATTGTAGTAGTTACAGCTGGGCCTGCTGTTGTTGCAGATAAAAATCATCATTAATGATGAATTGTCAATGTCATTTTTTTAGCGAGGACAAAAAAGTAATGAAAAAATTTTTAGTGAAAGCATTTATATTTCAATTGTCTTTGATACTAAGCCTGAGTTTTATCGATTTCATTCCCTCAGCAATTGCAGCTAATTTACCTAGTGATTTGCTAAAACAACCAGCTACAGAAATTACAGTAAACTTAGGTAATTCTGCCAACGAACTCAAGTTTGAACCAAATCACCTAGAGTTCATCGCAGGTAAACGCTATCTACTACAACTCAAAAATCCCAGTCAATTAAAACACTACTTTACAGCTAAAGATTTTGCTGATGGCATTTGGACACAAAAAGTAGAAGCCGGCAAAGTAGAAATTAAAGGAGCTATTCACGAACTAGAATTAAAGCCAGGTGCAGAAGCTGAATGGGTTTTTGTCCCTTTAAAAACCGGAAAATATAGTTTACGCTGTACCATACCAGGGCATACTGAAGCTGGGATGACAGGAGAAATTATTGTCGGTAATTTGTAATTACCTGGAAAAAATCAGTTATAGGTCATTTGTGAGATGCGGACATAAACTAATCATCAAACATAGACAACAACTGAATTTCAAGCCTATGAACTGTTATAAATTAAATATAGATATAGTTTCTCAATTATCCTAGAAAAAGCATAGGCTCCGTAGCGACAAAGTATCAGTAATTATTATCAGCACATGAACATTTTTAGCAACTTGCTTTCTCAACCAGTTAAAGTCACACCAGCAAAAAAACAACGCCGAGGAATCGAAATCAAATCGCCGCGTGAAATTGATATTATGCGGCAATCGGCGAAAATAGTTGCAACGGTATTGAAAGAAATTTCTGCACTAGTCAAACCAGGAATGACAACAGCCGACTTGGATGCTTACGCAGAAAAACGCATCCGGGAAATGGATGCAACCCCAAGTTTTAAAGGATACCACGGGTTTACTGGCTCTATTTGTTCCAGTATTAACAACGAAGTAGTACATGGTATCCCCAGTCCCAAGAAAGTCATCCGTGCAGGGGATGTATTAAAAGTAGATACAGGCGCTTATTATCAAGGTTTCCACGGCGATTCTTGTATTACAATTGCTGTTGGTGAAGTTACCCCAGAAGCGGCTAACTTAATTCGTGTAGCTGAAGAAGCTTTATATAAAGGTATAGAACAAGTTAAAGCTGGTGCATATCTCCTTGACTTGGCTGGAGCGATTGAAGACCATGTAAAAGCCAATGGTTATAGCGTGGTAGAAGAATTCACCGGACATGGTGTAGGTCGGAACTTGCACGAAGAACCTTCAGTATTTAACTTTCGCACACGAGATATGCCGAATGTGAAATTGCGTGCGGGAATGACTTTAGCAATTGAACCAATTTTAAACGCAGGTTCTAAACACACCCGTACATTAGCTGACCGTTGGACAGCTGTAACAGTAGATAATTCCCTATCGGCTCAGTTTGAGCATACAGTTTTGGTGACAGAAACTGGTTATGAAATTTTGACCGATCGCACTAAAGTTTAGTAGGTGATAGGTGACAGGTTACAGGTTACAGTCTTTTGCTGTTATTTATATTGCCTGATATCTTGACTGTCTTGGCGATCGCAATTCATCCCGACAGCGCATTGGATAAATTAACGTTGGGATGAATTTTTGCTGTTGAAATTTAATATCGGGAAAATTCATCCTAGAGAGACTTAG
Organism: Nostoc cycadae WK-1; assembly: GCF_002897135.1. Lineage (NCBI taxonomy): Bacteria > Bacillati > Cyanobacteriota > Cyanophyceae > Nostocales > Nostocaceae > Nostoc > Nostoc cycadae. The sequence goes on along the minus strand of NZ_DF978421.1, from coordinate 468,133 downwards.
CAGAGAAGGCAGAAATTAGTTCAATCAATAAAGTAGCGAAAACTCCAGCATTTGCAAAAATGACCATTATCCAGTGCCAAAATCTAGTGAATCAACAGCAACAGCCGCAAACTATTCTGCCAAACTTAGGCTTAGTTTGTATTACAGTTTCTCAGCAAGTTCGCTTTAAAACAATCACACGCACGCGTTACTTAAAATTCTCCCTGGCGGAACGGGAAAGCACATTACGGCAACTTTATCAACATAACTTGCAGCGTTTACATGATGCTTTGACTTTCTGTGAACAGAATCAAATTCGCCTCTATCGAATGACTTCTAATTTATTCCCCATGAATGATTTAGAAGACCAAATTGGCGAAAATCTCTTAGAAGAAATGGCTGATGAGTTGGGCAAAATTGGTCAACGCGCAGTTGCACTTGGTATCAGAATGGTACTGCATCCTGATCAATTTGTAGTGTTGAGTTCTGATTCACCAGAAGTTGTACAAACCAGTATTAATATTTTATCTAGACACGCGCGAGACTTAGATTTACTTGGTTTACCTCGTTCGCCTTGGTCGTTGATGAATATTCATGGTGGGAAATCGCAACGCGCCGAAAAGTTGGTAAAAGTGATTTTACAATTACCAGAAGCGATCAAAAGTCGCTTAACTTTAGAAAACGACGAATACGCCTATAGTGCTAGTGAAATTTTAGCAGTCTGCCAAGAAGCCGAAATTCCGCTGGTATTTGACGCTCATCACCATATTTGTCACGAAAATTTAGATAGCTACAATGATCCGAGTGTGGCTACTATGTTTGAAGCGGCGCGATCAACTTGGAAAAATCCAGATTGGCAATTAGTTCATATTTCTAACGGTGAAACAGCCTTTAAAGATAGAAAACACAGTGATTTAATTACCGATATGCCTGATATTTATTATCAAGCACCGTGGATAGAAGTTGAAGCCAAACGAAAAGAAGAAGCGATCGCCCATTTGCGTAGTTGCTGGCTTATGGGAAAATAATATTTTTGTTGAGAAAATTTTGCGCTTTGGCATGAAATAATAAAAAGACTATGGCGATCGCAATCGATTTTGGTACTAGCAACACAGTCATTGCCCGTTGGAATCCTGTCACCCAGCAGGCGGAAACTCTGAGTTTACCTGGTTTATCAATTCAACAGAGTCTCAATCCCCCACTGATTCCCAGCTTGGTGTATGTAGAAGACGCAGCCCAGAGTAAAGTTTTAGTAGGGCAACAAGTACGCGATCGCGGTTTAGATCTCAAAGGCGAATCTCGATTTTTTCGCAGCTTCAAACGCGGTATTGGTGCAGAAATTCAAGGCTTTTTACCAGAATTAGACGGAGAAACTCTCACCTTTGAACAAGTTGGACAATGGTTTCTCAATCAAGTGATTGCCCAACTAGCACCCTTAGAAGGCGGCTTAGACTCGCTCATATTAACTGTCCCCGTCGATAGTTTTGAAGCTTATCGCCACTGGTTAGGTACAGTTTGTCAAAGCCTCCCCGTCGAACAAGTGCGGATGTTAGATGAACCCACCGCCGCCGCCTTGGGTTACGGTTTGGCTGATCAAGAAAATCTCTTGGTGATTGATTTTGGTGGCGGTACATTAGATTTATCTCTAGTCAGCTTGGATAAAGGCGCACAAGGAAACACTAAACCCATCGGATTTTTGCTTAAATTTGGTAATAAATCCCTAGCGGAAAATTCCAAGCAAAAAGTCAAAACCGCGCGTGTATTGGCAAAAGCTGGGCAAAATTTAGGCGGAACAGATATTGATAATTGGGTAGTTGATTACTTTGCCAAAACTCAAGAATTGGCGGTGAGTCCGTTGACAACAAGATTAGCCGAAAAAGTCAAAATTCAGCTATCAACTCAAAACCAAGCCAGTGAAGTTTATTTTGACGATGAAACATTTACCAGTTACGAATTAAATTTAGACCGTGATCAGTTAGAAAATATCCTCAAAGAACACGGATTTTTTGAGCGCCTAGACGAGTCAATGACCAATCTCTTGCAGCAAGCACGCCGCCAGGGAATTGAACTCGCAGATATTAATGCAGTGTTGTTAGTTGGGGGAACTGTGCAACTACCAGCAGTGCAGACATGGGTAAAACAGTATTTTGCACCAGAAAAAATCCGTTGCGAAAAGCCTTTTGAAGCGATCGCCCAAGGTGCATTGCAGTTATCTCAAGGCGTGGAAATCAAAGACTTTCTCTACCACAGTTATGGTATTCGTTACTGGGATCGACGCAACCAACGCCACAGTTGGCATCCGATTATTAAATCAGGGCAAGCTTACCCAATGAATCAAGCGGTGGAATTATTTTTAGGCGCATCTGTGGAGAATCAACCTAGCATCGAATTAATTATTGGGGAATTGGGCGCAGACACAGGCAACACCGAAGTTTATTTTGATGGCGATCGCTTAATTACTCGCCGTCTCGATAGCGGTGAAACCACCGTTAAACCTCTGAATGATAGCGCAGGCGCGAGAACCATTGCTCAACTCACACCGCCAGGGTATCCGGGGAGCGATCGCGTGAAAATCCTCTTTCAAGTTGATGAGCAAAGATTTTTGCGAATCTCCGTTGAAGATTTGTTGACAAATGACACCTTGTTAGAAAATCAACTCGTTGCCCAGTTGAGTTAAAGAATATGAATATCATTTAAGTGTTCATAATTATGTCCTTTATTGTCAGGTAATACCGGAGACAAAGCGTTCTGTTTTGCAAGGATTGATTCTGACCAATTGTTGAGACTTCTATCAGAAATCCAATGTTCAAATTCATGTAGAGAATAGACAACTGGCGGTATATTCAACCCCATAAGAGAGCAATAATCAGTTTGCTTTACCATTTCTCCAAAAACTGTAGATGCAGCAATACTGTCATAAAAAGTCATAATTAGAGGAATCACAGGCTTATCCTTCAGATTAAGAGCCTCTACTGTTATTGCAATTTGCTCCAACGCAGAGTGAATCCGACACCAAAGATCAGCAAGTTTATCAGCCTGAAAATAAGCACTGGTATCCGAAGACATAACACTACTTTTGCACTCTACTACGATATATGAATTTTGGGTTGTAATAAGAAAATCAGCACGCTTATCTTTACAAGAGATAGAATTTTTGACTTCAGGTATTTTTTCAAAATATTTGGGGCAAATAAAAGGAAATAGTACATTTTCAAGATAATCTTCAAACGCGCGGCTTCGGTTATGATTAACAACAATACTTTTTATCTGATTCCAGCATGATTCCGTAAAAGAAAAAGGATCTGGCAAACAGAATTTTTCATTATTCAATTCAATAAAAGGAATCTCTAGTAAATAGTTGTAAAATAGCGGCTGATAAAAATCAGGAACACTCTTAAGAGTTTTGTTGATCTTACTACGAAATGAAGTATCAGCTTTTGATGAGAAAAGTGTACTATTTTGTTTAACAAATACTTTTAAATTTTCTGAATTAATGCCTAATTGTTCAAGTTCATCTTCCATAACAGGAAGCTGAGAAAAATCCAAAAAACCTTTTATTTTGGCAAAGAAGCCAAACAGAGATAAACAAGCTAAAAATTGCCTGAAGTAATTTGTTGGAATTAGACCTATATGATTAAAAAAATCATTTGAAAATTGTTGATTTGAGCGACGATCTAATAACTCAATTAGCTTGATTGTTCTGTGTATACGAGAAAGTGGATATCCAAAACCAGCATTTTGAAAAGCTCCTAGACGTTGTATGAATAAACCAGCTATATGAGTACGAATTACTTCTTTATTTAAAATACTACTTAGCCTTAATGTCCAGTTACGTACTTGTTTTTCATTTTTATTTTCCCAATCTAAGATTGAGCTTAATATAATGTTGACTTCTTCTTCAAGAATACGCTGATCTGAAATAGTGTGTCCACCCCAATTGTGGTAAGTATAAATTAAATTATCAAACGTCTGAACACTAATCTTCTCTCTCCGATGGGGATTACCTGCACTAGCAATTAACATGAGCCGGACAGCATAATTGCGTTCGGTGTTACTATGCGACCTATCTATATGATCTGAGTATTGAGTTTCCCACTTTTGCCAGCATTTTTGAGTTCCTATCTCCAAAACGGATATTGAATTGTAGCGGCGAATAAACTCACGTAACTCAGAAAAACTTTTGAAATCCATCATGTGTCCCTACTTACTGCAACAACTCATGACTTGATAACATAGGTATAGGTGAACTTAAAAATCCTTGTGTATTCCGTGTCACAATAAAATCTATACCTGGTTAGAAAATCAGATTGTGGCACATTTGAGTGAAGATAAAAAGCTTTGTTACAAATTTTAGTATATTTGTACTAAAATTGAACAGCCTTATAAATCTTCGCCTTCAACTCCACCCGCATTGAAGCCGTAACCAATCAAATCCTCAAGCGTGAGTTCGAGAACCTGTTCATCCTTGAGGTGAGCAGCTATCAAAGCCAGCCGATGTAATTCTTGTTCAATTTCAAAAATCCGGTTACAAAGTTGCTGAATTTCTTGTTTTTCCTCGCTAGAAATATCATCTTGCGAGAAGAGAGTATAGCCGCTTCTAACGCCATGACCATAATCGTATCGAGAACTACGAATCATGTAGGAACGAACTTTTTTTATGTCTTGCAGGAATGTGTTTAGCACCTGATTTCGTTTATCAAGCCGTGATTGAAGTTGCTGTTGACGTTGTGCTATGGCTTGTTTAATCTCTTGGCCTGTTTTGTGAAAGGTAATGTGGATAGACATTTGAAAGTGTTTTATGAGAATTTTTTGAAACTTAACAACTAAGAAAATTCGGGTCAAGAATCTGAGCTATTGTGTAAGGGCATTCAGTTGGAAATATTTCTATTGGTATTTGTGTTTCCTTGGCTGCATCTCTACGCGCACGTCGATAGTATTTCTCTATCCACTCTATATCTTGAATAAAACGTTGCAAACTTGGTGTATCTTCTAAACAATCTTGAATTTTATCTCGACAGTTAGAAAGTGTATTATTCCAACTTTGCGTTCTTTTTTCAGGTTGGTGCTGGCATTGAAGTAAGTGCATCATTAGCACTTGTAAGTAGCTACCAAGTTCCCTTTGTTCACTGCGCCCCAATGCTTCTAATTCCTCTACCAAATGTTCAACGTCTAATTCTGCCCAACGTCCCTTTTTTAAATATTCAGCTTGTTGTTGCGTCCATTCTAAGAAGTCTTGATCATAGATTTCTACTTTACCCATTAGCTTTTACTCTCTTGTTTAATCAAGGTGAGTTTATTAAATATTCAATTACACTCAATCTATCATCTACAGCTACTTTGAGTAGTTATGTAATACTAGCTGATTGGGGTAGTTGAGTGCGATCGCCTCATTTAACATTACGATTCTTAATTAGTTGCTCAAATGCTGCTAAACTTTTTCGATGTTTCTCATTTGCAATCCAAGTAAAATCATCATGACCTGCACCATCTACCCACAATGACATTTTAGGATCAGGTGCGGCTGAGTATAGTGTATATCCATGTTGAATCGGAATAGTTTGGTCGGCTTGACCGTGCATAACTAAGATTGGACAATTGACTTGCGGAAGTTTTTTCAGGTTAGAAAACTTATCGAAGGGAAGTAAGGGAAAAGGTACAACAACTCGAAAAGCAGATGTAAATGTACTCTCCAATATCAAGCCAGCCACAGGATGACGTGTTGCTAAATCAACAGCTGATCCTCCGCCAACAGAACGTCCATAGACGATAATTTTCGTCGTTGGGACTTTTAGCTGCTGTGTGAGGTAAGTGTATGCAGCTTCAGCATCTTGGTAAGCATTAGATTCGCCAGGTTTGCCATCGCTAGTGCCATAACCGCGATAGTCATAAGCAAAAACGCTAAATCCCCATTGATGTAAACGTTCTAAAAACGGCTGAACATCACCAATATCTTCGGCGTTACCGTGGATGTAGAGCATTGTATACTCTGCTCTGGGATTAGGTAAATACACCGCCGAAATCTTCTGTTTGTCAGTAACGGGTACTTTCAAAATACTGGCATTGTCTTGATAAGTAGCAGGCTGAGGCAGAAAAATCATGCTATCTGCTCTAAAAAAGACATAAAATGCGAAAAAGCCGTAAATAAACAACAATGAGCGAACTAGCCGTTTCCAACTGAGTTCACCAATCAACAGCTTTCTAAGTTGCGATCGCGACATGAATGTATGGGAAGTTTATGAGGTAATAATCAATTTTTCCCAAAACTCATACTCAGACTTCTAGAAAGATGGAAACCTGCTTCATTACTGTCTTAATCATCCATCTTTCACTGAAGGCGATATTACAAGACTATTAGCCTTGATAATGTTGGGTGGAAAGAGGTGGGATGTAGCGTTTACGCCGACTTTGAATACTTTTGCAAACTAGTACGCAGCCAAAAATGAAGGTTGACAGCAGAACCACACTTGCACCAGAAGCAATATCTAAGTAGTAACTGAGGTAAATTCCAGCAAAGGCGATCGCTGCGCCTAAAATGCCGGAAATGATCATAATATAGCCAAAGCGATCGCTCAAAAGTCGGGCAATAGACGCAGGAATTACGACCGCAGAGATAATTAATGTCACGCCTAAAACGTTAAGTGTGGCTACTAGCAAGGTTGCCAGCATGAGGGCAAATAATGTATCCATAGCTACTACAGGTACGCCATGCACCTGTGCTACTTCTCTGTCAAAACACCAAAACAGTAAAGGGCGATAAAACAAAAACACTAAGCTCAAAATCACAAACGTTACCCCAATTACACACCACAAATCCGTAGGGGAAACGCCCAATACATTACCAAATAAAGCCGCTTCAAAGTTTTGGCTAAATTTGCGATAGGTGCTAATTACGGCTACACCCAAAGCAAAACTTGCAGTTGTGACAATTCCAATGGCTGCATCCGAGTAGACTTTACGCCCAGTTAAATATTGAATGAGCAAGGCGGCGGCAAATCCCCAAATCCCAGAGCCAATGTAAAAATTGAGTCCTAAAACATAGCTCAGTACGGCTCCGCCCAAAATTGCATGGGAAAGGCCATGAGCAATATAACTCATACGGCGAGTGATGATATATACACCCATCACCCCGCACAATAGCCCCGCCATCATCCCAACAATAACGGCGCGACTGAAAAATTCATACTGAAAAGGTTTGAGCAGAAACTCCATGTGTTTAATTTTGAATTGAGGATTAAGGCTTGTGTCCGTTGTGGTTTAAATGGACTTTTCGCAAAATTTGCGGCAAATTATCTTGCATTTGATGGCGTAACGAAGTGCCTGCGTTAGCAATCAAAATGCGATCGCTTTGATGAAAAACCACCATTTCTGCACCAAAAGTCTCTTTTAAAATTGCAGGAGTAAACACATCACTCGGTTCACCTTGGGCAATAATGCTGTGATTAAAACACACTACCCAAGGCAGATGCGTCGCCACCGAGTTGAGGTCATGGGTTGATAGGAGAATTGTCAAACCTTGTTGATTAAGTTCTGCTAACAGATGTAACAGTTCATGCTGCACACGCAAATCTGAACTACTAGTTGGTTCATCTAAAAGCACAATTTCTGGTTCACCCACTAGCGCCCTAGCGATAAACACTCGTTGCTGTTGTCCGCCAGATAACTCACCAATGGGTCGATGAGCGATGTGCGCTACTCCCACCCGTTCTAATAGTGCCTTGGCCATGATGCGATCGCGTCGTGATGACCAAGGTAAAAATTGCTGCTTGCGGTAACGCCCCATCATGACTACTTCTAATGCTGTTACTGGAAAATTCCAATCTACCGTTTCTACCTGCGGTACATAACCGACCTTTGGTGGTGCAGTTCCCGGTTTTAAGCGCTTTCCTCGAAACCAAATTTCCCCAGCCCAAAGTGGAACCAACCCTAATATTGCTTTGATTAGGGTTGTTTTCCCACTACCGGAAGGCCCCACTAAACCAGACAGTTGCCCAGGATATAAGGACAAATTGACGTTAGTCAATACTGGTTGGTTTTGGAAACCACAGGTAAGGTTTCTAATTTCTAATATTGTTTCCATGCACACAAGAAGTAAAAAGTATGAAGTATGAAGTGTGAAGTGTGAAGTGCGGGACGAGGGGGACAAGGTAGAATATGCGACTAAAAACTTACAACTCAGCACTCCACACTCCGCACTTTGTTATTTAGTAGCCGTGGTAGCTGGGCCAACAACATTGGTGGTGTTTAGCTTGTCCACTAACTGGGGATTTCCCCCCAGATTTTCGGCAATGATTCGCAGATTGTTTGCCATCATGCCAATGTAAGTATGTTGAGGATTGGTATTTTCTATGGCATTAGCTGATCCTGTTCCAGGTAATTCATCATCAGCCGTGTTTGCTATTTTGACTTTCGCTTCTCTAGCAATTTGTTCTTCAACTTTGCTGGGGTAGACTTCCGAACCAAAAATTGCGGGTACACCAGTTTTGCGAATCTGGTCGATGAGTTTGGCTACATCTTGCGCTGAAGGTTCTTTAAAATCTGAAGGTTGGATTGCGCCAATGACCTCAAAGCCATATTCTCTAGCCCAGTAAGCCCAAGAGTCGTGGTATGTCAAAAGTTTGCGATTTTTAGCCGGAATACTCGCTACGACTTCACGGCTAACTTTGTCTAATGCGTCCAAGCGTTGTAAGTAGTTATTTAAATTTTGAGCGTAGTATTCTTTACCTTCGGGGTCTAACTGTGTTAGCTGTTTGGCGGCTAATTTAGCGTAAGCTTCTGCGTATTTGGGGTTTACCCATAAATGGGGATTAGGGTCTCCTTTTTCTTTGGGAAAGCTAAAGTCAAAAATCCACTGAGCTTCATTTATGGTATTGTTACCTAGCTCATAAACGTTTGTTTCTTTGGGTTTAGAAGTTTTTGCCAGTTTTTCGGTTGGGGCTTCTAAGCGCAGTCCATTAACGATAATTAAGTTAGCCTTAGACAGCAAATCGGCATCGCTAGGACGGGGTTCAAAGGTGTGAGAATCAGTCCCTTCAGGAATTATGCCTTTGACTTCAGTGCGATCGCCTGCAATGTTACTCACAATATTGGTTATGGGTGCAACTGTTGTCACAACTATTAGTTTGCTTTTGGTTTGGTTCTGTACAGGTTGTGCAGTCGCATCATTTTCCGTGGGGCTAGGAGCTACTGCTGCATTTTGAGGCGCATTACAAGCTGTGAGGAATAAACCAAATATTAATAACAATGCAGATGTTTTCATTACTTCGATAGTAGTAATTTTTTGGGTGTTATTTATTCACTAGTAAATATTTTTGCTTCTAGCTAATACAATCCCCTCTTAGAGGATTTTTCTCTAACTTTTATGTTTTTTTAACATATTACTGGAATGAGTATTAATTCTTTCTTAAAAACCTCGCTAATTCATGCTAAAGATAGATGTTTCTCGATAAAAATATCCCCTTTATAGGATAAATCTCAGGTAATAATTATTTTTTGCCAGTAATATCAAACTAATTTTACTAATCAATAAAAAATCCAATGTCAGTACATCCGGCTATTTAATATAACCCAATAGATTTAGTTTTAAAATTAATTAATATTTAGATTAAATATTCCTCTTAATAAAATTATTATTTTTTAACAATTAGTAAGTATTATTCTTAATTTTAAATACTATTTGGTATTTATTCAATTTGACTTTAAAATAAATATTACTTTCTTTGTCAATTTCATATATTTGCAAAAGCAATACATCAAAAGTTTGTACGGATATCATCGTAATTTTTGTGACAACTTTAGTATTGGTAGCATTAGTATGTTAGAAAATATAAATACAAAAGTATTAAAACTTCGTAAATATAACTAAAATTTATTCTGAGTTAATGAAATTTTTCCATAAACATCTACACTAAATCCAGAACATAATTATTGGTGAAAAATCTGTTTGGATTACTTAAATTATTTGTGTAGGAAGGAAACAGGCAAAAGTAAAGAATTCAGGTAGCAATATACTGACTGTTGAAAACATCAACTATGATTCCTATCAGCCCAAAATATTGCCATTAATATTCATTTTATTACATTGTCATCAATATATTTAATATACAATAAAGGTCGAGTTAGACAAAATCAATCAAAAAGTTACAAATATAACATTAAACTCATCAAGTAAAACTTATCAAAGCTAACACAATTTTTCTTAGCTAAATTAACCAAATTATATGGAAGAAGATAATTGGACACAAACACAGCAAAGGTCACTACCAGTAAATTCCCGTGCATTGCTGTTAGTTAATCGTCATGCCCGCCAAGGGGAGAAGCGATTAATAGAAGCAACTTATTATCTGGAGAAACTTGGATTTAAATTAACAGAAGAATCTACAGAAAATCCCAAACATCTTTCAGACATTATTCGCCGTTACCAACATAAAGTTGATTTAGTAATTGTCGGTGGTGGTGATGGGACGTTGAACGCAGCAGTAGATGGCTTAGTTGAAACTCAATTACCTTTAGGAATTTTACCTTTAGGAACGGCAAATGATTTAGCCAGAACTTTAGCAATTCCTAATTCCTTAGCAGAAGCTTGCCAAATTATTGCCTACGGGGAATTACGTCGCGTTGATTTAGGCTGGGTAAACGGTAAGCACTTTTTTAATGTTGCTAGTATGGGACTGAGTGTCAAAATTACTCAAAAACTTACTAAAGAAATGAAACGTCGTTGGGGAATATTTGCTTATATTGCGACTGCGTTACAAGTGATTTGGGAGTCTCGCCCTTTTAGTGCCGAAATAAAAATGAAGGATCAATCATTTCGTGTCAAAACTGTGCAAATTGCTGTAGGTAATGGTCGTTATTATGGTGGTGGGATGGCAGTGGTTCACGATGCCACTATTGATGATCAAAGATTAGATCTCTACAGTTTGGAGATAGAACACTGGTGGCAAATCATACCTTTGCTACCCGCCATGCGTCAAGGCAGACATATTCGTTGGCGTAGTGTCCGAGCGCTTCAAGGACAAAAATTTGAAATTTCCACTCGTAAACCACGCCCAATTAATACTGATGGGGAAATCACGACTTATACTCCGGCAACATTTCAAGTTATACCCAAAGCCATAACTGTTTTAGTCCCGCCAATTTAGAAAATTGGGAATAGCATTTCTGAGTTCTCTACTGCCCTAATTTTCATTTGGGTGCATTAGTCTCCATATTCACCTTGATATACTGAATAAAGCTGGGTCTTGTGGCAATTCACTCTAACTCACGCCAAATGGATCTGAGATTTTCTCAAGAAATTAAATCCTTGCTGCAACGCTTATCTAATCATCACTTAACTTTAGGTGATATTTTGACAGAGACTGCGGAACGAGGTTTCAGCCTAGTAATAGCTTTATTAGTTTTGCCTTTTTTGTTTCCTATGCCTCCTGGATTGGCTGGGCCTTTTGGTGCTGCCTGTTTGCTGGTTTCTGTACAGATGATTTTTGGCAGGCGATCGCCTTGGCTACCTAAACAAATCGCTAGGTATAAATTTCCGCGCCCGTTTGCCCAACTTCTCTTAAAAAATCTGCAACATCTCACCAAAATAGTCGAAAAAATTACTCGCCCTCGCTTAAAAAAAATAGCAAAAAACCCTATAACTTGGCGGCTCAATGGGCTATGTATCTCTTGGTTAACAATATTATTAATGTTACCAATTCCTTTCACCAATCCGATTCCCACTGTAGGGATTTTATTATTAGCAGTTGCCACAATTGAAGCAGATGGTTTGCTGATTTGTATTGGTTATATTATCACTGCTGTCATTACTTCATTCTTTGCCTTTATAGGCTATGCCGTATGGTTAGCACCTGGGTTACTACCAGCTATTTTTAAATAATGAGTTGCTGAATTATCGAGAAAAAAGCCCTCAGTCATTTGCTGAAGGCTATCACTTAATAAGGGTGCATCTACTACTATTTGTGTTTACATATAAAACTGACTATATCCGGAAGAATTATAAGCAGTGATGAGGATTTATATAAATTATAAAAACTATTGCCAATATTTATAACTAAATATAACTGTAGGAATCTGGTGGGAAAACTTCGGAGCCAGAGGCTGATTAAATTAGGTTTAGCTACTTAATTTAGCATTATTTTTACTGAAAAAGCATTTTTATTGGCGATTGAATTTACATAAGAGACTGTGGGAAAATAATTAATTACACAACAATAGCGATCGCAGCAATTAAAATATCTTTAGTTGGAATTGGTAGTGAAAACTATACTTTAAGTATAAAACAGAAATAATGATAAGCAATTACCAGTAAGGCTTTCAGCCATAAAATAAAGTAAACTTTTATAGCTAAGTCTTATCTAAAAATATTTCATAATTAAGGGAAGAACATCCCAACGGAGAATACAAAAATGCTAGAGTCATATCGTCAACACGTTGCAGAAAGAGCAGCATTAGGAATTCCCCCCTTACCGTTGGATGCGAAGCAAACCTCAGAATTATGTGAATTACTGAAGAATCCGCCCAAGGGTGAAGAACAAACATTATTACATTTATTGCGCGATCGCGTACCTCCTGGAGTTGACCCCGCAGCTTATGTGAAAGCTGGGTTTCTTACCGCCATTGCGAAAAAGGAAGTGAAAAGTTCAATAATTTCCCCTATTGAAGCTGTGGAATTGTTGGGAACAATGATTGGCGGCTATAACGTACAATCTTTAATTGAATTGCTGCAATTTGCCACCACATCTGTCTCCGACTCTTCCGAAACACCTTTGGTAATGGGAGGAGAAGGTAAAGAACCAATTGCTGGCTATGCCGCCGCCGCCCTCAGCAAAACCTTGCTGGTGTATGATGCCTTTCATGATGTTTTGGAGTTAGCTAAAACTAATCCTTATGCCAAGCAAGTAATTAACTCATGGGCTGAGGCGGAATGGTTTACTGCGCGTCCCAAACTACCAGAATTTATCACTGTCACAGTATTTAAAGTCCCTGGCGAAACCAACACCGACGACTTATCACCAGCTACCCACGCCACAACTCGCCCAGATATTCCCCTCCACGCTTTGGCGATGTTAGAAACCCGCCAACCGGGAAGCTTGGAAACCATTGCGGAGTTAAAAAAAATCGGACATCCCGTGGCTTATGTTGGCGATGTAGTAGGAACAGGTTCTTCCCGCAAGTCTGCTATTAACTCCGTGTTGTGGCACATGGGACAAGATATTCCCTTCGTGCCAAACAAACGTGCTGGCGGATACATTTTAGGTGGGGCGATCGCGCCTATCTTCTTTAATACAGCCGAAGATGCTGGTGCTTTGCCAATTCAATGCGATGTCACCAAGCTAGAAACTGGCATGGTAATTACCATCTATCCTTACAAAGGCACCATTACCAACGAAGCTGGCGAAGTAATTTCCACCTTCACCCTCAAACCCGACACCATCCTCGATGAAGTCCGCGCTGGTGGACGCATCCCCTTATTAATTGGGCGTACCCTCACCGACAAAACTCGCCAAGCACTAGGTTTAGAACCCAGCACCTTATTTATCCGTCCCCAACAACCAGCCGACACAGGTAAAGGTTACACCCTCGCCCAAAAAATGGTCGGTAAAGCTTGCGGTTTACCCGGTGTCCGTCCTGGTACATCTTGTGAACCCATCATGACTACCGTTGGTTCTCAAGATACTACAGGGCCAATGACCCGCGACGAGTTAAAAGAACTTGCTTGTCTCGGCTTCAGTGCAGACTTAGTAATGCAGAGTTTCTGTCACACTGCTGCATATCCCAAACCCGTAGACATCAAAACTCACCACGACCTCCCCAACTTCTTTGCACAACGTGGCGGTGTTGCCTTGCGTCCTGGCGATGGTATCATCCACTCTTGGCTAAACCGGATGCTGTTACCCGACACCGTAGGCACAGGCGGCGACTCTCACACTCGCTTCCCCTTAGGTATTTCCTTCCCGGCTGGTTCTGGGTTAGTAGCCTTTGCGGGTGCGTTGGGTGTCATGCCTTTGGATATGCCAGAGTCAGTTTTAGTACGCTTCAAAGGTGAATTGCAACCCGGTATCACCTTACGGGATATCGTCAACGCCATTCCCTACGTCGCCATGCAAAAAGGCTTGCTGACAGTAGAGAAGCAGAACAAGAAAAACGTCTTCTCTGGCAAAATTTTAGAAATGGAAGGCTTGCCAGATTTAAAAGTAGAACAAGCCTTTGAACTTACCGATGCTTCCGCCGAACGTTCTTGTGCAGGTTGCACAATTAAGCTGAGTGTCGAGACAGTTTCAGAATATCTGCGTTCTAATATCGCACTGTTAAAGAACATGGTAGCCAGAGGCTATCACGATGAGCGTACCATCATGCGCCGCGTCGCCAAAATGGAAGAATGGTTAGCCAACCCCGTGTTACTAGAAGCCGATGCAGATGCAGAGTATGCAGAAATAATTGAAATTGATTTGAACGAAATCAAAGAACCAATTGTCGCTGCTCCTAATGACCCTGATAATGTTAAGTTATTATCGGAAGTTGCTAATGATCCAGTACAAGAAGTATTTGTTGGTTCTTGTATGACAAACATTGGTCATTATCGAGCAACTGCGAAAGTTTTAGAAGGTGCAGGAGAAGTCAAAACTCGCCTGTGGATAGCACCACCAACCCGCATGGATGAACACCAGTTAAAAGAAGAAGGTGTATACAGCGTTTTTGGTGCGGCTGGCGGAAGAACAGAAATGCCAGGATGCAGTTTGTGTATGGGAAATCAGGCGCGAGTTGCTGATGGCACAACTGTATTTTCTACCTCTACCCGTAACTTTAATAACCGCATGGGTAAAGATGCCAGAGTTTATCTAGGTTCAGCAGAATTAGCCGCAGTTTGCGCGTTGTTAGGACGTATTCCCACAGTTCAGGAATATCTTGATATTGTGGCGAATAAGATTCATCCTTTTGCTGATAATTTGTATCAGTATTTGAACTTTGATCAAATTGCTGGTTTTGAGGATGAAGGGCGCGTGATTCCGTTGGAACAGATGCCTAAGCTTGAGGATATTTTAGGTATGCCGGCTAGTTCTTTGAGTAGATAGTTAAAGTAGGGTGGGCAATGCCCACTCTGATAACATTAGCTTAAACTTAATATCAATAAAAAAAATATTTTTCTATGCTTGAAAAACAAAGTAATGAAAAAGATGCAGTAAGATATTGGATTTCTATTGGCAGTGAAATCACTGGTGCTGCAATAGGCGGAAGTATGGGATTTTTAACAGCAGGGCCAGTAGGAGGTGCTTTAGCAGGAGCATTAGGAGTAGTGATTTCTAAAGGTTTAGGAAAATTGCTGTCTGACTTTGCAGACAGAAGTTTATCTAAAAAAGAAAAAGACAGAATAGGGACTACTGTTTACTTTGCATTAGAGAAAATAGAAATATATCTTAATTGTGGACGTGTACCAAGAAGTGATGGATTTTTTGAAGCAAATGATCACAAAAGACCATATTCAGAAGAAATACTTGAAGGAGTTTTACTAAAGAGTAGAGATGAACATGAAGAGAAAAAATTAAAAATACTAGGTAATATATTTGCTAACATAGCTTTTTCAGAAATTTCTTTAACAGAAAGCAACTATATATTAAAAATTACGGATATTTTAACATATAGTCAAATATGTATATTAGCATTAATTAATCAAGAAAAAACATTAGATGTAAAAGATTATTTTTACTATGGATGGCTTGAAAAAAATCCAATTAAAAATGGTTTTTCTGACGAAAAACAATGTTTTTTACAACAGCTATATGAAATGTATAATTTAGGATTACTTGAATGGACAAAACAGGATAGAAGAAAACCAAATGAGCAAAAGAAACTTTTTCTAGATGCATTAGGCAAAAGATATTGTAAATTAGCTAATTTAGAAGAAGTTTCTCAAGAAGATATAGAATATGTTAAAAAGAAAATCTTTCATATTAATTTTGCTCCCTTGTGTCGGATTGTTTTTGAAATTTCTGAAAATGGATGACTATAAAACTAATAAATTATACTTACTCATATTACGTGCTGATTAACCAGCTAAAGAGATGAAAATTTTAACTCGAAGCATTCCAGCAGGCTAATAATTATATCTGCAATTACATTAAGTTTACTCCTTCAATTCCCCAGTGAGATCGCGCTAAATTATTGATAAAACCTGTAAGGTAAAGTTCATGAAGTCCCTACAAGACTACACCACAGTTATCCGTCCCGATGACAATGGTACATTTGTTGCTTATGTACCAGCAATTACTGGTTGTCACGCCTGGGGACAAACACCAGATGAGGCACGCACTGAACTTATATATGTGTTTGAAATGATTCAAGAAGAGTACAAAGAACAAGGTCGTTCTCTACCTGAAAATGTCGAACTGGTGATTGCAAATGCCAGCTAAAGCTAGTGAATTAGAAAGGGTTGCCAAAAAGCTGGGATTTGAAAAAGTTCGCCAAAAGGGTAGTCATGCTCGTTGGAAACATCCAGATGGACGAGCAACTACCATTCCAATTCATGGCAATACTGAAATTGGTAGTTGGTTATTTCATGAAATTCTTAAACAGTTGGGTATTACAGAAGAAGATTTTAACCTGCTTCGGTAATTAAGGCGATTGCACCTTCCCATATTCCACATCAACCTAACCCCCCAGCCCCCTTCCCTTGTAGGGAAGGGATAGAAATCATGCTCCCCTCTCCGACGCGGAGAGGGGTTGGGGGAGAGGTCAGCCATAATGTATGAATCAACACAAGCATCTACGATTTATACATGAATAATCCAACACCACCGCACAGATCACCACGTCAAGAAGATAGAACTCATAACATAGTCATCGGACAAACAATCAACCCTGCTAAAATGCAACGTGCTAAAGAACTTCGTCGCCAAATGACACCAGAAGAAAAAATTCTTTGGCAACATCTTCGTGGTAATCGTCTTAATGGATTACACTTTCGTCGTCAGCAAATCATTGATGGTTTTATTGCAGATTTCTACTGTCACGCAGCTAGATTAGTGATAGAAGTAGATGGCAAAATTCATGAACAACAAGCTGAATATGATGCAGAACGTGACAAAGTTTTGTTAGCTAGAGGATTGCGTTTGTTAAGGATTAAAAATGAGGAAGTGAAACAGGAACTTGATCGGATTTTAATGCGGATTTCTCAAGCTTGTTTTGAAGAGACCTAACCCCCTAACCCCCTTCCCTCCTAGGGAAGGGGGAACAGTTATGCTGTTTTTTCTGTGTGGAAGATTCGGGCGATCGCACTCAATTATTGATAAAATCTACAAACTTGGTCTTGTGTGTATCCTTTCGCATCCTCTTAGATAAGCACATATTGGTCAGTATATACTTTCCTACAAACATAGAAAAAAGCTATCGAGTTGATTGCATAAACCGTATTGTGCTTGATGGCTGGTAGTTAGGCTGATTTTAATTCTGCATCTGCAATTCCATAAACTTTCCAATTTAATCTGGGAATTTTAAATCGATTTTGATGTATCCTAGATTTTCTTAGGTAATTTTTTCAACACCCAAGTTCATAAAACTTTTTTGCGGATTTTGCTCAAGGTTCTTGAAGAAGTTCTTGAACTCTCTAAGAATCTACCTTTTGTTGCTTATTACTTTGTCACACTTTAAGGCTTAACAAATCATCATGGATATACGACTCATCAAAAAATCCGAAAAATTAATCCTGAAAAAAATAAAACAGATAGAAGAAGAAAATCTTTCAATAGATGATTTTGAGAGCCAAGAAGCTACAGTTGAGGAAAAACAAGCAATCAATGTAGTAGAAAATAGAGAGGATGACTATATTCCATTGCGAGATAATCCTGTAGTTTTATCTATCGCCAATTCTGGATGGCAGGTTTCGGAAATCCTCCGAGATATCAGAGTAGATACTTTCTATGATTGATAAATTATTAGCTGAAAACCGATAGATTCACATACCCGATTTCTAACAGAATTCGGGTATGTTCTTGAATAAGAGCAGGCAAAGACTCGCTTATTTATTTTAAATGCTTTGTGATAAGCTTTTTGCTAGTTATCACAATATCTTGATATCGCAATGCTAGAGCTAGTATTAATCAAGCTGGGGGGTTCCTTAATTACTGATAAGAACCAACCATACACTGCTCGACTAGAAACTATGCAGCAACTAGTTGAGGAAATTAGTCTAGTACGCCAGCAAAATCCTAGTTTAAAAATGATTATTGGCAATGGGGCTGGTTCTTTTGGTCATCAGTCAGCACATAAATATAATACTATTAATGGTGTTATCTGTGATGCTGAAAAACTAGGATTTTGTCTAGTCCACCAAGATGTTTTAGATTTAAATGTATTACTAGCTAAGTATTTTTTACAAGCAGGTTTGCCAGTAGTTAGTTTACCACCTCTAACTATGGCAATCACTCACAATAAAAAACTAATTAAAGCTGACTTCTCTGTGATCGAAAATTGTTTACAATCTGGCTTAATGCCTTTAGTTTTTGGGGATGTGGTTTTCGACAAAGCTATTGGTGGGACTATTCTTTCTACTGATACATTGTTAGCAGAATTAGCTAAATACTTTCATAGTCAAGGTAACTACCAAGTACGACTCATCAACGCAGGTAATTATCCTGGTGTGTACGACCAAAATAGGCAAGTAATACCTCATATTACACCAGCAAACTATTCTCAAATCAAAGCTGTTATAGGCAAAAGCGCATCGGTAGATGTGACTGGTGGTATGAACCAGAAAGTAGAAGAGTTTTTAGCTATTTCTAGTTTAGGAATCGATTGTTGGATAATTGACGGCAATATTTCGGGAAATTTAGTCAAGGCTGTTTTGGGACAGCCGACTTTGGGGACGGTAATTCGTGCATCGTAATTTTATTACCGATTAATCCGAATCAACTCTGTCAAAATATTATCTAAGCTACCATTAACTTGAATTTTTTCAATCTTCTCGGCAATTCGTTCTAGTACTTCCAGTTCTTTTAACCGCAATGCGACAGGATTATCCTCCATAACTCTGGCAGTATTTAACATACTGCGAGTTGCAGCGGTTTCTTCACGACGACGAACTACGTTGGCTTGGGCTGCTTTTTCCGCTTCTACTACTTTGCTCAAAATAGTTTTAATTTCACCGGGAAGGATAATATCTTTTACCCCAACCGAATCAACTTCAATTCCATAGTCGGCGGTTTTTTGGCGAATATATTCAAAAATACTGTTATCGATTGCGCCTTTATCCTCTAGCAACGCATCTAGAGTTCTTTCTCCGACTGCGCCACGCAAAGCAAATTGTAGCTCTTTGTATAAGTAGCCAACAATATCTACTAACCCATTTTTGGCTCTCAAAGGGTCAATGATGCGATACCCAGCAGTTAAATTTAAGCGTAACGGTACTTTGTCTTTAGACAGGATATCTTGACCAGATACTTCTAACGTTTGCTGACGCAGATCAAAAACTTGTGTTTGCAAAGAACGCCCGAATAGCCACCAGACGTGCATTCCTGGTTGCAGTTGTGTTTGAAATTCTTGATTGATGTAGAGTAGCCCAAGGTACTGTGCTGGAACTTCGCAGATATGCAAACAATTGCGGCTTAAAGCGAGAGTTTCTGGTAAGCCTGAAACTAACTCAGCAATTAAACGTGGTGGTAATGTTGCATCAGTGTTGATGTCAATCACTTCTACTTCTACACCCCGCCAAAATAGTTTGCGACTACATGGCTTGAGGATAGCAATGACTTTACCTTGATAGCGAGCGATCGCTACTTGTTGATTTTGTAACTGCACTATCTCACAATAAGCCGCAACAAACTCAGGATGTCGTTCAATCAGCACCTCTTCTAAGGGAAAATCAGGATTCGGCACAATTCGGCTAAGAGTCCGCACTGTCACATCTCTATCAATAGCCCAAAAAGCATACTCACCAGATTCTAGCGGCTGTACAAAGTTGTTCTGCACATACAACAAACCAATCTCATACTCAGAAATTTGGAATTTTTTAATTCCATTCAAGGCAATTCCCCGTAATTGTTGCACAAACTCACCAGGTAATGCCAAACTTTCAGTCACGTTAAAAAGATGAGTTTCTACTTCAATAAAACCACGCCAAAAAGCTCGGAGTTGATTTGGGGGAACGCTAACCCAATTTTGCCCCCAGCGGACTAAAGCAGCTTGATTGAATCCAGTTCTCACTACTACAAGATATTCCTGTAACTCTGAACTGTGATTTCGCAGCAATAGTTCCAAGTTTTCAATCTTAGCTTCTGGTTGGTTGAGGTCGTAGGTTGTGACTTGCCAATGCTTGCCAAAATAAGTGTAAGTACCAGGCTGCAAAATTTTCTTAAAATCACTGCGGTGATACAAGATACCAATTTCGTTAGGTTTGATATAGAACGTTTTCCACATAGTAATTCTCATAGATAACTTAGGCTGTTTTAGCCTAGAAAGAAGATTTGATAAAAACATTTATCAGTTTTGCTTGAAGAATTTACCTGGATGTTTTTTGGCAAGTAGGTAAAACTTGATGTATCACAAATTGCCTGACATACCCTGTAATTGAGCTAATAAGTTTTTAACATCTGTAATATATATAATACATTGTAACTTCAGACTCTGCAAATGTGGGAATTTATGTACTACTCATCTGTACTACAAAGAGAGTTAGCGATCGCTCTACAGCATAACCAGAAGTCCAGCCAAGAGAGGAAACACAAAAATTAAGGTGCGTTAGGCTTTAAGCCGTAACACACCATGAATCTACACCCTCATACCTTAGATCAGTTGTAGCAAACGAAAACTATCTGGAAATTAATACCAGCCATTATTCGATGATTCTGGAATCACCGCATAAGCATCAATTTCAAACAACATACCGTCCAGAGCCAATCTCGGAACAGGAATCAATGTGTTTGCGGGTGGTGTGTTACCCCATAAATTACCAATTTCGCGCCCTAATGGAATCAATTTCTCTTGAGTGTGATTGACTATCAGAACAGTTGTTTTGACTACATCTTTAGGTCTTGCACCAGCAGCATTTAAGGCAAACCGCAGATTCTGAAAAGCTCGTACTAACTGCGCTTCATAGTCATTGGAAACAAGATTACCTTGTAAATCTGAACCAAATTGGCCAGAAATATATACAGTTCTTGTTCTTGGAGGTGTAATCGCTATATGACTATAGCCATTTTGAGGGGCATTATATAAAGTTGGCGGATTCAGCAAAGTTACATCTCTATTTGCATTACCCTGAGCAATTACTTCCTTTTGTGTTCCTGCAACTAAAGCGGTACCTAATCCACTACCTCCTAGCCACAAAAGAGCATTTCGCCGTGAGAATTTTGTCACTATTGAATTGACCGCACTGGTGATCCGTTGATTCATTGAAGCTCCGTAGATATGATTTCTCAATTTTTGACTAGGCTCAAATTCTATTATGTATTTAATAGGCCTTAAAAATCACCACAAATCCCACTAATTGAGTGCAATTACGTAACGAATATACTAACTTTAAAGTATCTTTAATATTTCAATAATTGGTCTAAAAAATTTATAGTTTTTTGAAAAAAATAGCTAATTTTACAAAATTTTTGCTGTTATCGTTTTTCTTGGTACACAAATCATTTCAGCATCAAATCGGGTTGCTGTAATTTTATGATGATTAATTTGATCATCAGGTTATATCTACAGCTATTGCGAAAATACAACATATCTAATTTTAAACTCTGCAAATGTCAATGTTAACAGTTTAGTTGCGGGCAAAAATCTCTCCAAAACTGGATTAAAAGTGCTACTACTTTCTTGAAGCTCCCCAAGGGTAATCTCAAAAAATACGGCAGCCCTTAGATATGCCGTTCAGTTTGTCAGTTCCAGAAAACTGGATGTGACTAACGAAGGGACATACTCAAAATTAAGGAGGAAACAATTGCACTAGCTTCCTTGCTGTTACTAACGAAGATTATGAGTAATCAACGCTAGTAGAACACTAACACCGCAGAGTTTACTAACCAAAATAGATTTTTTCTTTCTTGGTTTTTCCCGATTCTGTGAGTGCGAAATAGCCTTGTCCCTAACAAGGTGCCTTTATCCAAGGCGAGGTTTTGTGTGAGAAAGTCCAGGATTTTTACCTGTTATCAATCGGCGATACACCGATCGCTCACTTAATGAGCTAACTTTCTCATGACTAGTTACATATCAAGCGGAGGTATACGTTCAAGCCAATGGTTGGCGTACCAGTTGAGCATCCAGAACCCAAACTTAAGCTTTGCATCATGTATTCCTAATCGATACTCAATTTAACTCAAGCAGATATCCAGAAACAGACGGTAATTACTTAAGGCAACAGTTCTCAATTTTTCTTACCATATTTTTTCTGAATACGCTGAATTTGTTGTTGGAACTCAGCACCTTTTTCGGGGTTTACCATTGCGACAAAATTGGCGAATCCGGTGATTGAGGCGACAAGATTAGATGATTTACCCCAATATTTACCTTCTAACCCTTCATTTTCTATTTGATGTAGAGTTGCACGGAAGCTTTTTAATTTTTTCCGAGAAATATTAATTTTTTGATTAACGATAATACCCGTCACTTTTTGCTGTTGAGAGTTTCGCAGAATGCGGGTTTTGTCTGGGTTGATGGCAAATCCTTCATCAGAGATAATTGATTGAGCTTGTTTAATGAAACTGCTGGTATGTTTAATTTGCTCACCTGATGCTGAAAATGTTAAATCATCAACATAACGGGTGTAGGTAAAACCAAATTGTGTGGCGATCGCACTTAAGCGCTCATCTAAACTCCGACAAATAATGTTTGTAATTGCAGGGCTGGCTGGGGAACCTTGGGGAAGATGACGTTGTTTAAGTTCAACAAAGTTTATCTCACCGTCTACGTTGCGTTCTTCAACTACAGGCGCAGTACACAATAGCCCAAAGATTGTAGCAACGTATGAAGAATAACCGAAAGATTGAAATAATCCTTTAACCCGCGGATATGTAATAGCCGAGAAAAAATCTTGTAAATCAATGTTAATAATGACTTCCGCGCCAATATGAGGGGTAGCATTAGTAATGATGGAGCGATCGCCACAAAAACCATGTGCTGCATTATGAATGGCAATTTTTTGTAAGATATTATGCAAAATCCAGTATTGAGCGCGTTTTAAGTCGGGCAATGGTGCAGAAATAATTCGCGTTCCTGCAATTTTTTTCGCAGTTTTGAAATGAATGTAATGTGAAATATGGGAAGTTTGAGAATTAAATGCTAAAAAATGAAGTCGAGCAATACTAATTTCTATAGATGCTGCAATCTGTTCGGCATTATTATATACATCTAAATTGTATTTTTTTAACTGTTCAATATTGTTTTGATTATGATTTTGAAAATTCATTTTAAAACTCTGCAAATGTAGGTGTTTACAGTTCAGTTGCGGGCAAATGTATCTCCAAAACTGGATTAAGATTGTTGCTACTTTCTTGAAACTACCCAAAGATAATCTCAAAAAAGACAGCAACGCTCAAATATGCCGTTCGGTTTGCTCATTGCAGAACACTGGAGATAAACGAAGGACATACTCAAGTTGAAAAGAAAACATTTGCACAGGCTCCTTAACTGTGACTACCAACACCACCATGTGATATTAGTAGTCAACCTACAATGCAGAGTTTTACTAAATTTCAATTGGCTACCGTGACAGGGTAGTGTCTTTTAACCCGGACAGGGTGGGAGAAAGTACAGGAATCGAACCTGCAACACATCGATTAACAGTCGATTGCTCTACCAGTGAGCTAACTTTCGGGTCTTTGATGTAGGAGTCGAACCTACGACCAGCCGAGGGCTTCGGATGCTCTACCACTGAGCTAATCAAGCGACGGAGTAACAACCTATTGCTCTACGGTATACGCACAATCTAGAGGTTGGCGCACCAGTCGGGTATAGAGAACCCGAACCATAGTTGAGCCGATGTATTATTACCTTGTAACTTAATGTAGCACAAGGAAATTGAAAGTCAACTTATTGCTGGCAGTAGTGCGATCGCACCATCATAAGACTTTAGTTAGAAGAAAACAGGATTCTCACTGGATATAAATATTATTTTTGACTGAATCCAGACAGATTTAACTGATATCTACAGCTAATGATAGAGTGCATTCAGATTTTCAATATTTAGCATCAAAGTAGTTACAAATATTAATTCATTCACTGAAAGCTGTATTTTAAATATTATGCCTGTTAACTGCTTGACACAGCTAAATAAGAATAATGATTCTGATGCAGATCAGCATACTCAACAATCAATAAAAGTAGAATTTGCTCTAGTATTAGATCAAATTAAAAATTGTGTTTGGCTAATTGGAATTCCCTCATGGTTATTTGCCATAACTGATAGAAGCTTTGCTATTTTTTATGATGGAAATTTATCACCAATAGACATATTACAGCTATTAATGACTTGCTTATTTTTTGTCAGTTGGCTTTATTTAAAACCAGAAGAAAGTTTAAATAGCAATGATGTAGAGCCTAATGAATATGCAGAATACCTCAGTCGCTCTCAAGCTCACAAGTTCAGGCTGAAGAAGCGACACATGATTAGCCAAGATTATGTTTTACCTTTTCCTTATTATTGCCAAATTTATCACTTGCTAAACTTAAAACACTTAGAAACAGTGCATAAATTTAGCCTTAATAGTTTAAAAATTTTGAGTATCAGTCAATTCCAACCAACTAATATTGGTGGAGTGATCAAATTTACTACTATGTTGCAACCAAATATTAATCTGTTAAGATTTTGGCGGCAACCAATTGTCGAGGTAGATTTAATTTTACATACTCCCTATACTATTGAACTGAGTATTCCGGCATATAATGACAAACGAATAGTTGTGATATTTCATGCTTTTCCTTTAAGTGAGAGAGAACATCAATTATTTATAGATATATATAGTGATTTAGAATGGCCTAAGCCAATCTTGCAATTTATTTTGCATTGTGCTGCTTGTTTGACACTGTTTGAAGATTTGCCATATTTACAAGCTTTAGCAGAAAAAAATGTTGAACGTTTATTTAATGTGAATTTAGCTTCTAAACACGAAACCATGTTACTGTTTAAACGGTTTATAGAACTATATGGTACTCGACAAAAAAGCATCCAGTTACCAGAATCGACATAGTATTTATAAATCATGCGTGAACAAACAGATACCCGACTTCTTTAAGAAGTCGGGTATCTAAAACTAGCAATTTTGAAAATTCACAACAGCTACTTTAAATAGCAGACTCAGTTCCTGTCAACAATGCTTTAGTTGCAGACTCTCCTGCTTTTTTCAACTTACGCGTTAGTTGAGATACCAAAAGTCCTGTGAGCGCAAAATGTCCTAAAATTGCCAGGAAATAAGAAAATGTTAATCCGTCGCTTGTTGGCGGAGATAAAGCAATGACTGGCGCAGCAATGGAAAATAGCCAAACTACAGCATAGTTGTCAGGTTTAGAGAAAAATATTCCTAAGAAAATAGGTGGGAGTATAATTACAGACATTAACACCCCTGTTGCCCACAATTGACGCTGTTCATTTTTTATGAATAGAATTAATTGGGTTAAAACTGCATAAATGATAGCTAAACTGCCAGCAAAAAGCAGCGCTAGGCAAGCATTAGTTTTATTTTCGATATTTGCTTGCGAGATTAAAACAAAGCAACTTAAGGCACTAACAGACATTATCACATTAATAGCGATCGCTAAAATTCCCGGACTTTTTTCACCCCAGATTAAATCATTAATTAAACTATTTTTCCCTAAACCTTTGGCATGAGAAACATGTTTATATCTTGCCCAATCTTGCAGTGTGAGACGACCAGGACTGATGGCTGCAATTAAATATAAAAACAGCCCTAAATTCAAGACCATTAAAAGGCCAATATTTTCTTGAAGTGCATAACTTCTAGATGAGCTATTAAATATTAAATCTTGCCAATCAGCACATCCTAAAATGATGACTGTAAAGCAAACTGTGAGCAAATAACTCTGCTTTTTGGTCAACATAGTTGCATTAGGATCACGAAAACAACGCTGTAAAGATTGCCAAATGAAGTACGCACCTACAAGATAAACTGCTATAGCAAAGCAAGCTGTAGTAATGAAACTTTCTCCTATAGGCAGAACAAACCAATGAAAGTCGGTAAATTGGGGAATATTTTTGGTTAATTCAGAATTAATCTCAGGATATGGAATTAAGAAACATGGGTTAATTAGCCCAAAAAAGCTTACTGGATTATTAGCAGAAAAATTAGATGCTATGGTTTGCTTGCTAAATATGAGATAACCTAATAATGCCCCACTACCTAACCAAGCTTGAAAACTGCCTAACCAAGAACCAACTAAGCCAAATAATAATGCAGCGCTGTAGTAGACAAAACTAGCAGCTATGACTACTGCATAAAAACTGATAATTTCTATTAAAGGAATTTTCGCATTCAACCCTGACCATAAATGTAAAGGTAAGGCTAACACTACAAAAACATAAAGTAAGGCTGGAACACCTAAGATTTTCCCCCATAAAATACTTTTTGGTGATTGGGGACTAAGGCGAATAAAATTGAGCGTATCACGTCTTTCTTCTGTAGCTAAATCATTAATCAGGAGATAGCTCCCTGCTGCTAATAATCCAAAGTTAACAATAATACTCAGCCAACTGAAAATATCAAACGACCATAATTGCCAATTAATTATAACTTGACCTAACCCATCAGTTAGGCATTCTGCATAGTCGTATTTTGTGATACCTGTACAATATTTATTGGGACTACCTTGTAATACACTCAGGCGCGTAGGTAACTGGACTTGAAATGACATGAATAATATAAATTGTCCCAGAAAAGATATGGCAGATGCTAATACAATATTGCGTGGTTTCAGTCGCCCTTTAATTTCCCGAAACAACTGCGGATTCCAATTTCCTAAGCGACCTATCAAATCTTCTATCATTACTATATTCTCCCAAACAATACTGAATAAATAGCTAAAAAAGAACTAGTTGAATATCTAGTTCTTCTTTTTGATAAATTAGCGTCCTGCTAACAGTGCTTTTGTTGCAGATTCTCCAGCTAACTTCACCTGATTTGTCAAATGTAAATTTAACAACGCTAAAACAGTAAATTCAGCTAGAAGTGACATAAAAACAGTGACTGTTGCTGAGTGTTCTAGTCCTACCCAAGGAAAATTAGAAAATAACCAAAAGACAGAATTTGCTTCAGGTGTAATGTTCAACAGCCCAAAAATTATTGGTGGCACAAACATCACTGTACCTGTAGTTGCGATCGCAAATAAAGTCCGCCGTGGAGTTTTGAGTAATAACATTCTCTGCGCTATGGTTGCATAAACCATAGCTAGAGTAATAAACATAGCTATTCCTAAGATAGCTTTCATTCTGCCAATTTTGTTCACCCAGTCAATGGCATTGTTATCGTGAGTATTCAAAGCTGGTGCAAGTACAATCCACACTAGTAATGGGATAGTAATTATTATCAAACTAAACCCAATTGAAACTATTGCAGGACTTTTATCATGCCAAACTAAATCTTGCCATATAGTATTGTGGCTCATTGTTTGTTGATGACGATATCTTGCCCAATCTTGTATTTGGTGTCTATGAGGAGACAAGATTGCTAACAAACAAGTTAGTAAAACTAAGTTAAATAATACAATCCAGAAGAAATTTTGACCGATTTGATAATTCAAATCGTAGTAACAGTTCACTGGTTTATATTCTCGGTAAGAGGGACAGTAATTCTTGGTATATTGCAGAGTAAAACCCCAAAAAATTACTTGAGAGCAAGCTACTAGTAAGTAACTTTGTCTTTTACTTAGCAAGGTAGCATTAGGATTGCGAAACCTCCGTCCGAGTGCTTGCCAAATCCAATAGCAGCTAACACCATAATTAAATAGATGTAATCCTATAAATGTCAAAACATTTTTTCCTAACGGTATATAGAAAAATTGAGTCTCTGATAAAAGTGATGAATTACCTCTATTAAATAGATTTGGAAACAGATATTTCGTCATATCAAAAGGACTTAATAATCTCAGCCATGCTGCTGTGTTGTGCAGGTTTTCGGTATTAAATGCAAATTGCATTGTAGTTAGCAAAAACATGATTACTGCACCACTAGCTAACCAAGGTTGAAAGCTGCTAAATCGATTACTCATCAAGCCAAATAATAATGTGGCACTGTAAAAAAAGAAGCAACTAGTAGCTAACACTATATAAAAGCTGAAAATATAACTTGTGGCAATTTTGGCAGAAATTCCTGACCAGATGTGTAGGGGAATTGCCACTAAAATCATCAAATAAATGACAATTGGTACTCCTAGTATTTTGCCAGTTAAAATGCTAGTTTCTGACTGGGGACTGAGGCGGAGAAAATTCAGCGTACCACGGCGTTCTTCTTGTGCTAAATTATTGACTATTAAATATGTACCTGCAACTAAAAGTGTATAAATAAAGACGACACAGAGTGTGAGAAATATGAATTCCCAGTGGTCGCGCCACCACCCTTGAAAGTTAATTTCTGAAATAGGACATGGTTGCTGGTATAAATTATATTCTACTTGTTTTTTTTGTACTTCTAAAGATTTTAATTGCTCTTTAAACTCCTGAAGTTTTGTAAAATCGTAGTTTTTCTTACTATTATAAAAGTTGATTTGTTTTTGAGCTTGATCTATGAGTTTATAAAATGATTCAGATTGCTTTTGATAAACCTTACTCAGATTACAATACGATCCATTCATAGGATACTTATTATTAGGATATTGACCAAAATGATAAATAAGTAGGCCTATTTGACCAATTAGGGAGATAGCGAAGGCAAATATCAAGTTAAAAGGTTTGAGACGACCTTTAATTTCCCTGAGAAGCTGAGGATTCCAGTTGCCGATTTTATCTAGTAGATTCAGATACATAGTAGAAGTGATGATGATTTTGAGGAATAATATGTCAGGATGCTTGTTTATGACCAAGCTTGAGAAAAATGGTTTCTAAGTCTTCTTGAGTGCAATGAAAATCAGTAATGGGAATACCAGCTTGAATCAGCGATCGCAGTAATTCTGCACAAGCTGCTTGATCACCAGAAAAATTTACTCTAATGTTGTGATTTCCCGGTAAGATCTCCCACTCTTCTACCAAAGGATGATTTTTCAATTCACTAATTACAGCGTCTATTTTTCCCAATGTTGATAACATAATCTGTTGGCGTGAAAGGCGCTGATAAAGTTGTTTGAGTGAAGAGCTTTCTACTAAAAAACCTAGTTCCATAATTCCTACCGAAGTACACAGTTCCGCTAAGTCGCTGAGAACGTGGGAAGAAATTAATATTGTCATCCCTGCTTCTTGCAAGGCTTTGATAATTTCGCGGAACTGCATCCTGGCGATGGGGTCAAGTCCAGATACAGGTTCATCTAGGAGTAATAAAATTGGTTCATGAATGATAGTGCGTGCTAAACTTAGCCGCTGCTTCATTCCCCGCGACAGTGTAGAAATTAAACTGTTGCGTTTATTACCTAATTGGATAAGTTCTAAAACTTCATGGAGACGTTGAGTGCGCCGTGGTTCGCGTAAACGATACAACCGCGCAAAGTAATCTAAGTAATCCCAGACTGTTAAATCTTCATACAGCGGATAGTCATCGGGTAAGTAGCCAAGACGACGCTTGATAGTGGGGTTACTCTTATCCCGTACCATGCGATCGCCATTAATATAAATCTCACCCGTTGTTGGCTCTTCAGCCGTTGCTAACATCCGGATGAGAGTTGTTTTACCCGCGCCATTCGGCCCTATCAGTCCGTATACTTCACCCGCTTGGATTTCTAAATCAACATCATTGACGGCTATATACCGTTCAAATTGCTTAGTGAGTCCACAGGTGCGAATTGCTAATTCTTTTACCATAGCTGCTAGAGTACGGCGGTTAATTACACACTAACCTAGCCTCTCTCTAGCATTGTTGTCAGGCTCGTTTCCGAAATTGAAACTGAGTTAATGTCCAATTAACCTTCAGTGTTTAAATATACAGCTAATAACATTTTAGGCTTTTAAAAAAGTAGGTAAAGCAAATAACTTACCTACTTGTTCACAAATATTCTATTTTTTGAAAGAGTTTGACAAATTAAATTTGATATGGATAGGGCAAACTTAACTCATCATAGATGCAGATGAAATCGCAGAGTTTCCATCATTTGGTGTACCATTTGTGGATTGACTGCTAAAGGCATAACGTTGTTCGGGTATGGGATAACCAGCTTCACCAAAGGCTTCCCGGATGGCTTTATTAGTGTCAAAATAAACTTGCCAGTAGTGTTCGTTATTGCAGTAGGGGCGTACTGCTAAGACTGGCCCGGCTAAATTAAAGGTGATAATTTCAACATCTGGTGCAGGGTTGTTGATCACGTTAGGAATTTCGCTGATTTTCGCTTTTAAACGAGCGATCGCATCATTATGATTCACATCATGATGCAGTTGAGCCAGCAAATCAACCCGACGGTAGGGATTAGCGGAAAAATTTTGGATATTATCAGAAAAAATCTTATTATTGGCGACAATTGTTAAGACATTATCTGGTGTGGTGATATTAGTGGTAAACAGTCCAATTTCTGTAACTGTGCCTGTGACACCTGCGGCTGTGATAAAGTCCCCAACTTTAAAGGGACTAAACACAATTAAAAAAGCCCCAGCCGCGAAGTTAGCCAACAATCCACCCCAAGCTGCACCAATGGCTATACCTGCGGCGGCTAACAATGCGGCAAAAGAAGTGGTTTCAATGCCGAAAAAGCCGAGAATTGCCACAACTAAAACAATTCTTAAAGTTACGGCAATGATATTCAGCAGGTAGTTAACTAGAGTTGGATCAACGTGTTGACTGCGGAAACCACGTCTGATCAACTTGAGCGCAAAATCAATCAATTTCTGTGCGACAATCCACAGAGCGATCGCACCTAGGATTTTCAAGCCAAACCCTGTTAAAAGTGCAACGGCAACTTGGCCAATTTGATTAAAATTCATACCCTTTTTTATTTCTTGCTACTTTTATCAAAAACATTACAAGAAACTGAGTAAAAAATCTTGATGAACAGTTTTTTTTTAATCTTTGGGTAAATACTAAAAACTGTCACTTTATTAAACTTAGTCAAAATTAGTTTATTATTCGCCCTCCTCCTGTGTTTTTCGATGCTCTCCAATTCTGCCAAAGATGTCATCGATTGTTGGATTTCCTAAAATTTGATCTCTATTTTTTGTGTAATCTCTACTACCTTTTTCAAATTGCTGCATAAATTCTGCCATTCCGGCAGGGCTAAGAGCTTTTGTCAAGGCTTCTATTCTTAACCTTGTAATTTCAGCTTGAGTGAGCTTAGTCACATTTAGCATTTATTACCGCTAATACTCACTGCAAAAATTAAAGCTTCCATAGGTACATCTTGCTCGGTATGATATTTAATCTGCAAGCATTTACCTAATAGAAACTAGCTATGACTCAAAACTACCGCATTACCTTACTTCCCGGCGATGGCATTGGCCCTGAAATTATGGCAGTGGCGGTAGATGTGCTGAAAGTCGTAGGGACAAAATTTGATATTGAGTTTGCCTTTCAAGAAGCTTTGATTGGTGGTGCAGCCATTGACGCAACGGGCGAACCTTTGCCTACTGCAACCTTAGATACTTGCCGTAACAGTGATGCTGTTTTACTCGCCGCTATTGGTGGTTATAAGTGGGATAATCTACCATCTCACCAACGCCCGGAAGCTGGTTTGTTGGGACTACGGGCAGGTTTGGGACTATTTGCCAACTTACGTCCAGCCCAAATTTTGCCCCAGTTAATTGACGCTTCGACTTTGAAACGGGAAGTTGTCGAAGGCGTAGATATCATGGTGGTGCGGGAACTCACTGGGGGAATTTACTTTGGTAAACCCAAAGGAATTTTTGAAACTGAGACTGGTGAGAAACGCGGTGTAAATACAATGGTTTACAGCGAATCAGAAATTGAACGCATCGGTAGAGTTGCCTTTGAAACTGCCAGAAAAAGAAGCGGTAAACTCTGTTCGGTGGATAAAGCCAACGTATTAGAAGTATCGCAGTTGTGGCGCGATCGCATCACGAAACTGTCTGCCGAATATCCTGATGTGGAACTGTCTCACCTCTACGTCGATAATGCCGCCATGCAATTAGTCCGCGCTCCCAAACAATTCGATACGATTGTCACAGGTAACTTATTTGGCGATATTCTCTCTGATGCTGCGGCGATGTTGACTGGCAGTATTGGGATGTTACCTTCGGCTAGTTTGGGTGCTTCTGGCCCTGGCGTATATGAACCAGTCCACGGTTCTGCGCCTGATATTGCAGGACAAGATAAAGCCAATCCTCTAGCACAGGTTTTGAGTGCGGCGATGATGTTACGTTACGGGTTAAATCAGCCACAAGCAGCAGATAGCATAGAAAAAGCTGTATTGCAAGTTTTAGAACAAGGCGATCGCACAGGCGATATCATGTCACCAGGAATGAATCTTTTGGGTTGCCAAGCAATGGGTAAGTCGCTCATTCAAGCATTAGAGAAATAATTCTTTGAAGAGAAACTCGCCAAATTGGCAATCTTTACAAGAAGTTTCGGGTACACTATAGACAAAATCTAGTAAGTAGATAGCAGTAACATAGTGTACGCTTTACGACAAGATACATCTAATTTCACCGCCTCTAGAATCCAGCCACCTCTGGTTGATCCCGCAATCATCAGAGCAGCTGGCCAGATTTACTACACATATTGTGAAGTACATCCAGAAATCGCCGGGCAGCCTTCCGGGGTAGCAATTAATCGTGTTACCCATCGGGGTAAGGTGATTTTTACTCACCAACCAGTTCTATTACCACAAGAATGTTTTGTGCCTTTAAATCAAATTGAGTCCCACATGTATTAGTTAATAGTCAATGGTCAGTGGTCATTTGACAAATGACAAATGACAAAGCACAAATGACACAGAACATTTGACAAATGACTATATGGACTTTTTAATGGCTGTTCCGGCGATGATTGTTGTTTTCGCCTTGGGTGCATCTATAGGTAGCTTTATCAACGTTGTCGTTTATCGAATCCCTGGGGGGTTATCGATTCTTTGGCCACCTTCCCGTTGCCCCCATTGCTTAAACCAGCTAAAAGCTTATGACAATGTACCTGTGCTGGGATGGTTGTGGTTACGCGGAAAATGCCGTTATTGTAAAAGCAAAATTGCTGTTCGTTACCCGGTGGTAGAAGCAATAACGGGTATAATTTTTTTGGCAATTTTTTTAGTATTTCAAGTTTCGATCGCTACATTAGGATATTGGACTTTTTGTAGTTGGTTATTAGCCTTAGCCTTAATTGACTTAGATACCATGACTCTCCCCAACGTCCTCACGCAATCGGGATTAGTCGTAGGTTTAGGATTTCAAATAATTAGCGGTTTTGTCCCAGAAGCCAGCGGGGTAGGAATAATCAGACACCTGATGATGGGAATAGTCGGTGCAGTTATTGGCTTATGGCTATTTGATGGCATCGCCCTTGGTGGTTCAATTGTGTTAGGTAAAACGGCAATGGGTGCGGGAGATGCCAAATTAGCCGCCATGATGGGCGCTTGGCTAGGTTGGCGGTATTTACTTTTGGCTAGTTTAATTGCCTGTGCCGTGGGAGTATTAATAGGTGGATTAGTACTTGTGCGATCGCCTCAAAAAACTGGAGTAAAAATCCCCTTCGGCCCTTTTTTAGCACTAGGCGCAATCATCACTGTCTTTACTGGACAGGCAATATTATCGGCTTATTTGCAATTTGCCTTGCAGTCCAATTAACTAAATTTAAAGTAGGTAAACTTTACACACCCGATAAATCAGGCCAGGCGATCGCGTGATCTACTATAATAATATTGTTTATCGGCTTTCTGTTTATAGCTTAAGAAAGCACTTACAATTCCTAACGACTGTAACAGTCATTACGCCATCGCCGCTTCACCTTTTGATAATATCAGCCTGTGACTTGTATTACCCTCTTAACGAAAGAGACCCGTTGGCAAAACTAAAGCCACAGATGCTAACTGCTCAGAAACTAGCACGATATTTACAAAATATGGGGACAGCCGCTTGCCGCTAGGGTTGGGTAACAGCATCTTTTTGGGGGAGTTGGTATTCCAATGGAGATGACTTGGCTAATACATTTACAAAATGATATCCGCGAGAGACTTGTATTGGTATAAGCATTTTCGTTAAGCTGGCAACCAAAGATACAAAATAAGGTCTGAATTGCTTATAAGCGTAATTTTGGCTATGTAGTCATCAGGCATTTGTTTTGATTAATCACAAATGAACACCAGTTGCGCCAAGTCGGCAGAACCGACGACAGTTGCGACAACGGAGGAAACCTCCGTAAAGCATTGTTTCCCCAAAGCACTGGTTCCTAATGACAAAAGACTGTTTTCGACCCATACCCACTTGAATAAGATAAAAATGGCAAACAACGAAGAATCACGCGGTTTAAAGTCTCTGTTTGATTGGTTTGCAAATCGAAGAAAATCAGGCTCTACCAACCTGGAACGGCAAGAACGGGAAATTGCTGATGGGTTATGGCACAAGTGTTCTAAGTGTGGTGTTTTAACCTATACAAAAGATTTGAGAGCTAATCAAATGGTCTGCGTTGAATGTGGACATCATAATCGGGTAGACAGTGATGAACGCATCCGCCAATTGATAGATAACAATACTTGGCAACCGATAGATGAGCATTTGCGTCCGACTGATCCCTTACAATTTCGCGATCGCAAACTTTATAGCGATCGCCTCCGGGAAACGGAAAGCAAAATCGGCCTCATAGACGCGGTAAAAACCGGTTTAGGACAAATCAACGGAATGCCCGTAGCCTTGGGCGTGATGGACTTCCGCTTTATGGGTGGTAGTATGGGTTCCGTTGTTGGCGAAAAAATCACCCGCTTAATTGAACAAGCAACTGGGCGACGTTACCCTGTAGTTATTGTCTGCACCTCTGGTGGTGCAAGAATGCAGGAAGGTATGCTTTCCCTGATGCAGATGGCGAAAATCTCCGCAGCTTTAGACCGCCATCGTGATGCAAGATTATTGTATATTCCTGTCTTGACTAACCCCACCACTGGTGGTGTAACTGCGAGTTTTGCCATGTTAGGCGATATCATTTTGGCAGAACCTAAATCAACCATTGGTTTCGCTGGTCGGCGAGTGATTGAGCAAACCCTCCGGGAAAAACTGCCAGATGATTTTCAGACTGCTGAAGATTTACTCAAGCATGGCTTTGTGGACGATATCGTACCCCGGACTCAGTTAAAGAATACTTTGTCCCAGCTAATTGCTTTACACCAACCAGTTGCAACCGCCCCTTCAATGATGTTGTGGGAGTCAATGACATTGAGTTCTACCGCAGTTGAGTAAAAGTAAAAAGGTAAAAGTAAAAAGGCAAAAGTTGAAATTTGTTTTGCCTTTTACCTTTTGCCTTTTATCTTCCTGGTTCTTGCACAAAAAACAGTGGTACAAGTGCAGCTAGGCG
The DNA here is from genome assembly GCF_002897135.1 of Nostoc cycadae WK-1. Classification (NCBI taxonomy): domain Bacteria; kingdom Bacillati; phylum Cyanobacteriota; class Cyanophyceae; order Nostocales; family Nostocaceae; genus Nostoc; species Nostoc cycadae. The sequence goes on along the minus strand of NZ_DF978421.1, from coordinate 432,587 downwards.
CAACAAGCCAGAAATAGCGAATAATCCCAGTAAGCCATCCCAAATAGCAAATTGGGCGATGAAACTGCCGATGGTGGTGCCTAAAGCGCCACTACCACCAGCCACAGCCGCCGCGATCGCAAAATAAATTGACTGATTTTTAATTGGTGCGATCGCTAATTGCAAATTGTTATTACACAAGTCAATGGCTGCCCAAGTCACACCAGCCAAAATATGTAAAAGTGGCAACCATAGCCAAATATCCATTTGACTAGCACTAATTCCCAACCAAAAAATTGGTGTCAGTCCTACCATAATTCCCACAAAAATTAAAATAGGCAGATTCCCAACTCTATCTGCTAATTTGCCCCACCAAATCATCATCAACAAGTTAGCCCCAGCTTGCAAACTGCCGTAAAGCGTCACCCAACTAACATTTATACCCAGAGTATCCAGCATATAGAGATTAAAAAAAGGTGCGCTCAAGTGAACAGCAAACATCCATAAAGATATATAAATCAAAAATATTAAAAAGTTAGAGTTTTTCCAAATACTAATAGTAGGTGCAACAACTAATTCATCTGTATTATTTATAGGTGTAGAACCCAGAGAATTTTGCAATTGGGGATTAATATCTACCTTGAAATATTGACAGCCGATGCTAACAATGCCAAACACAACCCCAATTAGCAACACAACCCCATAACCTTGGATATTTCCCCCATACCAATGGGATACCACTAAACCAGTTAAAGGCAGACAAATTAAATTAGTCAAGCTAACCGCACTGTTGCGAATCCCGAAATATCTACCGCGCAATCGTCGGGGAACAATCATCGCTAACCAACTCATCCACGATGCACAACCCAAACCTCCTAAAAGATGAGTGGCTAAAACAATCAACAGCGTCATCACAACTAACTGTTGTGAACTGATACCACCCCAACTAAAGATAGCAATAGCGATCGCTAAAATTAGCCACAGTAACCGCGCAGTTCCATATATTCTCAGCGCATACCGAAAACGGCTAGTAGTGCGTTCTGATAAATAAGCACCCAAAGGCTGAATGAGATTTACCAGCATGGGTATAGAAGATAACATTCCAAATACCACTGGACTAGCATCTAATTCCACCAGGAAATTACTGAGTAAAATACCGCCAGTAGTGATACCAAATACCGTTGCTAAAACAGCATCCACCGTAGAGGCTCGTAAACTAGTACGAATGGTATCCTTAGAAATACGGAAGACAGGTTTTTTGCTAGGAACAAGTGTAGTTGTTGGTGTAACAATCTGGGATATTTCCAGAGTCAGAGAAGCCGCTGTTTCGACCTGAACAGAATCCATAGTTATGTTTGAAGTAACGCATCTGGGCGCAGTTTGAGTGAAATATTGAGGAATCGAAATTGCCTCATCAGCCTTGGTTATAATTTTTCGTTATTTTATCTTGCTTAATCTCAACAAAAATTCAGATTTGTTAAACATCTGTCCTCAGCTACAGACGATATAAGTGAAGTGAAAGCTACTGTCATCCATCCGTGAAAAGAATTAGCTTGTGGAGATTTTTGGGTGTAGTCATAGCGATCGCGATCGCTATTATTGGCTGTCACAGCCTACAACAACCAACCGCCAACGCCGTCACCGTCAAACTTAGTGGCTGGGCTGGTTCCCAGGTTGAGCAAAAGCTATTAAGACAAGTTCTGCAAGACTTTGAAGCCCAGCGTCCCAACATCAAAGTTAAATACGAAGTTATTTCCGACCAATATATGGACGTAATTAAAACTCGTTTGGTGGGAGATGCGGCTCCTGATGTATTCTATCTTGATGCGTTGGAAGCGCCTTTTTTGATGAGTCAAAATGTTTTGGAACCCTTAGATAATTACATTCAGCCAGAATTTGAGATAGAAGACTTTGAAGTTACCCTTTTAGATAGTTTTAAATACCAAAACCATATTTATGGGCTACCGAAAGACTATTCTACATTAGCTCTGTTTTATAACACAAAATCTTTTGCTGCGGCAGGCTTAAATACTCCGCCAAGTAATTGGTCAGAACTACGTTCTTATTCCCAAAAATTAACAAGCAAGCTCAACAAATATGGTTTTGGTGAATTGCCTGAATTAGCACGTCAGGTATATAAAATTAAAGCATTCGACGGACAAATTATCGATGAGAACGGTTATGCTACCTTTGCTAGTAAAACTAGTTTACAAGGATTGCAATTAGTTATCGACCAGTATCAACAAGATAAATCCTCTGCTCAAAAATCTGATGTCGGTACAAACTCAGGTAGCGAAATGTTTGGACAGGGTAAAGTAGCGATGGTGATTGAAGGAAACTGGGCGATTCCTTACCTACAAGAAACCTTTCCTCAACTCGAATTTGCTACCGCAGAATTACCCACAATTAATCATCAAAAAGGCACAATGGTGTTTACTGTCGCCTATGTAATGAATAAGCAATCTCAACATAAAGCCGCCGCTTGGGAGTTGATTTCTTACCTGACTGGTAAAGCGGGAATGCAAAAATGGACAGCCACAGGATTTGCACTACCAACCAGGAAATCTGTAGCACAGCAATTAGGCTATGACAAAGATCCTCTCAGAAAACCATTGGTTGCAGGTGTGAATTATGCAACACCGTGGCAAGTTGGTCAATATCCCGCAGCAATTATGAATAATTTTGATAATCAGTTTGTCAGTGCTTTATTAGGACAACAAACATTACAGCAAGCAATGTTACGGGCGCAAAATGCAGCAAATCAGCAAATTAAACTGATGGATTAAGAAACTTCTAAATAAAAATTCTCTCTCTGTGTTCTCTGCGTCTCAGTGGTTTGTTCAGGCTAGTTATAGTAGTAACATAATATATTGGATTAAATTTTATTTAATCCAATATATTATGTAAATTTTTTGGATGTTTCTAATCAAGCTCCCACTCTAATTTTAATGTCTCCAACTTAGGATTTTTGACACTCAGTTGCTTACATTCTTCCAAAAATTCTTTCACCTGTTCTTGGGTCAAACTTAAGCCGCCATCTTGGAGATTATGAATATAAGTAATCACATCTGAAGTTGTGAGATATGAATTTATTTCTTCCAGCAAAATAGCATTGTTGACTTCTCGACACACTAACTCAATATCAGATGAAGTAAATCTACTACTTTTCTCTGCTAACATCTCAAAATTAACTGATTGTTCCACATTCAATTGTGATAAATAATGCTTAAATATATCGACTCTTTCTGCTTGGTTCGGTGGAAAAATAGGAACTTTCCAATCTAATCTGCCAGAACGTTTCAAGGCACTATCAATACCACTTAAATAATTAGTAGCAGCAATAACTATGACATCACTATTTTTGATATTATTCAGTTCAATCAATAATTGATTAATTGTGGCTCTTTGGTCAGTATGAGAGTTTTCATCATTACGGTTAAACCCAATGCTATCTAACTCATCGATAAATAATACAGAAGGGGCTTTTTTCTTAGCTTGGACAAAAATATCTCGAATATTTTTTTGGCTTTGACCTATCCATACACTGATAATATCAGCTGGAGAAAACTTAAAGAAATATCGCCCTGATTCATTGGCAAAAGCATTAGCTAGTAATGTTTTACCACATCCAGGTAATCCATAAAACAGAATGCCACTAATTGCACCTTTATGTCCTTTAGATTGTAATTTGAGCAGTTTATTTAATTTTTCTTTTTCCTCATTTAATCCTTTGACTTGGCTAAAGTCCAGCTTTACTTGTTTGACAACTGGTGTGAGGTGTCTGGTGACATTTCTTTTAACCCTATATTCAAAAGTCGGATATTCAATTTTTTCAAATGATACAGGTACTAGTTGATGTTTTTCATAATCTGGTGTCATAACTATAATTTTAAAGTTAGCACCATAATATTCTGCTAGTTTATATTCTAAAATTTCTTTAGTCTTTTTCAGTTGATAGTAGTTGCGAGCAATTTCAAATCCTGGTACTACTAACCAGACACTTTCTAAATTATTTGGCCATACCTGAGATTTTCGTAAAATTCTCTTAATCATATCAAAAAACAGATTGTTATCAGCAAACTCTTGATATTTGAGAGTTTCTATTTCCACAACAATTTTATTTTTGACATATACTTCTACTTTTTCAGTTTGATATTCTTCATATTCATCCTCATCTGTATTATCATCTTCTTGAGAAGTTAACTCTACCTCACAACCGATATGAGATAATTCATATCCTAAACTTTCTAAAGTTTTGATGGCAAAATATTTCAGATATATGTATTCACTGCTTTCTTGCTGCCACTTCAGATGATATAGATGTTCAGGTTTGATTTTCAGTAGTAGTTGTGATTCAGCTTGGATTTGAGCTTTTTGAAGTTCTAAAAAATAATTGAGTAGAGAGACATCATCTTCATCTGTTTGGTAATAAGGAAGTTCTAATAATAGCCGGAAGTGAGCTAAGATTTCTTCTTTTTGTTCAATAGCAGCTTCCTGAGAATATTTACATCTCAGTGTAAAAGTAAAAGGGATTTTACTGGCAACTGTATCGACTAAATGTCCTAAACTATCTTCTTTTTGTTGGGCTTGAATTTCTAATAATGATGGACAATGAAATAAAAGAAAAGACTGTGTAGAGTTATATTTGTTTAAAGACAAAGATATATGTTCAAATTGCTCATCAAATTTTTCTGAATCTAGTAATTCTAAGCCCGTACCTCCAAGTATGACACTTGTCATGGTTGAACGATAGAAATGAAATATATTAGCGCCTTTAATAGAACTTTCCTTATCATTTTCGCAATCATCATCAGAGTCAATGATATTAGTGGCGAATTGGCGGACAGAAGAACTTGCCACTTCAGTTAACCCTTGATATTGAAATTTCCTAATCAACTCGTAATTAAAGATTTTGACGACAATATCTGAAAAGAAATCTACATCTTGGGGAATGAGAAAAATCCCCATAGGTTGATTTGAATCTAAACAAGATTGGAAGCGTTCGTATTCTTGATCAGAACCAAAGTCAAATAAATAGTAAAAGAAATCATGTTTGACTTGAATTGTTTCTTTAAGCTTTTGAGAAATTACTTCAGATGATAAAAATTCTTCAGAAATTTCTACACCTTTGAGAGAAATAGCTATTTTGGTGTCTAAGGGAACATATAAATCAAAAGCTGGATTAGCACATAGCCCTAAGTTATCAAGAATGGTATTAAAATCATCTATGAATGCTTGGCTTCTGCGTTGATAACTAAACTGTTCCATGATGGTTTTAACTCGCAAGCTTTTTTTGGCTTTACCTGTTCTTTGCAGTTCATTTTTGATAGAGCTTAAGTAGGCTGTATATGACATTTTGTCTCCTGACAATAACCAAATCTATTATTCCCAAACTGAGATATGCAGTTAACTTACATAAGCGATCGCCACAATCTCCGATGTAACATAAATAATCATGCACTACCTATCGCTTCAATTAGGTTGTGCAGAATTAGGCAGAGGTTAAGTTATGTTCCAAATTAGCAGGCGGCAAAATCTGACAGAAAATTTGGCTGGATATCTGTTTCTCGCACCCACTATTCTGATTTTGGGAACTTTTGTTGTATTACCTATTCTCTACGCCGTTTTTCTGTCGTTACACAAAGTACAGCTTCTCGGCGGAATTAAGTATGAGTTTATCGGCTTTCGCAATTTCAGCCGCTTAGTTGAAGATGAACGCGTTTGGATTGCTTTGAAAAATACGGCGGAATACGTCGCCATTGTCGTACCTTGCCAAACTATTTTGGCTTTAGTTTTGGCGGTAACGCTCAATTCGGGGATTCGCGGGAAAAATTGGTGGCGCATCCTTTATTTTTTGCCCACAGTCACTTCTTCCGCCGTCCTGACGCTGATTTTTATGTGGATATACAACACAGATGGGCTACTGAACGATGGTTTAGCTTTTGTGGGTTTACCTACTTATAACTGGTTGGGTGATCCATCTGTGGCACTCAAAGGCATCATGATCATGAATATTTGGTCAACTGCGCCGTTTTATATGGTGATTTATCTAGCGGCGTTGCAAGATATCCCCCAAAAATTGTACGAGGCGGCGGAACTGGATGGGGCAAATACTTGGCAGCAGTTGATTTACGTGACGATTCCTTTACTCAAGCCTGTCACTTTTTTTGTTGTCGCTATCGGAATTATCGGGACTTTTCAATTATTTGACCAATCTTATATTTTTTCTGGTGGGACTGGCGGGCCGAATAATGCGACGCTGACTTTGGTGTTGCTGATTTACCAAGCGGTATTTCGCAATTTACAGATGGGTTATGCAGCAGCGATCGCATTTTTATTAGCCGTAGTCATCATTACGATGACTTTAATTCAGCGGCGGTTATTTGGAGGTGAAAAAATGTGACTACAATTTCTCGCATTCCTTGGCTCAAAGTATTGTTATATCTGGTGCTGACGCTTTATGCCGTGATTACCTTAATACCATTTCTCTGGGCATTGTCGGCATCATTTAAACCATTGTCAGAGATTGTCAACAGCGGCAGTAATTTCATCCCGCAAAATTTTACCCTAGATAATTACAAACAAATCTTTTTACAAGAACCACTATTTTGGCGCTGGTTATTTAACAGTGTAGCGATCGCCCTCAGTGTGACACTATTAAACTTAATATTTAACTCAATGGCGGGTTATGCCTTAGCTAGACTGCGCTTTGTTGGTAAAAGCTTCTGGTTTTTCCTAATTTTGGCAATCTTGGCAGTCCCAGCGCAAATTACTTTGATTCCCACCTTTTTGATTTTAAAGGCGATCGGTTGGCTAAATTCTTATCAAGGCATGATTGTGCCGGGGATGGTTAACGCTACATTTATCTTTATGATGCGGCAGTTTTTCATCAACTTCCCCAGAGAACTAGAAGAAGCAGGACAACTAGATGGCTTAACTACCTTTGGGATTTTTAGATATATTGTCTTACCTTTAGCAAAACCAGCCCTAGCAGCCCAAGCCGTTTTCGTCTTTATGGGTAGTTGGAATAATTTTTTGCTACCTGTTGTCATCTTATTTGACCCCGAAATGTTCACCTTACCCTTGGGCTTGAACACCTTCAAAGGTGTATACATTAGCTATTGGAACTACATCATGGCGGCTTCTATGGTTTTTACTCTGCCTGCTTTAGGTATATATGCTTTCTTCAACCGCTATTTTATCCAAAGCGCCACCTTTACAGGCGGGAAAGGGTAGTTATTAGTCAATGGTCATTTGTCAATGGTCATTTGTCATTTGTTACTTCCCCTAATCCCCTGATCCCTCATCCAAATTTTGGGCAACAAATTGCACTCCTAACGTGATATTGGTATTACAGCGACTTAATCTCTATTTGTCTGTTAACAAACATTATGGGTTTTGCAGATCTACCGATCGCAGAGATAGCAATAAACTACAGTAAGACTGTAGCAAAGGTGTTTTCTCTGTATAAGCAATTGGGAATTGCCTATAAATGCCAAAAGGCTCATTGGGCGTTGGAAAATGCAAAAGCAATTATGGCGCAAACATCGTCAGAAATTTACCACCAAGGTACTAGCGACTCGGTGAGTGATACCAGAGTCACTTGGTGGGCGATTTCGGACTGGAGCGAATTTTTAATAACATAGAACCGCTGTTAGCGATATGGAGATTGAGCATCGCATTATTTAGCTGTGTTGAGCGTCAAAATTTTTAAGGGGAAACAATGTTTAGAAGATTAATTGGCGTTGTTGTGGTTACTGTTTTACTGACATTTCAGTTGATGGTTGGTAATGCTACAGCTGTGGAACTAGACGAAGCGATCAGAACAGTGCCATTAAATAAACAGGGTGATACAGTCGTTCTTAGCCTCAAACAAGTTAAAGAAGGCAAACGCTTATTTCAGTACGCTTGCGCTCAATGTCATGTTGGTGGTGTTACCAAAACCAACCAAAACGTAGGACTTGAACCAGAAGCGCTATCACTGGCTACACCCAACCGGAACAACATTGAAGGTTTGGTAGATTACATGAAAAATCCTACTACTTATGATGGGGAAGAGGAAATCTCTGAATTACACCCCAGCCTCAAGAGTGCAGATATTTTCACAGAAATGCGTAATCTGACCGAAGATGATTTAGTAGCGATCGCTGGTCACATCCTCCTACAACCTAAAGTTGTCGGTACCAAGTGGGGCGGTGGCAAAATTTATTACTAAACTTCAGTACTAATTGCTGAACTTTGAGGGATTAGATGCTAGGAATTGAGGTTTGAGAAAAAATTTTGGATTGGTCTGCAATCTAAAATCTCAAATCTAAGATTCCCAGCCCCTAATCCCTATATTTTTGGGCAAGTGAAGATGTCATACCCAACTTCCTGTAAGTTGAGCCATAAATTTTTGGGTGCAATGTAAGTAGAGCAACGTAAATATTTGTAGTTGGGAAAAGGCAGGAGGGAAGAGGGTTTTAGTTTTATTAACCTTTCTTAAGGTAGTTTGCTTTTTTCCACCGACTTACTTAGTTGATGAATTATTGCTTATTGCCAAGTTGCTGAATATTAATTTATAACCCAATTAATAAAAAAAAATGGATCTACGACATATTGTCAAACTTTGGCGTTGATTTTATTTAAAATGAAATAGGGAAAATAAAACCTTCTGTTAGGAGAAAGTCATGAAAATGATTACGGCAAGCCTGCGACGCTTGAGCTTGGCTGTTTTGACAATTCTTTTGGTGGTGAGCAGCTTTGCTGTTTTTACACCTTCAGCTGCTGCTGAAACCCACCAAATCAAGCTGGGTAGCGATAAAGGGTTGCTAGTATTTGAACCCAAAAAGCTTTCCATCAAACCCGGCGATACAATTGAATGGATCAACAACAAAGTTCCTCCCCATAACATTGTCTTTGATGCAGCTCTCAACCCTGCTAAGAGTGCAGATTTAGCTAAATCTCTGTCTCATAAACAGTTGTTGATGAGTCCTGGTCAAAAAGACACAACCACTTTCCCAGCCGATGCACCTGCGGGTGAATACACCTTCTACTGTGAACCCCACCGTGGTGCTGGTATGGTTGGTAAAATCACCGTTGAATAGAAGTAGCACTGTTGACCTAGATATTTTCTAGGCTCTTCAGTACAATTCACAAACTGACAAATGCCAGAGTCTGGCAAATACAAAAAATCTAACAATGGCGGTGACGAGTCTTATTTCCGCTAAGAATGCTCAACAGCGCATAGCGATGTCAGAGATTAACTCGTCACCGCTAATTTTATTGAAATGTAAAACTGATAAAATGTATAGCTGTAGTCAGATATGTTAGGACAATTTGAAAGCTTGAATGCCAGGAATAATCAGATTTTTCCTCCAGCATAGCTGCCTGCTGCCTTCTGCTATAGCAGTCCAAGTATAGATTAGAACTATATTTATTTAGTCGCTGGAGCCTGGAGAATCACTTGAGAATATTTTTGTTAATGTTATTTCTAGCGATCGCCCTCTTCAAATTAACATTTACTTATCCAGCACTAGCTGCCGAAACATCCAACGGTGCCAAAATCTTCAGCGCCAATTGTTCTTCCTGTCACATAGGCGGCGGTAACATTCTGGTTGCCGAAAAAACTTTAGCCAAAGAAGCATTATCAAAATACTTGGCAGATTATAACACTGACTCCATTCAGGCAATTATTCATCAAGTGCAGAATGGTAAAAATGCCATGCCCCCCTTCAAAAATAAATTAACTTCTGACGAAATTTTGGCTGTAGCTGCTTATGTTTTTCAACAAGCAGAACAAGGTTGGTAGTTATAGCACTATCCTCTAGCCTTTATTCCCAAAACTAAACATTAGCCTGTTGACGCTGATAAAGAGACCAATACAAACCTTTCTGCTGTAAAAGTTGAGTGTGAGTACCGCGTTCAGCAATTACGCCCTTCTCCATCACTACAATTAAATCAGCCCGCTTGAGTGGTGCAAAGCGGTGAGCAATCAGAAATACTGTGCGATTTGCCGAAACTCGTTGCAGATTTTGTAGTACCTGCTGTTCAGTTTCGCTATCCAAAGCACTCGTCGCCTCATCCAAAATTAAAATCGGAGCATCAGACAAAAACAACCGTGCCAAAGCAATTCGTTGTCGCTGTCCTCCAGACAAAGCCGTACCTCGCTCACCGACATTTGTCTCGTAACCGAAGGGCAATTGACTGATAAAATCATGGGCTACAGCCAATCTCGCGGCTTCTACTACCTGTTCAGCCGTAATATTGGGATTGCCCAAAGTAATATTTTCTAAAATTGAACCATTAAACAAAAAGTCCTCTTGTAACACCACCCCAATTTGTTGCCGCAGTGATGCTAAATCTGCACTCTTAATATCAAAACCATCAATTAAGATGCGTCCCGATTCAATTTGATACAACCGTTGCAACAACTTTGACAGTGTACTTTTACCTGAGCCACTACGTCCGACTATCCCAACAAACTGTCCTGGTTGCACATCAAAAGTAATCCCTCGTAACACAGGTTCAGTATGGGCTTGGTAACGGAAAAATACCTGTTCAAAATTCACTTGCCCTTTTAATCTTGGTAAGACTAATCCTGTACCTAGTTCCGCTTCTGGGGCAGTGTTGAGAATATCACCAATTCTATCGACTGATAGTAATACTTGTTGCAGATTTTGCCAGAGTTGTACCAAACGTAATAGTGGTTCTGTCACTCGTCCAGACAACATCTGAAAAGCAACTAACTGACCAATGGTAAGTTGTTGACCAATTACCAACTTTGCACCCACCCAGAGAATCAGTAAGGTAGAAAAATTGGTGAGAAAGTCACCAATATTACTGCTGATATTAGATGTAGTTGAGGCTTTGAAACCAGTGCGGATAAATCGAGCAAATAAACCTTCCCAACGTTCCCGCGCTACGGGTTCAGCTGCATGGGCTTTTACAGAATGAATGCCTGTAATTGTTTCTACCAAAAATGATTGACTGTCGGCACTGCGGTTAAAGGTTTCGTTCAGCCAGTTGCGTAAAATTGGTGTGGCAAAAATCGTTAAAATGGCAAACAACGGCAACACCGCCAAGGCCACAAAAGTTAAAGGGATGTTGTAGTAAAACATCAATGCCAGATAGACAACGGCAAAGATGCTGTCCAGGATGACAGTTAAAGCTGTACCTGTGAGAAATTGCCTGATTTGTTCCAGTTCTTGAACACGGGCGACAGTATCACCCACTCGCCGAGATTCAAAATAAGCTAAAGGCAAGCGCATAAGATGGCGGAATAGCTGTGCCGATAAACTTAAATCTAAGCGTCGAGCAGTATGGGTAAAGATAAATAGGCGCAAAGTGCCAAGTATCGCCTCAAAGCAAGCAATTAATAATAAGGCGATCGCCATTACATCCAGGGTAGGCAAACTTTCCTGCACCATTACCTTATCGATCACGACCTGGGTAATGAGGGGCGTACCTAAGCCAAATAGTTGTAGTGTAAAGGATGCCAGCAGAACTTCCCCTAATAATCCCTTATATTTCCAAACAGCCGGAATAAACCAACTGAGGTTAAATTTTTCTTGTTTGTTAATCAGTTCTACTTGCCAAAGTTGTCCATCCCAGGCAGCTTCGACAATTGATTGTGGTAGAGTCTCACATATTTGTCCTAAATTTAGGGGGTTGGCAATAATTAAACGTGAACCTTTAACGGCATAAACAACTACCCAACTGGGTTGGGGTTGAGTTTCGCTTTGCCATAACATCAGTGCCGGAAATGAAAGTTTGGGTAATTCGTCCCAACTAACTTGGAGTCGCCGCAATACTAGTCCAAGTTTTTCCGCAGCTTCAACAATTTGTTTAGAGTTTTGTCCCCGCAGTTGTCGTTGTACCCATTCGAGTTGCACGGGGTTGTCTAGTTGTTGCGCCACCATTGTTAGGCAGGCGGCGGCGGTGTTGCTGTGGGCAATGAAAGGATAATTTGATGTGTCTGGAGTGCGGTTGAGTAATTCTTGTAGAGTTGGCTGCTGAGTTTCTGGAGGACTAACGGTGGCGGCTGGTAGAGGCTGTTGTGGTTCTGGGCTGGGTTGAGATTGAGTATTAATTTGTGCTGGTTCTGCGGTGGAACCGGAGAAGAATTGTGCAATTTCGGGAGTGCTAAATTCTTTCCACAGGGCGCTGTCCCAACAGGCGACAATGACTTCTTTACTGGCGGCTACGGCTTTGCAATCTACTGCTATTGTGTAAAGGTCGCCGAACCAGTCGCCAGTTTGCAAGGCTGCAAGGGCAAGACTATCTTGTTCTTGTCTCAGTCTAACTTTCCCTGAGACTATATAGTATTGGTAGCCGCGTTTTTGCGTTGACCAGATTTTTTCTCCTAGTTGGTAGCGATGGATAATTACCTGATGACGCAATCTTGCTTGTTGTTCGCTACTTAGCCAGCATAATGGCCCTTGATTCCACGGTATTTCTGCTATAGCGTTGATTTCTAAAGATTCATTATCCAGGGGTGTTAACCCATTTGTAATTTCACTGTTAGCTTTTGAATTTTCTCTGCTAGCCATTTTTCAAATAACTCATTTTGTAATGCTTGTTGTAGTTGAGTATCTTCTAAAGACGCTGGCAGAAATTGTTCTACGCGAAACAAACCATAACGTCCTTCTAGTTCTACTGGCCCTACTAATTGCCCAGAACTGGCAACATCAATTGCCGCCCGTAATGTGTCTGGCATTGTGCCACGGCTGATTGCTCCCATCATGCCGTTCATGATGCGATCTTCTGTGAGGGAATATTCTCTGGCTAGTTGTTCAAAACTGCCTCCTTCTTCGATTTGGGTTCTAAGTTCTTCACAAAGTTCTTGGCTTTCAACAATAATGCGAGAGATAACAACCCGATCTAAAAAAATTTTTCTTTCAATAAAGTACTCAGGAATGCTGGTTTGAGTGACTACTGTTTTGAGTTTTTCTAATTTAAAACCCAAGGTAATTGATGAATGAAATGTTTCATAATCTGTACCATTTGTTTGTAACCATTCTTGAAAAGTTTGTGGTTGAGTTAGTTGATTTTTTAACCGAAAGTCAATAACTGCTTGTTCTGTTAAAGCTGGGTTGATATCTAAATCATCTCTAGTTTGGATTTCTTGCTCAATCACATACTGACGGAGAATATCGCCAATAAACTGTGATAATTTGCCAGAAGCTTGCAGATATTTTACTGCCTGTGTGATTGAGAGTGGATGATCATTTATTGACAGAAATGATAAAGATTCCATGAATTAACTCAAGAAAAACAGCTAAAATTTCATAATTGACGGCTACCTGAACTGTGTCAGGAGTCAGCATAGGAAATTATGGCAACTACACTGTTAATGTGTTACCTAAAAATATGTTTAAATTCCACTAGTTAACTAGCCGATCGCAATTGTCCACAACCAAGCAAAGAGGATGGCGGCGATCGCACCAATTAACGTATTTAAAATATTGACTAATTCATTCGTCAGCCAAGTATATTTAGTTTGCAGTGTGGCTCCAATGACACTTTCTAAATTGGTCGCAATAAAAGCCGCTAAGATACACCACAAAATCCCCAATGAGTCGATCAATCCTACCGTCCAACCAACGCAGGCGATCGCGATCGATGCTACCACACCAGCTAATGTTCCTTCTAAACTAACTGCGCCTTCTGTACCTCGTGGTACTGGTTGCAGTGTGGTAATTAAAAATGTACTTTTACCATAGGCTTTCCCAACTTCGCTGGCTGATGTGTCAGATAGCTTGGTGCTAAAACTCGCTACATAGCCCAACAATAGCAGGGACACAGGATGGGGAACTAGAGACTGGGAATTAGCTACTATAAATCCCGAATTGATGATTCCTACACCCAAAGCGCATAATGCTGCGGTTAATGCTGAACCCCAAACATTTTCCGGGCCTCTTGCACCAGAACGTTTTTCGGCTATACCTTGCGCTTCTTTCTCTGCCATACCAATGCGCGTCACTCCTGAACCCACCAGGAAATAAAACGCCACTACTAGATATCCTTGCCAACCTACAGTTCCCCAAACTAGTACACCCAGTATCCAGGCGTGGAATAACCCCGCTGGGGTGAGCAGCTTTTTCGGAGCAATCCAGACTAAACCCAATAAAATGGCGTTTAATCCTACTCCCACTAACCAGGGATTCGCAGAGTCAATTAAAGGTAACATTAGCAGTGAATCACAAGTAATGTTGTCATTGGCAGCATATCAACAGAATAACCAATTTTCGACCTTAGATGTTACCTCTCATTCTTTAATTTTAAAAGTGCATAGATTCTCTTACTTTTACTAGTGGTGAGAGAAAAAACAGGCAAGACAAAGAACAAATTTTTTAGCTAGAACAAGTCAGGAGTCAGAAGCATAATTTCTGTTGTTAATTTTTAGTTATGTAGCTCATAACCTTAGAAGCTGCTGTAAATATCGCTATCAGCATATAAGTGACAGCAATATAAAACTGTGTTGCACTTAACCACAAACAAGTTTTTAGCGCATAAATTGTAGATATAGCAGGTTACAAGTTACAGAGTTAAAGCATTAGAGACTTTCATTAATCATTTGTCTCTTGTCAATACAAATGACCAATGACTAATAATCAAGGACGACCTTTACGGATGATTCTGTAATTTAGACGTGTTTTAGCTTACCTTGGCTATACATATAGTACAAATCTAGTAAACATTAGTTATGAGTCAACCTATATTCCATCTGGCTTTTCCGGTTAGTGATATCCAACAGACAAAAGCTTATTATGTCGATGGTTTGGGCTGTATTCCTGGGAGGGAAAACCCTCACGCGCTGATTCTCAATCTTTATGGACACCAACTAGTAGCACACACTACCAAAGAAATTTTAACTAGACAACGTACTATATACCCCAGACACTTTGGGTTAATTTTTACTCAGGAAAGTGACTGGGAAAACTTGTTAAATAAAGCACAACTGCACCAACTTTTGTTTCGGGAAGAAGCGAAGGATCGCTTTGTTGGTTCTCCTTTAGAGCATCGTACTTTCTTTTTAGAAGATCCTTTTTATAATTTGCTGGAGTTTAAATATTACCGCTATCCAGAGGCAATATTTGGTAGTTATGAGTATACCCAAATTGGCGATCGCTCTTAAAATTAGCACTTACATATAAAAACGCAAAATCAAGTTTTGGGTAAGGATGTAGGAGTGTAAGTATCCAAAAACTCCTTACACTCTTTCACCCCTAAGCCCAGTCTCCATCGACAATCTTTGTGCGTCATTCCGGTTAATATTCCGCATTGGTTCGGCTAAGGCTGTGGCGACTGCGGCTAAACTCCTAGAGTCGGTTAACATCCAAGGGTGCGATGCTGCGGGGATAATTACTTCTGTACCTATGGGCATTTGCGAACTTTTTGCTGGCACAATCATCAAATCATAAGGTGTCCAAATTGAGGTAAAGTTCAATTGCTTGAGCATTACAGCGTCAGAGTTTAAATCCTTGAGGAAGTTACTGTGAGGACGCATTTGTTCACAACCTGGCCGCCAAGAACCATAAGCCATTACAGTTCCATAATGAGGGGATGAAATGGTGATAAACCGCTGTACGCGCTCAATTCCTTGCAGTCGTTGGACATAATAACGACTGACAATTCCGCCCATACTGAAACCAACTATATCTAGTTTTTGTTCTGGTTCAAAGGTCACATTAATATAATCAGCTACTTGCTGCGCTAACACATCCAGACCCACATCACCGTTATTAGGTACTAAATTTAGAGCATACACAGACCAACCCTTATCTTGTAAATAATTTTGCATTTTGCGGAATACTGCTTCTGTATCCCCAATACCGTGTATTAATAAGACTGGGTTGTGCGTTTGATTAATTTTGTTCATTGCCTGATTCACTTGCATGAGTCTGTCAAAAATCTAGCTGAGTTATCTTGCTATCTGTGAATGAGCTATGACACTCACATCACTGGTTTGATCTGATATTTGCTTCACAGTTATTTATATATTTACTCAAGCTGAAATGTTAATTTTTATTAAGCTAACTTTCATAATCTTGCTTATAGTTACAGTAAAATTTAATAATGAGTCTTGATATATACGGGCGGCAAGTGCCTAAAAAATCAAAGACATTTGCTCTGTAGTCTTACTCCAGTGTTGCTCAAACACTAAACTATAAAGCTAGTCAAAGTAATAGTACAGCGCAAAAAAATGTAGCATTAAGCTGCAATTTTTAACATTACGGTCAGATTTACAGAATTATAGAAGGCAGGAGAAATTCTAATGTTCGGTTTTATCAAAAATTTAATTGCTGGGATTTTAGGCTTCTTCACAGGGTTGTTAGGTGGCAAAAAGAAAAAAAATGGGGGCTACTACTTACAATTAGATGAGAGTGGTGCAGAAGTAACTCCAGCACCAGCACCTAAAGCCGCACCAGCACCTAAAGCTGCACCAGCAACAACCTCTAATGGTACAAAAGCTACAGCAAAAGCGCCTGAGCCAGCGAAAAAACCCGCCGCTGCTCCAAAAGCAGCCAAAGTAGAAGCATCTAAAAATGGCAAAGCTGCACCAGCTGAACCAGCAAAGGCTCCCGCGGCGGTAGCTGTGAAGAAAGAACCAACCGAAACAACATTTGCACCCAAATATTTAACGCCTACTGCTACCAATGGTCGCCGCCGTCCAGGCGCTAATATGAGTTCTTTCTTAGACATGGCCAGTCAAGTTAAAACTCCTAACCAAGCTTAGTGATTCAATTTTCATTGTGAGCGATCGCCGAGCATTTATGAAATACTAATCCGCTGTACAACTGAAAAGCAGCATCCCAATTTGTCGGTTCTCGGCGAAACAGATGTATATGGGGTGTGATATTGTTTAACATTTCTGTTTGATCTAAAATCGTCTCCGCAAAAGGTGTGAAATCTGACCAAAGCTTCACTTGTGGTAAATGCTGCTCTAACCATTTGAGTACTTGATTCCAGTTAATTCTGATAGTATTTTGACTAGGTTGGGCAGCAATTTCTACACCTTGTTGGAAATCATAACTATGATCAGACAATCGCAGAATGCAGCGCCGCCCAGGTATGTGTAAGTCACAAAACTGAGCATAGTCTTGAGTTTGAGTTTTCCGTTCTAACTTGTGACGCGCATCAATATCGACAACTTCCTCAAAAATCGGTAATAGTCCAACTACTCTAGCTTGTACTTCTGACCAATTAAAAGTTAAAGAACCAAGTTGATTAGTTTGGTTGCGACAAGCAACAGTAGCTTGTTGAGCAGATTCCGAAAAATATTCGACTTGATAAACTTGTATTTGTTGAACTGCGGCGATTGTTGTCCAAAAACAAGGAATTCCCGCTGCTTTTAGCTGTTCACCATAAAATTTCAACACTCCCACTTGTCCAGAGCGATAGACTTTCCAACTCCGACTGGGTATAACGAGCCTCGCTGTATAAGCGTCTAGCTGCATAATTTGAGCAAATTTAGCGATAACTGTAGACTTTTGCTCCTGATTCAAAGGTTCTAGTACGAGTACTCCTGGTTCACTACTGTTAGGCTCGGCTGTAGCTTTAGCAATAGCACGTTGTCTTTCTTCTTGTTCAACTTCTTGGAGACGTTGTAAACCTTGACGTGTTTGGGTAACGATTTTGGTATTGGTGGTACTCCGCAACAACTGGCGATAAATTTTCTCGGCATCCTGTCGTTTATGAGATACTTCGTAAAGTCTGCCAAGATAAAATTGCACCCAAGGATTATCAGGTGATTCTTTTAACAGTTGTTGGAGTAATTTCGCAGCTGTGTGATAATCTTTACGGTCAAAAGCGATCGCAACACGCTCAATCATAGTTTATTTCCCTGCATCCCCGCGTTTGCTTGGATTGACGCGAGATATATCATTTATACTTCATAAGCTGCGGTAACTATGGATAAAGCCACAATAGGTGCAGTAACAGCGCGGAGGACACGACGACCGAGGGATACGGCTTGAAAGCCAGATGCGATCGCATTTTCAATTTCTGGTTCCGTCCATCCACCTTCGGGGCCTGTAGCAATAATTAGTTCTTGGTCATTTGTCCTTTTTCCGTTCTTGGGTAAGCAATTAAGTAAGTGAGGATAATTACCACGCGCCTCACAGATATACTTACTCTTGACTATTGACTCTTGACTATTGACCCTTGACATAAAAGCCACTGGTTCTAAAATTGTCGGGACAAACGCTCGTTCCGATTGTTCAGCGGCTTCCGCGGCGATGCGTCGCCAACGTTCGAGTTTTTGGGGACTAGGATGAAGGAGAGTGCGATCGCTCATCACCGGAGCAATACAAGTTACACCAATTTCCGTACAGATGCGGACAACTTCATCAAAGCCATTGCCTTTGGGTAAGGCTATTATCAAGGTAATTGATACAGGTAATTCTGTCTCTACGGAAAGTGTTTCTAAAACCTGAGCTTGTTCCCCTGTTAGCTGCGCCAACCACCATTTACCCATACCATCCATCGCAATAAAGCGATCGTCCTCACGCAAACGCAAGACACGTCCGAGATAATGTATTTGTTGGGGTGTAAGTAAAATTTGGTCTTGTTGAAATTGAGAAAGTGCGATCGCAATTCGTTGTAGTTGAGCCATGCTAAATTACTTATGTCCAGAGGAAATAGGCAAAAATGTTTTTGCCTGTACTAGACAATGTTTGCACCAGATACTGGTTTTTTCTCATCTTCAGCAGCGTTCAACTGGATTCGCTTGATTTCCACTTTCAGCCCATTTTCTGGACGTAACGTAATTGAAGGCTGCGGTACAATTGGATATCCTGGCACTAAATCTATTTGGAAGCTTTGAGCAATCGTCGCTAGTAATAAAGCCGCTTCCATCTGAGCGAAACCTTTACCTATGCAAATTCTTGGCCCATCACCAAAAGGAATATATACTCCTTTAGGTAGTTGTTTTTCTAACTCTTCTGTCCAGCGTTCTGGCTGAAAAACTTCGGGGTTCTCAAAATATTTGGGATGACGATGCATTACCCATTGGCTAATCATGATTGATGTACCTTGGGGAATTTCGTAATCGCCAATTTGTGTATCTACTGCGGCTTCTCGTCCCATCAGAGATACGGGAGGATATAAGCGCATTGATTCTTTGATTACTCGCTGTGTATACACCAACTTTCCTAGGTCTTCTAGAGTTGGTAACTTTCCTTGCAGGACTTGACAAAGTTCGGATTGTAATTTCTCCCGCACTTCGGGATTTTGTGATAAAAGCATCCACGTCCAAGATAAAGTATTGGCAGTAGTTTCATGACCTGCCAACATTAAGGTAGCGACTTCATCCCGCAGCAATTTATCATCCATCTGCTGACCTGTTTGTTCGTCTTTCGCTTCCATTAACATCGTCAACAAATCATTATTTTTTTCTTTGCTATTGCGACGTTGTTGAATCAGTTTGTAGATAGCTTCATTCATTTGAGCAATAGCCTGACGATAACTGATGTTTTCTGGTCTAGGGAACCACTCCCACACCAGAAAATTTTGCTTGCGCTTACTTTCAAACCAGTTCATTGCTACATCCAGTGCATGAGCAACTACCTTGGCTTCGCCTCCATCCACCTCAGCGCTAAATATGCACTTCATGACAATTTCTAAAGTCAACCGCATCATATCTGCATGAATATCATGAGTTTCCCCATCGCCCCAACGTTGCAACATTTGGTTGGTGTAATCCACCATGATTTGGCTATAGGCATTAATTCGCTTTTGATGAAATACTGGTTGAGCAAGGCGACGCTGCCAAAACCAAGATTCGCCTTCTGCTGTTAATAAACCTTCTCCTAAGAGAGTTTTTAAACTACGTAAGCCTCGACTTTTAATAAAATCAGTGCGATTTTTGAGAACTTCTTCTATGTAGTCGGGGTTAGTGACTAAACAAGCAGATGTTAACCCCAACTGCAAAGGCACAATATCACCATAATCACGACAACGGCTGAGAAATCCTAACGGATCTTGCCCCAGTTGCTGGAGATGACCAACAATAGAATTAACTGGCGGTGCTGATAACTCAAATACATCTTTAGACATAGGAAAAATCCTTGAGGTTTGTATCTCTTCAAGAAGAGTAATTCACTATTTATATAAAAATCTTCAATATAGAGAGAGATTTAAGTATGTCGGTAGAAATAAAAGCTTTGTCATTTGATTGATGGAAATCTCAAACTTCTGATCCTCTCTGCACCTGGAGCGACTCTGCATGAAACAATTAATTCACGAAGCTAAACTCATAACAGAATTATTAGTTAATTTGCCATCTTCCATATAGACAATGCGATCGGCAATATCCAGAATTCGATTATCGTGAGTTACCAGTAAGATAGTGCAGCCTTGTTCTTTGGCTAATGTCTGCATCAAGTTGACAACATCTCGTCCAGATTTACTATCTAAGGCGGCGGTTGGTTCGTCAGCCAGAACGATTTGTGGATTGTTGACTAAAGCCCGCGCGATCGCTACTCTTTGTTTTTGTCCTCCAGACAAATCATCAGGATAATAGTTCAGACGATGACCTAAGCCAACTAAGTCCAGCATTTGTGCTGAACGCTCTAGCATCTGCTTCACTGACAAATTATTATGTAATTCTAAAGCCATCCTGACGTTTTGGATAGCTGTCAAACTATTATGCAAATTATGTGCTTGAAATATATAGCCGTTGTGTCTACGGGCTAAAGTCAATTCTGCTGCATTAGCACCACAAAGTTCTTGTTGTAAAACTTTCAAACTTCCACCAACTTGAGCAGAACGCAGTCCCCCAATTAAGGTGAGTAAGGTAGTTTTACCAGAACCAGAAGGCCCTGTCATAATCACAATTTCGCCAGTATTTATTTCTAAGTTAACATCAAACAAAACTTGTTTTTGTAATTGACCTTTACCAAAGTAATGGTTGAGATTCTGAATAGAAATGACAGCTTCTTTAGTCATCATATTAAATAGCGGTCAAGAATTGGTTACACAAAGATTGATAAAAATGAGGCTGGATAGAAAGTAATATTTTTACTCAGCAGTTTGTTTGCTTAAAACATATCAGCAGGGTCAGCAGATTGGAGTTTACGAGTTGCGATCGCTCCAGAAATGCCACACATAATAATCGTTAAAATCAACACCATTGTTGCTCTAGAAAGGTTCATGGCAATGGGTAAAGCAGTGGCATTGGCTGCTAATTGATAAAGTCCAATGGGTAAAATAAAACCGGGGATAAAGCCTAAAAATGCCAAAATAATTGCTTCTTCAAAAACTACCGTGAGTAAATATTGATTACGATATCCCATTGCTTTGAAGGTGGCATATTCTTTTAAGTGACTGTTAACATCAGTAGAAAGAACTTGATAAACAATCACCACACCTACGACAAATGCCATCCCTGTTCCCAAGCCAAAAATAAATCCAATAGGACTTTCTTTTTGCCAATAACTTTCTTCAAAGGTGATATATTCTTGATGTGTGAAAACTCTCACATCATTGGGAAGATAAGCGGCTAATTCCTTAGCTACCTGCTGGGAATCATATCCAGGTTTGAGCTTGATTAATCCTAAGTTGACGCTGGCTGCTTCTCTGCGGGGGAAAAAATGCAAGAAGGTTTGGTCACTACCAATTAAAATTCCATCAGCGCCAAAAGATGCGCCTAATGTAAATAATCCACTAATGGTCACTGTCCGACGCTCAATTTCCGTGGTGACAGTTTTTCCTTGCTCAACTTGCGCGATCGCCTGTTGATAATTTCCTCTAGAATTGCGATCGAATAAAACTCTATCTGGGAGCTTAACTTTATTTAATTGCTCATTCACTTCTGGCAAGTTTAATGCAGGTTGTTCGGGAGAAAAACCGATCACTTGCATGGATGTATCTTTGCGCGTTTCTGGATGTTTCCAAGTAATTGTGTTGGAATAAAACGCTTGTGTGATTTTGACTCCGGGAATATCTTTGGCTTGATACAAACGTCGGCGGGAAAATGTACCCAAATTTTGAGTATTTCGCGCTTGGGGACTAACTAATATAATATCTGCATTCAAGCTGCGGCTGAGTTTTGTGTTGCTATCATACAAAGCGCTTTGAAAACCCATCTGCATAAACATCAACACATCAGCAAAAGCAATGCCTGATAATGCCACGAGAAGACGGCCTGTTTCTTTGCTGAGTTGTAGCCATCCTAGGGGTGTCCGCCGTTGAAATTGCTCGATAAATGCAATCATTGTTCGATTTCGGCTGTAATTTGCAAGTTGGTAAATTTAGCGGCTTTTTTACTGGATGCACCATCTAAGGCGATATGCACTTCTACTACCCGGCCATCAATATTGGTGCTGGGGTCGGTGTTGACAACATTTTGCCGTTTGACTTGAGAATCAATACGTTCTACTTTTCCGAGTAGTTCACCGGAGATAGAATCACTACTGATGCGCACTTTTTGCCCGACTTTAACTTTACTAATGTCGCTTTGATAAACTTCGGCAACTGCATACATCTGCTGAGTCTGCCCAATTTCCACAATGCCATCATTGCCAACTACTTCGCCTGCATGGGTATGAATTTCTAAAATCTCCCCATTCATGGGCGATCGCACATAAGCTTGATCGAGTTCGGCTTTGGCTTGCTTCATCGCCGCGATCGCCCGATCAATTTCGGCTTGGTTTTGTTTCACATCCACCGGACGGACTTCTGCTATTCGCTCTAAATTCGCTCTGGCTTGATTGAGTTGCGCGGGACTAGTTGATTGAATCCGTTCTAGTACGGCTTGTGCTTCTTGCAAACTTTTTTGTGCGGTATCTAAAGCTAATTGTCTGCTGTCTCGATCTGACGCTGAAAGTGCGCCCTGTTCATACAAAGATTGATAGCGGTTGTACTGTCTCAAGGCATTTGTTTGCTCTGAGGTTAACCGCGCGACGGTTGCAGCTTGAGCATCAATATCACCTAAGCGCTGTGCTTCCAGACGCGCTATTTCTGCACGTTGAGCATTGATTTCTCCAGTTTTCGCTCCGGCTTTGGTAATTGCCATTTTGGCTTGGGCAACTTTCACATCTTCCTGAGCTTGCTGATAGGCTGCAAACAGGCGATCGCGGCTATCCAAAATTGCAATTACTTGTCCTATCTTGACGCGATCGCCTTGTTTCACTAGCAATTGGTCTACCCGATTGCCGTTATTTGCTGTCGGCGCTGACAACTTAATAATTTCTCCTTGAGGTTCTAACCGCCCCAAGGCTGTCACTGTGGTAATTTGCGGTGAAATGATGACGGCGTTTTGATTCTCTATCTGTGGCTTTGATGGCGATTGGGATAGTAGATAGGCAGAAACCCCACCCGCAACAATCAACGCCGTTGCACCTAACCCCATCCATTGACGAACTGTAGCTGAAGAAGCTTTGGCTGGTAAGTTTTGCAGCATTTCGCAAGCCCCTAATCTCTTGATATTAACTTGTAAAACTAAACTGTTTTGTTTCGTCTATTTGAAATTAAACGAAACAGTTTCGTCTTGTCAAGGGTATACTGGAAATTAGGTGAATTACTAAAAAAACTCACGCAGAAAAACACTCTGTTAAGACTGAGTGTAGGGGTATAATACCAATTCTCTAAAATGAGGCAACACATTCAAACGCCGAAAACCATGCCATATCTGACTTTCTTAATTACAAATTATGAATTATGAATTGGTATAAGGGTGTATAAGTTTTGCCCATCTACAAACCCCTAGATTTTTCTCGCTGCGTGAGTCTTATCAGGTATTCGCTAGTCTGTTTGCAGCCATTAAGCAATGAAATCCAAAAGTGTTGAGCGCGATTTATCTCCAGAAAAGACGGAAGCTATTTTAGATGGAGCAATGCAAGAGTTTTTAGAACACGGCTATGCGGCTGCCAGAATCGATAAAATTGCTGTAGCGGCGGGCGTTTCTAAAGCGACAATTTATCGGCGCTTTCCTGATAAAGAAAGCTTATTTACAGGACTCATGCAGCAATTAGCTTGCAAAAAAGAGCTTTTTAATTCAACTCAACTTCAATCTGCACAAGGCGATGTCACTGCTTTCTTAAAATCCTTGGCAAACAAGATGCTGAATAATGTTGCCGATGATCCACAAGTTCTGACATTTTTGCGGATTATTATTGGTGAGTCAGGGCGTTTTCCAGAATTAGCACGCGCATTTGTGCAAAATATTGAAAAACCGATACTGGAAGCAATGACACAATATCTAGCTTCTCACCCTGAACTAGAACTACCAGATCCGGAAGTTGCAGCACGAGCCTTTATGGGAACCCTCATTCATTTTGTCATCCTGCGAGATGTTCTGCACAGTGGCGATATTGTCCCAATGGAACGCGATCGCCTGGTTGATCAGCTAGTCAAATTAATTATTAAATAAACACTAGGGCGTGTCATCAATTAGGTAAAGTGGAATGAGAACTGCTGAAAGAATAAACACTCTAAAAAACGATGACGCGCCGATATGCACTGCGGGATGACCAGTGGGAAAGAATCAAAGACCTACTACCAGGACGAGAGGGGTATGTGGGAGTAACAGCTAAAGATAATCGATTGTTTGTCGAAGCAGTGTTATATCGCTACCGAGCCGGCATACCCTGGCGTGACTTACCAGGAAGATTTAGAGATTGTCGGGTGATTCACACTCGCTTTAGTAGATGGTCAAAAACAGGTGTGTGGGAGAAAGTGTTTCAGCATTTGGCAGATGATGCCGACAACGAATATGCGATGATAGACTCGACAATTGTCCGCGCCCATCAGCACAGTGCGGGCGCAAAAGGGGGGAGGCAACGACTGAAGCCATCGGTCGCAGCAAAGGCGGACTCAGTACCAAGATCCATGCTGTAGTTGATGCTTTAGGAAACCCACTTGCATTTCATCTGACACCAGGTCAAGCTTGCGACCTTGATGGAGCCGACCAATTGCTACCTGATATTCTGGCTGATACAGTTATAGCCGATAAAGGCTACGATGCTGACCAACGAGTAGTTGAACGGCTCCAGACCTTGGGCAAAACCGCAGTCATTCCTCCCAGACGCAACCGTCATTGTCCTCGTGACTATGATCAGCACTTGTACAAAGCCCGTCATCTCATTGAAAACTTTTTTGCCAAACTCAAGCAATATCGAGGCATTGCCACTCGTTACGATAAACGCGCTCACAATTTTCTTGGGGCAATTTATCTTGCTGCTTCTGTTATTTGGCTTAATTGATGACACGTCCTAGCAAATTCCCCATTTTTCTAAAAATTTTACTCTGCTTCATCTTCTAGCAAGATTGTATTAAGAAGATTTAATTCATTGGATGCCATAAAATAGCGATCACTAAAAACTGTTTCTAATTGTGTAAAAATCCGTCTACCTGCCACAGCTACCCAAGGAAATGTTCGATAGTAAGGTATGACGGGTATGACTAAGCCTTGAGGAGTTAGAGAACGTCCTAGCGCACTTCTCCAAGCTTGCGGATCTTGTAATACT
The DNA here is from genome assembly GCF_002897135.1 of Nostoc cycadae WK-1. NCBI lineage: Bacteria > Bacillati > Cyanobacteriota > Cyanophyceae > Nostocales > Nostocaceae > Nostoc > Nostoc cycadae. The sequence continues at coordinate 407,157 of NZ_DF978421.1, read as the reverse complement.
TGTTGGCGGATGTCATCTTCTGATTGTTCATTCCAGAAATGGGGATAGTCTAGAGGTAAGCCAATAACTATATTTCTGGTTTTCAACGCTTGAATTGTGGAAGATTCAATCACAAATCCTTCTTGTTCCCGACTCAACAGTTTATATAATTCGTTAGCAGGACGTTTGAGTTTTGAGGGAAATTTGATTTTTTTACTTTCAGCAATTTCTTTTAGTGAGCCTAAAAGACGACTGCTATTGTGTTTAATGTCAGATTTCCACGCTTCAAAACTAAATATTTCTTCAGTTTTGCGATCGCTCCAATCTTCTATCCAAAAAGGGCCTATACAAGTTAGACTATCAGGTATCTCTAGGGCATCATTATCTAAAGATGGCAATAAAGAACTCTGAGGCCTAGAGACAGATTTAACTAAAGCTTGTAAAGTTTGATAATTTGCATAGGACTTAGCATTTTTTTCTGATGATTGACCTCTCAAATCAAAATGTTTAAAGATGCTTGTAGATAACTGTTCCGCCCTTTTAACAATTGCTTTTGCTTCTTGAGGATGACTATCGCTGATAAAAACTTTAGCTTCACGCAAGAAATCTAATAAATCATCAGACATTAAGCGCAACAATTCTTCATCCCCAACAGAGCCAACAGGTACAAATGCAATTCTATTTTTATTAAGTCCTGCATCGCCTTTAATGCGAGTATGAATTGTAGAGCGTAACATTACCAGCAAAGTTAATAAATCACTTGACTGACGCAACCATAGTCTTTTAGGGTCAATATCCTCTCTTTCAATGATGAAATCATTGATGAGCATAACTAAGCGTCTTGCTTTGTTATCTCCAGAAACTGGCATTCCGGTTTCTGGGTGTGTATACATTCCTCGACCTCGATAAATTAATTGCGCGACTTCCATCAAAGCGGCTTCGATATTAAATCGGGGAATTGCAGCTATAATGCAATCTGTTTTCGGGAAAGAAACACCTCTTGCACCTGAAGAAGTCATCAATAAAACTCGGACTTCATCGCGTCGTGGCGGCTTGACTAATTTCAATCGTTGATCAGGTGATACACTTTGATCCAAAACCTCCACATCTTCCCTGTTTAGGAGAGCTTCTTTACCACTGGTCAATTTTTCCAGCAATTGACGTAGAAAAGCTTTATCCTGAGCAAAGAAAATCAACTGCTCTGCTCCCTTGTGTAACCCATCCTTAATTTCTAAGTAGGCATTTGTTAGCGTTTCTTCTTCTGATTTTTCTCGAATTGCTTGTCTAATTGTCTGCTCTGTACCGTCGCTATTTTGACCTGGTTTAATGGGAGAAAGTCTAATACTGTAATCAATGCTGAGTTTACTGGCGGGGTAGCTATTTGTCATAACGTGTAGCGTTGGGTATTTTAAGCCAGTTCTTCTATCACTCCCTGTCACCCGAAAAGGTGCTTCCCTTCGACTTTGACTAATTAAAACTTTATCAGGAGCGCGATCGCCTGAGTTCAAAAAGCTATCCAACACAACTTCATTGCTGAGTGAAGCATCAGCCAGAATCAGCACAATTTTAAATGGAGATGAATTTGTATCAAACGGTTTAATAAATTGCTGTTCCAACCATTCTGCTAACTTACGGACAAAGGGCGCTCCTGCACCATCACCAGCGAGTTCATCCACCATGACAACTATGGTAGGAATCCGGGCTGCAAAATCTGAACGTTCCTTCTTTGCAAGCTTCTTACTGATATCTTTGTGTACAAACAAATTGTTGAAGGCATTAACTGTGGTTGATTGATCGTTGAGTGTTCGATAACCTTGAATGGCGGCAGTCATTACCAGCTGATTCAATTGGGAGTTAGCTTTGAGCAATACTTGGGCTGACTTTGCTATCGTACCCAATACACCAGGACTGTAAAGAGATTCTATGCTGTAATCTCTTTCGTTGAGACGGCGTTTAAACCGAGTCGAACCGACTATATTGCAATCAATATCAAGTTCTTGTTCTGGAGTGAGGAAGAAGATATTGCTAGGAGGAGGTATGAGGTTTTCAATACCATCAACAACAACAGCACTATCAATATTGTGAGGTGGAAAATTGTTTTGCTGAACCTGTTTCTTATACCATTCGGGAGCTGCATCAATCAAATTTTTATTACTAGTGATGGTTAATATCCCAGTGGGTTGCTTGTTTTCTCTAGCAAGTTTGTCGGTGACATCTCGATTAATGACAACTCGCGGACTGAGATACAAAAACAAGAAACCTCGATCCTGCTGCTTTTGCTGTTTGAGAAATTTCATCACAGCAGTAGTTTTACCAATACCGGGATTTCCTTCCAAAGCTAGAACGTTAATCTTACCAACTTGAGCAGCAGTGATACCAGCAAAAACTGCTGCCTCATGTACTTCTCGTAGACGAATTGTTTCCTGGTCAGGATTGATTTCATTGACAAAATTAGCAATTTGTGTAATTGGGTTGCTGCCAAAAAACTCATGTAATGCGTCGTGGTCTTCAATAGATGCGATCGCCTCAGCCTTGCTAATTTCATCCATTGGGTTGTAGAAGTCTGTCACATTCTCCTGAAATAGAAAGTGAGAGTATTGACCTAGAGTTTGGTTTTCAGCTAGATGTTGTGCTTGTTCTTTAAAAGCAGACGGTAGCGATCGCACTAGCTTTCTGAACACTAAACCAATTTCTGCATATAGATCGAGTGGCACATCATCTTTTGAATGTTTAGCCTGACGATATGCTTGTCCCAATGATTTCATTAACTCGGCTCTAGTATCTGGTTCTACACCCCAGAAATGAGCAGCAAGACTTTCAATACCATTGGATGTAACAGCCATTGCTCTAGCATGACAACTTCCTTCTAATAGTTGATGCTTGCGTAACTCATGAATCAGACGATCTGTATAAGATGATGCCTGACAAAGCTTAAATAATGGTTTATCTTGACCACTAAATGCAGAAAGAAAACTTTCCAACCGTTTAGAAAGCGAAAATTCTTCACCCTTAACCTCTGCACAAACTCTAGAGAAAACCCCTCGTGATTCCATGTAACGTGCATAGCGACTCATTTCTTCGCTGTGAGGCGTTTCATGTTGAAAATCTGCAAATTTGATGGGTGCGTTATACGAAAATTCCAAGCAGATAATTAAGTTCTCAATTTTTTTGCGTTTTAAATCTTTTGGCTGAGAGAAATCAGTTTTAAAGTCTTTAGAGGATATTACTTTCTCTTGCTCGGTATTTCTTTGGGGGATATATTCATTAGACAACCATAAAATAAAATCGGCTCTGGCTGGTTGTCCTCGATTAACTAAATTCTCATCTGGTTTTCCTGGTATGTTGAAAGTTTCTTGAAATGCTTTTGCTGTCGCTTCTTTTTCTTCATCCCGTTGCATCTGCTGTCCTGGAAATGTCAACGGACACCAAATTGCTTTGAGTTCAGGTTTTCTAATTTGACTGTGGTTGAGACACTCACGCATTGCTGTCCAACCTAAACCATAGCCGAGTACCAGCAGATGACGCAGCATTGTCTCTACCCATTCTTTAGTATTAGCATCTGTCAGTTTGAATGCTTTTACCAATTGTTGGGAGATATCTTTATTTTTGTGAGATTGCCAAAGCTGGAAAACCTTATTATCTTGCAAGAGTAATTTTTGGTGAATTAACTGTTGTAAAACACCGCGTTTGACAGCGATTTCAAATACCTGCCCCCAAATAGAGGCTTGTTCTAAAAAAGATAATTCCATTATTTTCTGTGCAGAACTTGAGAAACGTGGGTGAGTACAGCGCGATAATTAAGTAATACCTGTCCTTTGCGGCGGGTATGAAGAACTTTGACTTCACCAGCCTCTTCAACTGTATTAGGCGATATCCAACTAAATGGGTCTAGAACTGGGATAAGTTGACCTTTTTTGTTCGCACCTCGTTCAGCTTCAATAAAATGCAAACCCCGCAATACACTTAGTAAGCAGGGATGAATAGGAGAGTCTAAATCAGGATCGATCAAATGCTGACGAGCGCGTTGAATCGAGTTAAGGCTGCGAACTTTTGTATCCGAAACCAGAAAATAAATGCAGAAACCAGATTGTATGCGCTCATCTGCTTGAATAGCATAAAGTGTCGCAAAGGTATAAACCGGAATAAAATCACGAAAATCTTCAGAAGTCGCAACAGAACTCCAGAAACTTGTATGGTCTTCAGCTTGCAAAATTTCAAATGCTGCTTCATTGGGCAGGCGATCGCGCAGACGTGTAGCAGGAAATACATCCCTTACCATTGGGTAAATGTTGAGATTAGGAAATGTTTGAAAGACTTCTTCTAAAAACTCTGTAGGGATTAAAGAAGAATTATAATCTGCGGCTCGATTAATGCGGCGATCGCCATAGGCATGAGCTAATAAAATAATGTGCTGACATCCTTGGGTTTTGAGGTGACGAATTTCTTCTTGAACTAGGCGTTGTGTTTTCAGTTGTTCTGGAGAATCTAGCACATCAGACTGCATCCGTTCTCTTTTGAGTTCATAACCTATAAACGGTTCATTAACTGATGTAGCAATATAACTCTGAGTCAGAAAAAGATATGCCTTTTCTTCATCATTGGGAAAATTACCCTCATTACAAGGACGACTCGCGTAAGAAATTAAACCAATCTTGGGGACAGAATGGGAATTTGGGCAACTAATACAAAGTGGAAATGCACTTAATAAGGCTTTAAAAGTCCCTGATTTAATAAAATCTTGGTTTTTTTTGGATTGTTTCGCCAGATTTTCTAGAATAAGCCCCTGCATTCGGATAGGGGTATCTTCGCCTAATATGGCTTCCAAGGTTTGGGCGGCTGCATAAACATAAGCATCACCGCTCTTGTCCTTATCTTCATCTAATTGTTTTCCTGTTTCTTGCAACCGCAGCATTAAGGTTGTAAAGTCAACCAACTTTTCCTTCTGACCACGTTTTTGCAATCGTGTAATGATCTGCCATAAACAGCAGTAAACTAGCACAGCAAAGGCGGTGACTGCGGCTGCATGATACTGCTTATTTTCCTCAGCGTTTTTTGTATTTGCTCGCCGCTTCACAGTTTCAACATCGTATTCCACTATGATTGCTGCTGGTAATGCCCACCCAGCAAATTGAGAAGCATTTGTAGAAAGCTCATAGGTTAGTTTCCCATCTTGTCCCTTCTGCCAAGAACGAGGAACCCAACAAACTTGGAGGAGTTTCTGCGACAATAAACGCTTGGCTCGTATTTGACTGTGTTCGCCTTTAGCTATTAAGTCATATTCCGAAAGCTCGGTAGTAACCTTAACCGAAAATAGAGATTGTGCTGGTTGCTCACAAATTTGAATGTGTTTAAACCATTCAACCTGTTCGCTGGAATTTTGTTGTGGCTCGACAAGCAACTTTCTCACACCTGGTGTTGCTCCTTCTAGCCGATCCCAATTAATAATGCTGTTTTTAACACAGATGAATTGTTGTGAGGAGCGATTTTTAACTTGGGATATGACTTTTTGGCTTTTGTCTCGCAATACTTTCGTCAGTGCTTTAGCAATCAACTTCATTGACTCTGAGCGTTCTTGTAATTCTTCTAAAGTCTGGCGAATAGCGTCTTTACCCTGCGATTGAAAATTTACTCGGAGTTCATTCACTACATTGATTAGTGATTCTTTAGTTAGCGAGAGTTCATCTTTTTTAGGAATAACGACTGCCAAAAAAATGAGTTGAGCTAAACGACGACGAAGTTCCCAAGGCTTCTGTAAGGAAGATTCATCATCACTAAATAAATATTCTTTGATTTTCTCAATTCGTACTTCAAAAGCTGGTTTACCTGATTCTGGGTTGTCTCCATTGACCCGGAAACGGTAACATACTTCACGCTCAACTTGATTGTCAGTCTTTTTCTCAAAAATTTGAGTTTTCCACTCAGGCCAAACAGCTAGACAATAATAAAAGGTTGCTTTACTGAGTTCATCAGCCAAGTCGAATTCAGCCGCACTACCAAAATGAGCCGTTAAATCAAACGTATAGTCTTCTTCTTGAGCAGATGTCACTAAAATGAGTATTCGATTGACATATTCTGCTAAAAGTTGGTAATCTAGTTGATTGATTGATTGGGAATTTTCTGCGATCGCCTCCATAATCCGAAAACTAATCGTTAATCGGACTCGTGACAATGCTTCATCGTCTATAAAGTTTAAAAAACGCTGAATTTGGCTATCGTATCGATTTTTCTCCTCTTCTAAAGTTGCGATCGATGAATCAACATCATCTTCATCATTGTCGCGTTCATCTTTCAAAGATTGTGCGGCAGCACTGCACATTTGCTCAAAATAATCAGTATTTTCAACTCTTTCGCGTGCAGAAATAACTGTCGCCACAGACTTGCTATCTTTAGTGTCTCCTGCTTTAAATGCTATGTGGACGAGGTTGCCAGCGTTAGGCATATTCTGGAAAGACGTACCTGCTTTTTCAGCCAGTTTTTTGAGTTGCTTATCAGGTTCATCTAACAGCAATGTTGATAATAAGCTGTCAGAAGTTACGGCATGATTTAGTGCCTCATCAATGGCAGCCATTAATCTGTCTATTGCACCCGGTAACTTTGTAGCATTGCCATCACTCAAACACCCGCCAACACGCGACCTATTACCATTTGCAGGCATCGATAAATTTTGAATAAACCCTCCACCGTTAGCAGGGTTAAAAGCCTCTTTAAACTTAGCTTGTGTAAATAAGCGATACATTACGGCTGAAGTACGTATTCTCAGGCGTGTATTTTGTTTGTCATCAAATTCAAACAACTGCATCCCTTTAGGACTTAGCTGGTTAGTATTTGCCTGATTACTGCTGGGAGAAATAGCCTGAGCCAGTAACTCTATGACTGTAGCGAGGTCAATAGAAGGCTTAAGTGAACGCGGTTCAACGTGAGCGCCAGTACCTTGTGAAGGCATAATTATTTCCTTTGTAATTATCAGTCTTACAACTGCTTCATCTGCTAGAAACTTACAGTTTCAGCAAATGGACTCAATATTTTTAATATCTTATATGTGTCTTATCTGTCAAGTCATTAAAATTTTACGTTTATAATACTTTATTTAAGAACTATTAAGCAAAATATGAAGTTCTGTATTCAAGGAAATTAATCCTTGTTAGTTATCCGTTAATTTGGGTTTTAATTTTTATATAAACTAAAATGCACAAAAGAAATTTTGAAGCCTCAACTAACTTACTAGCATTGAAGAAAAGTGCTATTCAAGTTTGTGGTCAAGAATTTATTGATAGCCTGACGAAAAAAGGTATATATGCGAAAGATATCGGATTTTGGTTGGAAGTTAATAAACAACTAAATATTTCTGATGATGCCTATGAGGTCAGAAAGGCTGAAGAAGAAGCAAAACGTGAACAGGAAATGTTAGAAAAGAGGTTGAAGGTCAGCACTAATAGGTAATGGGTACAACACAATTACCTATTAACAACACCTAGAGTTATATTAAGTATTCAAACGGGTATGATATCCCACATTGGTGTTAGCAGTTTATAAAGCTACTTAGTTTGTTTCTAACCAGTTCAATAAATCTGCTATAGTATCGAAATCTAACAAAGCTTCGCTAAGAGATTCTAATTGATTGACCGAAAGAGAGTGGATGCGCTGTTGAATATCTGATGATAACTCACCTACTTTTCTTTTGAGCATTTTCAAAATAATGGCTTGTTCTCCTTCTATTACTCCTCGTTCATAACCGATGCGCTCACCTGTAGTTATGTATCTCATAGTCCGTTCCTGCTCAAATTGTTTAAACTCTTCCCAAAACTGATTTTCCAATGGTTTTGGTAAAATCATAACCCAATCTATGAATCGATATAGGTTGCGAATATCTTGCTGTTCTAAACCTAAATCGTATAACCTCCGAATCAAGTTAAATTTCCAAACTTTGCGTTCTGTGGGTGATGAGCGAGTCTGCTGAGTTTTCAAATGCGCCATGACTACTGTCGCAAATGGATTACTGTTATTTTCTAACTCGTACCAACTATTTTCATAATCTAAAAGTTTAACCATGCCAAATTCAAAATTTAAGCGAGTATTGGGATAATCGTAACTGTAGTTACTCGGTCGCCATTCGTAATTGGGATCACATAGAATTGCCAAGCTGATGGCTGGTTTATCAAAGCGATCAAATATGCGAAAATTGTAAGTAAACATCCGCTTACTAAAGTTATCTTCTTTTTGTGCTTGAATTTCTACATGAATTAATAACCATAGTTCTTCACCTTGAAGTTGCCAAACTTTCACTAATTGATCAGCGAAACGTTTGCCTTGTTCGGCTTCACGGGTAATTTGTTGAAATTCTTTATTAAGAAATTCATAGGGGCGTTCCCAGTCAATTAATGCAGCCGTTTCTGGAAAAAAGAACTGCATAGCTTGGGGAAAGTATGCTGCGAGAATTTCTTTCCACGGGCTATCGAAATCAGCGCTATCGCTTAAACTAGTCATGAATAAATAGAGAATTAGCTATCTCAAAAAGGTTTAGTATTTTGGATATCCCATAAAAGAGTAGCAGGAGATAGATATTAGGAGTTACGCATTGACAAAAAATCTCATTCATGTGTAATAAGCAACACAATTATTCGTAAGATTTTCTACAATGTAATCACGCAAAACTAAAGTGAATAAGTTCCTTTGCAGTTCATACCAATGAGAAATTATGTTTTCAGAGCGCATTTTTTCTAAACGAACAAATGCTTGAAGTGAACAGAATATGTGTGTTTTAATCGCTTGGCTATCTCTCACCATGAATCGACAAATCCCGCATACTTGTTTGATAGCTCTGTGAAAACTTTCAATTCCCCAATGGGTATCATGAATTGCCACAAATTCGCTTCTAGTTATTTTCTGTAGAGATTCTTCATCTGCTAGATATGATAGCAAAAACAGCGTGTAATGTTCCAGATTGCATTGTGCTGTGGAGGGTTTGCTGATTTCTCTGATTGTCCGATACCTAGTCAGTGGATGATACTTTTGATCAATCCACTCTTTTGCCACTTTGTCAATGCGTAACTCCTAGATATCATCTTGCTAGGCATTATTGCTAGAGTCGCACAAAGGATATTGAATTCTTCCTCATGGTCTTGAAGTGAACCAAGGGTTATGCAAAAATTGGGGTCTTTGGCATCCGCATCTGAGGAATTGAGACATGGCGCGTCTAGCACTGCTGAGTGTATCTAATAAAACTGGTTTAATTGACCTAGCCCGTAGCTTGGTAGAAGAATTTGGCTTTGATATCATCAGCAGTGGCGGAACAGCCAAAGCCCTCAAGGATGCAGGAATACCCGTGACTAAGGTTTCTGATTACACAGGTTCACCGGAGATTTTAGGTGGACGGGTGAAAACGCTACATCCACGCATTCATGGTGGAATTTTGGCACGGCGGGATGTACCTCAAGATATTACAGATTTAGAAAATAACCAAATTCGCCCGATTGATTTGGTAGTGGTGAATCTTTATCCGTTTGAGGAGACTATTGCTAAACCAGGGGTGACTTTAGCGGAAGCTGTGGAACAAATTGATATTGGTGGCCCGGCTATGTTAAGGGCATCATCGAAAAATTTCGCTCATTTGACGGTATTATGTGACCCAGCGCAGTATGATGAATATCTGCAAGAGTTACGGCACAATAACGGAGTAGCTTCCTTAGAATTTCGCCAACAAGCAGCCTTGAAAGGATTTTTACACACAGCGAGTTATGATAGCGCGATCGCCTCTTACCTCGCAGGTACACAACAGCATACAGTCAGCGGTACTGAGTTACAATCTCTGCGTTATGGCGAGAATCCCCATCAACCCGCCGCTTGGTATCAAACTGGCGCTACACCCACAGGATGGGCAGCCGCCAAGAAATTGCAAGGTAAGGAACTCAGTTACAATAACTTAGTTGACTTAGAAGCCGCCCGCCGCATTATTGCCGAGTTTACCGACACGCCAGCCGCGACAATTATTAAACATACCAATCCCTGCGGTACAGCTTTGGGAAATACCATTGTTGAAGCTTACCAAAAAGCTTTTAATGCCGATTCGACTTCGGCTTTTGGGGGAATTGTGGCTTTAAACCGTCCCATTGATGCAGCGACAGCCAGCGAATTAACTAAAACTTTCTTAGAATGTGTGGTTGCGCCTGACTGTGATGCAGAAGCGCAAAAAATTCTCTCGAAGAAAACTAACGTGCGAGTTTTGACATTAGCCGATCTAAGTAGTGGCCCGAAAACTTTAGTCAAACAAATTGCAGGTGGTTTCTTAGTGCAAGCTGCGGATGATATTGTGGCTGATACGAGTAAATGGCAAGTGGTGACAGAACGCCAACCTACTGCTGATGAGTTAGCAGAATTACTGTTTGCGTGGAAAGTCTGCAAACATGTTAAATCTAATGCCATTGTAGTCACAAGCGATCGCACTACTCTAGGTGTTGGTGCTGGGCAAATGAACCGTGTTGGTTCCGCGAAAATCGCTCTAGAACAAGCTGGTGATAAAGCTCAAGGCGCAATACTCGCCAGTGATGGATTTTTCCCCTTTGATGATACTATCAGAGCCGCCGCCGCCGCCGGGATAACCGCCATTGTCCAACCGGGTGGTAGTTTGCGTGATCAAGATTCCATCAAAGCTGCTAACGAATTAGGTTTGGTGATGGTGTTGACAGGAGTACGTCACTTTTTACACTAATTGGGATTGACGTACAAGGGTGGAGATTGGATGTAAGAGTTTTGGAATATAGCGCCACACCCAGCCACAACCCAAAATTTTGGGTGCTAATTGAATCTAGATAGTGCAGTTGTAAAACTGTCACTAATAACACTTGCCCTTCTTTAACTATAGTGTTATTCTCTAGTTGTGTGAGGAGCAAGTTGAAACTAAAAAGCGTCTGGGGTGGAAACACGGCAACACTCCCAGGCGTTTTTTATTATTTATCATTCTTGCTTATGCGAATGATATTAGCAATTACTGCTGCTAATTCTGCGGGTTCGATAGGCTTGGTAAGATGTTGCTGAAAGCCTGCGGAAATAATCTTTTGGGAGTTAGCTTCACCAGCAAAAGCAGTTAAAGCGATCGCAGGTAAAGTACTAGCTGAAGTTGTACTTCTCACCTGCTCAATTAGCATATAGCCATCCATTGTGGGCATACCAATATCGCTTAGTAGTAAATTTGGTTGGGTTTGAGCGATCGCTTGCAGTGCTTCTTGGGCTGAGTTTACCGCTTGGACTCTAGCACCATACTGTTCCAAAATAAAAGTTAGTAAATTTAAAGTATCAACATCATCATCAACAATAACTATTTGGACACCTTGAAGATTAGGTGTATTTTCAATTAAAGGATATTCTGTCAATATTTCCGTAGTCGCAGCCATCAAAGGTAACTTTACGGTAAAGGTTGCACCTAAATTCTCTCCGGGACTGGTGACTTGCACAGAACCACCGTGGAGTTCTACAAGATGACGCACAATTGCTAATCCTAGTCCTAGTCCACCAAACTTCCTAGTTGTAACCTCATCGGCTTGGCGGAAGCGGTCAAAAACGAATGGGAGAAACTCTGCACTAATACCTTTACCTGTATCAGTAACTTGAATTTGGGCAAAATTGCCAACTTTTTCTAGTTGTAGTTGTACCCGTCCGCCTTCTGGTGTAAACTTGACGGCATTTGTGAGTAAGTTCCAAATAATTTGCTGTAAGCGGTTGGGGTCGCCTTCAACTTTCACTTCACCAACAGCAAACTCAGTGTGCAGGTGAATTGATTTGGTTTCAGCGGCTAGACGTACAGTTTCTAATGCAGATTCAATCGTAGTTACTAAGTCAACTGTACAGAGATTTAAACTGAGCTTACCCCGCAGAATCCGCGACACATCCAGTAAATCTTCGATTAACCGCGCTTGTAATTTGGCATTGCGCTCAATAGTTTCTAGAGCTTGGGTTGTCTTGGCTGCATCTAATCTGCGACTCTTGAGTAGTTTTGCCCAACCGAGAATGGGATTAAGGGGCGATCGCAATTCATGGGAGACAATTGCTAAAAAGTCGTCTTTCATCCGATTAGCTCTTTCGAGTTCTATTCGGGCTGTACGCTCTCTTTCTAATGCTTGCGCCCGTTCTTCAACCACCAACTTCTGTTCATGAATATCCGTACATGAACCAAACCATTTGATGATCTGCCCATCTTGATTTCGTAATGGAAATGCTAATCCTAAATGCCAGCGATATTCGCCATCAACAGCACGACGCAGACGAAATTCAATTTCATACTTTTTCCCAGTCTGCAAGCAATCTTGCCAGGTGTTGATCGTATTCTGCACATCATCGGGATGTAAAATATCCAACCAGCCTTCTCCTTGGGCTTGTTTGAGGGTTTTACCTGTGTAGTCATACCAGCGGCGATTAAAATATTCATGGTAGCCATCTGGTTTGGTAATCCAAAACATTTGTGCCATTGTGTCCGCTAAGGTACGAAACATCAATTCGCTTTGCCGTAATGCGGCTTCGGCTTGTTTACGATTGGTAATATCTAAATCAACACCCACCATGCGGATTGGCTTGCCTGTTTGGTCATAAAATACACAACCTCTGACAATTGCCCACCGAATTTGACCATCAGGTTTAATAAATCGACATTCAAGATTGTATTCTTCTCTTTCGTAAATAGCACGATGAATTGCCTGTTCTACTAAAGTCACATCATCTGGATGAAGCATGGCAGCAAATGTTTCATATCTGCCATCAAAAGTCCTAGGCATTATGCCAAAGATGCGTTCTAAATTAGTAGACCAGTGAATTTCTCCAGTAACGATGTTCCAGTCCCAAGTACCCATATCAGCGGCTTCTAAAGCCAAATTCAGACGATTCTGACTTTCTTGCAACGCTGTTTCTGCTTGCTTACGTTGGCTTAAATCCAGCACAAAGCAAACCCATTTAAATGGATTGCGCGTTAATAAAGTTGCACCTAATAAAATTGGTACACGGGAGCCATCTTTGCGGATATATTCTTTCTCAAATGGAGTACAGACACCAGATACAAATACTTCTTCTACTTTAGCTTGATCCAATTCACTATATTCTGGTGGAGTCATATCTTGCCAACCCAAGTTACCTGCTAATAAATCTGCTTGGGTGTAACCGAGCATCTGTAAAAAGGCATCATTGGCAAAGGTAATTTTGTCTGGCTCGGCTTCAATAATGCCGATGATACTTGACTCTAATAACTGTCGCAGCCTCGACTCACTTTGCCGTAATGCTTCTTCAGCTTGTTTGCGATCGCTAATATCAACATTCACGCCCACCATACGTAAAGGTTTACCTTCGCGATCGTAGTAAACTTTGGCTCTAGCATGAAGCCAATGAATGCTACCATCTCGCCAAATTACGCGAAAGTCGGTGAAAAACTCGCCTGATTTTAAGGAATTGACAATATCTGTATGTGCTTTAGCTAAATCATCGGGATGAACCCATTTTTTCCAATCTTCGTAAGTTCCACCAAACTCACCGGGCTGTAAACCATAGATTGCTTCTAATTCCTTTGACCAAATATTATCGTTAGTGGGAATGTTCCACTCAAAGCTGCCAATTTTACCAACTGCTTGGGCTAAATCTAACCATTCTTGCTTTTGTCGTAATACTTCTTCGGCTTGCTTGCGCTCAGTTATATCTAGGAAGGCTCCAAGTACACCCCTGATAGTCCCAGACTGATCGCGCAAAGGTGCGGCTTTACCGTAAATATATTGCACATCACCTTCATCAAAAACAAATTCAAATTCTCCCTCCATCTCCTGACCAGTCAAACCAGCTTGCTGCATTGGTAATTCGTTGAGGGGAACATCTTGACCATTTTTTTGAATTTTAAATGGGAAAGTATATTCTCCACTAGCGGGAGTTGCTGTCATGATTGAGCCTGGTTGTAGGCGCATCAATTTATAAGCACTACGGTTGACTGTCATCTGATGACATTGGGGATCGTGAGCAATCCAAACTGCGGCGGGTACAGTTTCCATGATGGTTTCAAGTTCTTCAGCCCGCGCTTTGGCCGTTGCTTCACTTTGACGCAATTTTGCTTCAGCCTGCTTGCGTTCTGTAATATCTACATTGACAGCTACTGCATTAATAATGGCTCCGGTTTCATCTCGGATCGGTACAACAGAATTGAGAATGGTTTTGCGCTGACCATCAAAGCTTTCAATATCAATTTCTTCACCAATAATTGTCTCACCTGTAGCTAAAACCCTGGCGAGTGTCCATTCTTCTGCTGCAATCGGTTTACCTGTATCTGCCCACCATCCTTTATATTCATGGTATTGACTGGGATCGTCCAAAAATGGTGCGTTTTCGCCCCATATTGCTTTAACGGCGGGATTAATTTCGATAAATTTGCCCTTAGCATCAGAGATGACTACTCCTACAGGCAGAATATCTAGCATGGCACGCAGCAGTTGACTTTCGCGATCGCGCTTTGCTTGTTCTTGAGCCAGAATTGTCTCGGAATGCTGACGCTCACTAATATCAGTCAGCATAGCCACCATCCCAGAAAATTTGCCTTGCTCATTCAGAATGGAGCTAATAGAAACAATTACCCATAGTTCAGATGCGTCTTGGCGGTGTAAACGCACTTCAAACTGCCGTTTAGCCTCCTGATGATGTTGCTGATTTTGCTCTACCCATTGCTGAATTTCGCTTTGAGCATCATTTTCGAGAAAGTCAAAAATCGAGCGATCGCGCATCTGCTCTACACTATAACCAAGCATTTGGGCTAACTGAGAATTCACATATTCTGTTTGTCCGTCTTGGTCAAATATCCAGATACCTTCGTAGGCTGTCTCCAATAGACTGCGATAGCTCACTGTGAGCTTTGCCAGCTTGGCCTGGGACTTTTGTTTAGCAATATGCAATTCTGAATTTAAAGAACTAATTAATAGCGATATCAAGCTAAAAACAATTAGCTGGAGTACATTAGTCCAGGTGTTGGGTATAAGAGAGTAGATGGGCGGAATGAAGAAGTAATTATTGACTAAAACCGCCAAGACTGTAGCCAATAAACCAGGCTTTAATCCCCCATACCAGCTACTCAAAACTACAGCCCCAAAAAAAAGTGGCGAGACTTCTAGTTTAAACAGGCTATCCAGCGTTAAGCCTAGTAGCAGCGCAATTAACACGGACAAAACAGAAACACAGTAACGCAGCAAATAGGAGCGCTGGATTTTTGACATACTGCATTAATCCTTGGCAGTAATATGTCTTAAAGACATAGAATTTTGGTTATGGTGGGTAACCACCCTGAGTTATATCTTATCTAAATATCTAATTTGAATGCTTTGCAGCCCAATAAAGTAGGTCTTAATATCAAGACTTCATAAAGTGTTACATAATATACTTGCCATTTGAAAAAACAAGTGATAACTTCTAGTTGTGTGTGAGGAGCAAGTTGAAACTAAAAAGCACCGAGAGTGGAAACACGGCAACACTCTTAGGTGCTTTTTAATTTGGGATAAAACTATACCATACTTTGTGCAATAAGTAAAACTGTCACACAACAGATTTACTAATTCAAAAAACAAATGCTATTTTATAGTTGTGTGTGAGGAGCAAGTTGAAAAGAAAGAGCGCATGGGGTGGAAACACGGCAACACTCCCAGGCGCTTTTTCATTTTTATGGATGTTTTAATCGGTCACAAAAGTCCACTCCAGCACCTTAATAGGAGCTTTTTGCAGTGCTTGAATTAATTGAGATGGACTTTCAAATGTGACTTGGGACAAGTCACAAGCTTCGATATTGACTGTAAATTTTTCATCTTCAAATGGCCAAGGTTGGACAGTCACTAAAGAATCACTGCGTTGCATAATGTCATAACGTTGACCATCAGGCCCCTGGCTAATTTCTAAAAATCGTTCATCAGCCGGGAGTTCTTGCTGACAGAGAATTAATGATAAGCGATCGCACCATTGCATAAATGCGTAAGCTGCATCCACTTCATCTTCTTCAATCCCCAAATCTTTCCGCCAATGTTTCTGGTTTTTTACTTGTTCGTCTAAAAATTTGTCTAATTCTGGAGATTTACCTCGTTTAGACTCATTTATCCGACACAGATGTTTAGAAATTAGTAGAGTTACCCAGCGTCCGCGATAGTGAGCATTTTTAATCAGATTCGCCAACTTATCAACATTAATTTCTGGATTCAACATAAAATCCATTGGTGCGCCCGCTGCGGTAAGATTATCTTCTTCCCACTCTTTTTCTAAGTCATCATGATGAGAAATTGCGGCGAGTGTTTCATATAATCGCGGTGGTGCATTCTTCCGTCGCCATTGTCCTGCTAGTTGTGCTGCAAGTAAAGCATGGGCGCGGTGATAAATCACTTCCCAACCATTTTGTGTAGACTTAACAATCACAAATTAATCTTCCTTGAATAGTACTGAGTTACAAAAGCAGAAATAATAACTTATTTCTTTTGACAATAAATTGAGCCAGGGAAGCAACTCCAACTGACTCAAGTTATGATCATTGAGGTTTAATTAGGAATTAAGAGGAGAGAAAAGTTAGTTAGTTTTGCTTTCTAAAGGGTTAGCAATGTATTTGAAAGCAGGTTCAGAATTCCAAGGGCCGCGCTCATCGTGACCATTGCCATTACTTGACAGATTGTAGTAAATATTCACCGTTTCATCGGGTTGTATATTACCAAAAAATGGATCTGTCAATTTACCCAGTGAATCGAGAGCTTTCATAAACATCTGGGTATGCGAAATTTCTCGCGTTAATAGATGTACCAAAGTATTTTTTGTACCTTGATCTGTTGCTAATTTAATTAGCTCTTCGTAAGTTTGGCGAGCGCCAGCTTCAGCTGCAATATTAGCTCTCAAATCACGAACTACATCGCCACCTTCATTGATATAGCTGGCTGTCCAAGAATTTCCTTGGCTATCTAAAAAGTGAGGCCCAATACCACGAATAGCAAACAGAGTACTTTTATAAACCTCTGTTTGATCTGTATTTTTAGTATGAGACTCGATAAGTTTACCAACCATCTCTAAATGCCCGAATTCTTCAATGGCAATATCTTGCAACATATCTTTAATTCCAGCATTTTCCACATGAAAAGATTGCACCCAATATTGGAGAGCAGCAGTTAGTTCTCCAGTTGCACCACCAAATTGCTCAAGAAGCAACTGAGCAAATCGAGGATTGGGTTCACTAATATTGACAGAATGAATTGGCTCTTTTTTATGAAAAAACATGCAATGCCTCTTTGATTATTTTCAACAAAAAATAGTGGACAATAAATACATCTATTGCCGTGGCAGTTTATAGTTCTGCACTGCTCTTCTAGATAATTTCTGGTACTGCCAATAATATGATTAGTGTGGCGTTTACGGAAAACTAGCTTTCTACAGTAGGTACATTATGGTTTCAACTAATGAGTAACCGTGCTTCATATTTGTAAAGAGTGTTATTGGCATAATTACCAAATACACTCTATATTTAATAATGGGATATGCACAGTAATTTACGCATTACTGCTTCTTCGCAGCAGTCCCCACAAGTAAATAGCAATGATTGCACCAATGACTGCAATAAATAAACCGGGTAGACTAAAACTTGTGGCTGTCAACTGCAAAGTACCCGTTTGTAACAAAGTATATAAACTTCCACCAAGGAAAGCACCAACAATACCTAAAATCATTGTGGAAAGAATTCCACCACCTTGATAACCTGGGTAAATGGCTTTGGCGATCGCACCAGCTAAAAGACCTAATATTATCCAAGCAATAATATTCATAACGACCTCAAAATCTCATCTGTAACCAGATTAACAACATTGATTTCTTGGCGTTTCTCCCAGATGAGGTAACTTGTAAAGTCAAAAGATAGATAGGAGTTGATCTACCGATTTATAGATAAAAATATCCTGATATATGCAACATCAGTATTTTGATTAAATCTAATTGAGTATTCATATATTTTAGATAAATTTTAGTTTTTAAATCTTAGCTATATGCAGAGAATATAAGATAGTACTGTTTTATTCTTAGGACTTACACAGGATACCAAAACTAAAATTTTAGCAAAGTGCTGAATGCTGAGTATAAATCTAGCCGTTATTATGGCTTTGAGCAATCAACAATTTCCTAATATATTAGGCTGAAGCTATATAGATGGGTCTGGGATAATATTCAGCCCAACCTTGACACCCTGACTCCTAAACTTTTGCTGAAATCATTACAATTATTTGTTAAATTGTCCGGGAGAATTGCTTGTCTTGCTTTTGATTATGAGCATCAAAAACAACAGCAATGTTTCTCACTAATAATCTGCCTATATCTGTAATTTGAATGTAATGGGCAGATAATTTAATCAGTCCATCTGCTGCTAATGGTTGCAATGCTTCTAGTTCTTGAGAGAAATATTGATCAAAATTGATGTGATATTTCTCGGCAATATCTTGTTTATACAACTGAAAGTGCGACATAATGCACATGATCACATCTCGGCGGATAATATCATCTTGAGTTAGTTTGATACCTTTACTAACAGGTAAAACATTGTTAGCAACTGCCTGATAATAATCTTTCAATTGTTTGTGGTTTTGGACATAGGCATCGTTTAACATACTAATTGATGTTGCACCAAACCCAAATAAATCTGTACCTGCGTGGGTAGTGTAGCCTTGAAAGTTGCGCTGGAGGGTGCGATTTCGTTGGGCGATCGCTAATTCATCGTTAGGTTTGGCAAAATGATCCATACCAATAAATAAATACTCGCTATTGGTTAATTCTTCAATGGTCATTTCCAAAATTTCTAACTTTTCTTGGGGTTTAGGTAAAGCCTCTTGCGGGATATTTTTTTGCGCTGGTTTTAACCAAGGCACATAAGCAAAGTTAAACACCACAATTCGATCAGGATCTAGAGCAACTGTCTTTTTGATTGTCTCTCGAAATGTCTGGAGAGTTTGATAAGGTAAACCATAAATTAAATCGACATTTACGCTGTCAAACTTGGCTGCTTTAATCCAGTCCATGACATTGAATAATAATTCTTCTGGCTGGATGCGATTGACTGCTACTTGTACTTCGTTATTAAAGTCTTGAATGCCAAAACTAACACGATTAAATCCTAGTTCCCGCAGAAAGAAAATATATTCTTTATCCACATAGCGGGGACTAATTTCAATGGAAATTTCTGCTTGGGGGTCAAACTCAAAATGTTGTGTAATCTTTTTCCAGAGAAATTCTACTTGGTCAAGGTCTAAGTAATTGGGTGTACCACCACCCCAGTGCATTTGCAATACTTTTCTATCTGGAGAAATCAAGGTAGACATATTCCTGATTTCTTGAGCTAAATGTTCTAGATAAGGTTTGGCAATATTCTTGTTGTTGGAAATTACTGTATTACAGCCACAGAAATAACAAGCACTTTGGCAAAAAGGGATGTGGAAATAAAATGATAGCGGAGATTTTCTTTGATTGGAAGCGGCGATCGCCGCATGAAAATCAGCTGTCGTAAATGCTTCATTTAACTCTGTCGCAGGTGGATAACTGGTGTATCTTGGTGCTGCTGTGTCATATTTTTTGACCAAATCCAAATCAAATTTGACACCAGGTGATATGAATACCATCAAAACCTCCAATGTATTGGGTAGGCTGTATTTTCAAACTCTCAAATCACAACGAGGCTGAAAACCAGTCTGAGTAGTTGGTTGTATAGCAATCTGATTTAATTGCTGAATTACTTGTAGAGATGGGGAACGGGAAACAGCAAGAAGAAAGAAGAATCTACCTCAGCTTTGCAAAAATCAAATAGCAATCTTGTATCGTGATGAGAAGTGGCAACTTGTTGATTTTGTTCACAGCCAACAAATTGCCCATAGATTTTCTATTTGCTAATGCAAAGCAGCAGAAATATTCATACTGAGTCAGATATTCTCACCCTGCGCCTCTACTCTTCTAGCTTTTCCGTCTAGCTGCTGTCTAGTTTAGATATCAGTTGCAGTGCATGATGTGTTGACTCCAACCAAACAGCTAATTTCTCGAAAATTAATTAGTGGCGGCGGCTTCAGTGCTACCTGGGTTATGAGAACCAGTCAGGTTATTAAATAGTACTTGACCGATCGCTCTAATTAAACTTCCTTCTAGTTCCTCCGCCATTTGCATATTCAAACTAAAGGCATAATTGGCTTCAGCTACAATGCTTTCGGCTGTGGCATCATCAACAGGTACAGCGTTTAAAGCATCCCGGTATTTGTCTTTAAAGGCTTTTTTGTCGGGAATTTGGTCAAAGTTATAAAAAGATGTACCTTCGTAGCTAGACAGCTTGAGGGTTGACTGGGCAATTTTTTGTAACATCTGACCACCAGAAAGGTCGCCCATGTAGCGGGTGTAGGCATGACCGATTAATAAAGCAGGTGCAGATGCAGATAATTCTTGAATACGGGCGATGTACTTTTTGGCATTGTTGGAAGGTGTGATTAAATTTCGCCAGTCGTTGCCATAGTAAAATACCATGTCTGTTTCTAAAGCTGCCCGGCGATTCAGTTCAGGAAAGTACATCCCACCAATCACAGGATTGTTTTGGTGACTGGCTAAGGCTGTTTCTAGTTCGGTGTACACAAAATACAAGTTGCCAAGAAACTTCGCAAAGCAGTCTTTATCTACAACACCTTTGAGAAAACATTTCATGAATCCGACATTTTCTGCTGCTGTATGAGCTTTTTGCGTACCAGAACGCAGTTTTATGGCTAGATTGCTACTCATTTTTGGTTCCTTCATCACCGACTTACATTAATTAAGAGGCTAGGCGCTAGTATTCTTACTCAGCACAGGCTGAACGCCTCGCTACCGCTAACAGCACTTTTACAAGAATTTACGTCAGAGATAGAGAATTGTTATTCTAGATGTAGAGGGGAAAAGCATCGGCATCACTTCAACCAGCAAATACCACTGCCGATACTGTTCTTAGGGATTTTTGTTCTCCCAAAATCATTTAACTATCAATACTTGTATAACTATACAGCTATTAATATTTCTTTATATTCCTATATGTTTGGACAAAATGGAGATGCTGCATTGCTACATCTCTAGAAAGCGGCAAAATTAGCTAAAAAATAGATGCTAAAACCCTGAGAAACCGAAGCATTAAGGTTATCTCGTGAAATCTGCTTTTCAATAATTTAACTGATGTGGAATAACAACATTTTATGCTTATATAACTATTAAAAGATAAAACAAGTAAAGGAGTCTCATGGTCGATTCAGTGGCAACTCCAGAGCCTCAATTGCTGAAGCCGGGTGTTAAAGCACCTGTTGCAGAAACATTATTAACACCTAGGTTTTACACCACTGACTTTGATGCAGTGGCGAAATTGGACATATCGGCTAATGAGGCAGAAATCCGGGCGATCGTTGATGAACTGCGTGCTGACTATAACCGCCATCACTTTGTGCGTGATGATGAATTTAAACAATCATGGGATCACATTACAGGGGAAAAACGCCGCGCCTTTATTGATTTTTTAGAACGCTCTTGTACCTCAGAGTTTTCTGGCTTTCTGTTATTTAAAGAATTATCTCGCCGCCTGAAAAAGAATAACCCGCTGTTATCAGAAGCCTTTGAATATATGGCTAGAGATGAAGCTCGCCATGCAGGATTTCTCAACAAATCAATGGCAGACTTAAAACTATCTCTAGACTTAAACTTTTTAACTAAGTCCCGCACATATACTTTCTTCCCGCCAGAGTGGATTATTTACACAGTTTACCTATCGGAGAAGATTGGTTACTGGCGTTATATCTTGGTTAATCAGCACATGCAGGAGCATCCAGAATACCAATTTTATCCACTGTTTCGCAAATTTGAGAGTTGGTGTCAAGACGAAAATCGACATGGGGATTTCTTTAAAGCATTGCTGCGATCGCAAACCAAACTCTGGAAAAGTTGGCAAGCAAAATTGTGGGTGCGGTTCTTTCTCCTGACTGTGTTTGCTACCCATACAATGACAGTATTTGAACGCGCCTCATTCTACGAAGCAATTGGTATTCATCCCCGTAAATACAACAACCGAGTTATTCAAGAAACAAACAATACTTCTGCACGAGCATTTCCCCTCATCCTCAATACAAATCACCCGGAATTTTTCTGGCGCTTAGAACAGTGTTCTGAGAACAACTTGAAAATCGTTGCAATTAACAAAAGTAATCAGCCAAGTTTGGTTAAATTCTTCCAAAAAATCCCGCCCATTCTCGCCATTGCTTGGAATATGTTGCAGCTATATCTCATCAAACCAATTGATACAGAAACCACACGCGGCACAGTTCTGTAATTTAGTCATTGTGGGGTGTTAATAATAAAACTTTGAAGACACAACACCCTAAACATTCAGTTGCCCGCATCATCCATCAAATACTAACTCTAACTTTTGTCCGTGGTTGACCGTGGTTTAATAGAATCACTAATTAGTTTTCAGGTTGCAACTGACAATGGTAAGCCTCGGCAAAAGTCTTTGGAACCGCTTATCTCACAAGTTGTTCAGACCAAAACGCCTTGCTATTTTTGAAGCTTGCCTGATTGGTCTGGTTTCTGGACTAGCAGCTGTTTTATTAGGGCAAGGCGTGGGATGGCTGGGCGGATGGCGACAGCACATATCTAATTTGTTTCCAGCCTTTTATGTGCTACCAATCATTGGGTTGGTGGGTGGATTCACAGCAGGTTGGTTAGTAGAACATATCGCCCCCGCGGCGGCTGGTAGTGGGATGTCAGAAGTGAAGGCAGTGTTGGCAAGAGTACCCATGCCCCTCAACCTGCGAATTGCTGTGGTGAAATTGCTCGGTGCAACATTAGTTTTGGCTACAGGCATACCCTTGGGGAGGGAAGGCCCGACAGTGCAAATTGGAGCGGCCATAGCCAATCAGTTCAGTCGCTGGTTTCCGACTTCACCTGATCACCGCCGTCAGTTGATTGCTGCCGGAGCCGGTGCCGGATTAGCCGCAGCTTTTGATGCCCCGATCGCCGGGGTGTTGTTTGTAGTCGAAGAACTACTGCAAGATGTCTCTGGCATCACATTAGGAACAGCAATTCTCGCTTCATTTATCGCCGCTGTAGTTTCTCGAATTCTAGGTACTCATAGTCTAGATTTAGACTTGCATTTAATTACGCCTAACACCAGTTTTTTTGCCCCGGAGATTCCTTTCTATTTACTCTTGGGGATTTTAGCTGGGTTGGGAGGCATATTATTTAATCGTGGTGTGCTTGCCAGCCTGGGTTTTTATAGTCGGTTTGGGCAAATTAGCTTATCTTGGCGCATTGGCCTAGCTGGGCTGGTCACGGGTTTTGCCTTGGTCGCACTTCCACCTGTTTTTCGGGACAACGCTGGATTGCGAGAACTGTTGTTAGCGGGTGATGCTAACTGGCAAATGGTAGCGCTGGTATTCTGTATTCAATTTTTGCTGATCCTTTTCACTTATGGTTCTGGTGCGCCGGCAGGCTTGCTAGTACCGACTTTAGCCTTGGGAGCAGCATTAGGTTATTTAGTAGGAATTTGGGAACATCACTGGCTGGGATTGAGTTTGGCGACAACGTACGCGCGGGTGGGAATGGGGGCATTTTTCTCTGGAGTTGCCAGAGTACCGATTACAGCAGTCATCATTGTCTTTGAGATGACTACTGATTTTAATTTGGTGTTGCCACTAATGATTGTCTCCGTCACGGCTTATCTAGTAGCAGAACTGTTTGATGCGGGGTCACTATACGATAAATTACTGGAATTTAAAGGCATTCATCTGGCTAAACAAGGCACAAACCAAGGGCCTTGGCTAGAGCTAAAAGCTGCTGATGTAATGCAGCGTCATGTAGAAACTCTGTCTAGCCGGATGAGATTGGATGAAGCATTGCAGGCGTTTTCCCAATCTTCTCACCGGGGCTTTCCGGTATTGGCAGATGGTAAACTAGTGGGTATTTTGACGCAAAAAGATGTAGCTAATCTTTCTCAGAGAGGCTTGAATGGCGATCGCTTGGTAGCAGAAGTAATGACCCCAGCGCCGATCACTACTTATTCAAAAGATACTCTGGCGCATGTTTTACATTTGCTAAATCACTACAACTTGAGCAGTTTACCAGTTGTTGAAGGACGGCGTTTGGTAGGGATTATTACCCGCAGTGATATTATTCGCACAGAAGCAGCCTATCTCAACACCCAAGAAGACTTGGCAGTTCCAAACGCAGAACCATCGCAAATCATTTACTGTATCCGTGTGCCAGAAACAGGACAAGGAAGATTACTTGTCCCTTTGTGCAATCCTAAAACAGCAGACAAACTGTTGCAGATGGCTATAGCAATTGCCCGCGATCGCCATTATGAAATTGAATGTCTGCATGTCATTGTTGTACCCCGTCACCAACCGCTTACTGAAGCTAAAGTAAGTATGAGAGTTGGTCAACGCTTACTACGTCAGGCAATGCGTCTAGGACAAGCTTGGGATGTACCTGTACATACTCAAATCCGAATAGCGCATAATTTGTCGTCAGCCATTTTGCAAACTATTCAAGACCGTCATATCAATATGGTATTGATGGGTTGGAAAGGTGGCACAACCACACCAGGAAGGGTTTTTAGCCGTGTTGTTGATACAATGATTCGGCAAGCGGCTTGTGAAGTAGTTTTAGTTAAGCTTAACGACCAAAGTCATTTTGAGCGCTGGCTTGTGCCGATGGCTGGTGGCCCTAATTCCCAGCAGGCGATCGCCCTAATACCAGCATTAACTTCTCTCAGTAAAACACCAACAGTCAACTTATGTCAGGTATTTGAGCTAGAAGCCACCAAACCAGACACCACATCTTTAACAAAAGCGGCTAACTTTCTCCAACAACACCTGCATGGCGCAGTGATAACAACTCCAGTTCATGCTACTTCGGTTCCAGACGCGGTGCTAGAGTATGCCAAGCACAACCAAAGTGATGTGATTGTTTTAGGTGCTTCTCGTGAAGGCTTGTTGCAGCAGGTGGTACACGGTAATATTCCTGCAACTATTTCCCGTCATAGTCAACAGACAGTAATTTTAGTACGGGCAATTTCTACATAAACAATATCTTTAAAAGGGAAGTAAGCTAAAATTCAAGCATATCAAGCATTTCCCCATTAAAACACCTTATGTTGGAGACTTTACAAACTCGAATTTATGAACTCGAACAATTTGCCAACAACCTAGTTGCTAACCAACTCACACACCTGAGTTTATTGAGTGTTGGCATAATTTTTATGGCTGGCTTACTCACTAGCCTAACTCCCTGTATGTTGTCGATGCTACCCATTACCATCGGGTATATCGGGGGCTATGAAGCAAAAAGCCGCTTACAAGCAGCAGCCCAGTCAACTTGGTTTGCATTAGGGTTAGCAACTACCCTGGCTGGTATGGGCATCATAGCTGGTGTAGTAGGCAAAGTCTACGGACAAATCGGAGTTGGTTTACCAATTATTGTGAGTGTCATCGCCATTATTATGGGGTTGAACTTACTTGAGGCATTACCCATACAATTTCCTTCTTTGGGCGAGACGAACTGGATTTCCCCAGATTTACCTCCGGGAGTGCGTTCTTATTTTATCGGCTTAACTTTTGGCTTAGTGGCTTCTCCTTGCAGCACACCTGTTTTAGCGAGTTTACTAACTTGGGTAGCCAGCACACAAGACTTAATTTTAGGCGCAGTTTTGTTACTTTCTTATACAGCAGGGTATGTTGCACCATTAATTTTGGCAGGTACTTTTACCGCTGCGATCAAAAAACTGCTGGAGTTGCGTCGTTGGTCTGGTTGGATTAACCCAGTCAGCGGGGCGCTATTGGTAGGATTTGGTGTTTTTTCTTTGATTTCTCGCATTCCCTTTGGCAGTTTGTAACCCATGACTTTAGATAATTCAGCGTCTACAGAATCAAGTTGGTTGTCAGCACCTTGGCGCTTTATGCGAAAGGAGGTTTTGCCTGTACTGACAGACTTACGATTGGCGATCGCCTTATTCTTAATCATCGCCCTGTTTAGTATTAGCGGTACTGTGATTGAACAAGACCAGTCAGTCAGTTTCTATCGCACTAACTACCCAGAACATCCGGCTTTATTTGGTTTTCTGACGTGGAAGGTCATCTTAATAATTGGCTTAAACCGCGTATATCATACTTGGTGGTTTACCGCATTACTTATCTTGTTTGGTAGTAGTTTGAGCGCTTGTACATTCACACGTCAATTACCAGCCTTAAAAGCTGCTCAACGCTGGAAATATTATGAAGAACCCCGACAATTTCAAAAATTAGCTTTAAGTGCAGAATTAGATACAGTTGCTTTAAATTCTCTGACTCCATTATTACAAAATCGTCGTTATAAAATTTTTCAAGACAAAGATAATATCCTCTACGCCCGTAAAGGTATAGTCGGACGTATTGGCCCGATTATCGTGCATATTGGCATAGTCACGATTCTGGTGGGGGGAATTTGGGGGTCTATGACTGGATTTACCGCCCAAGAAAAAATTGCTAGTGGCGATAGATTTCAGGTAGAAAACATTATTAATGCTGGCCCTTGGGCAAACACCAAACACTTAAAAGATTGGTCATTGCATGTTAATCGTTTTTGGATTGACTACACACCCTCTGGGAGTATTGATCAATTTTATTCGGATATGTCGGTTTTAGATCATGACGGTAAAGAGATTGACCGTAAGACGATTTTTGTGAACCAACCTCTGCGTTATCGAGGCGTAACTTTCTATCAAGCAGATTGGGGCATCTCCGGTGTCCGGTTTCAATTTAATAACAGTCCTGTGTTTC
Organism: Nostoc cycadae WK-1; assembly: GCF_002897135.1. NCBI lineage: Bacteria > Bacillati > Cyanobacteriota > Cyanophyceae > Nostocales > Nostocaceae > Nostoc > Nostoc cycadae. The sequence goes on along the minus strand of NZ_DF978421.1, from coordinate 380,371 downwards.
AACTACCGATGGCGGCCTTGAATACAGGCCCTCAACAAGGAAGACTCTGGGGAACTTGGCTTCCTACTAAACCAGATTTGAGTGAGGGCGTGTCTTTGATTGTCAAAGATTTGCAAGGCATGATATTAATTTATGACTCCAAAGGTCAGTTAATTAATACCGTGCGTGCTGGTATGGCTACCGAAATCAACGGTACAAACTTGAAAATATTAGAAATTATTGGTAGTACTGGCTTACAAATCAAATCTGATCCTGGGATACCAATAGTTTATGGTGGTTTTGCCATTTTGATGGCGGGTGTAGTCATGAGTTACTTCTCCCATTCGCAAATTTGGGCATTACAAAAAGGCGATCGCTTGTATGTAGGTGGTAAAACCAATCGCGCTCAAGTGGCTTTTGAAAAAGAAGTCTTAGAGATTTTGAATGGACTAAATACACAGTCAACAGCAGCAGTGGGATAGATTTGAAATCTTTAGCCTCTTCATTATCTCTCCACTAAAATCAACACGTACATAAATTATGAAGGCTGAATAAACATAGTGATTTTCTCTGTATCTTCACTGTAATTATTCAGCTTTTATATTTTTTAGTGTGCAGATAAATATATTCTCTACTGAGAAATCTAGATAATGCTGTTTTTTTCAGACTTTCATATAATCAAAATATATTGTAATTAGTTTTATCATCTAAATTATTAGAGATTTTTACTCTAGAATCTTTTCAAAAATCATTGTTAGAGAAACTAAGTTAGGTATGAACTTTAAGTCTACTTTATAAATACAGTATTGCAGCAATTAGATTTATAGACTTTTATTTATTATGATATCGATTAATTAATATAGTATTTTATCACTACTGAGATGCAGATACTTTCCTCAAGACTGTCCTCTCATATTATCTGTATTTTTACCAGTTTTCGATAACTAAAATTTGTTGCTAGATAACAATCAGCCCCAAATTCTCATATCTGTTCGCTCGGTTGGTATTTCGTTATAAAGACTTGGCAAAAACAACTTTTAACTATAGACATTAAAAATCTTAATGGGATACAAAGTAGTTACCCGAAAAAAAGTAGCTCTAATACAACCAGTGTTTTCCAACGGCAATCAAGTAAATGATTGAATCTTCACTAGTTAATTAAAAGAAATCAAAACTTAGTTAATTGCGTATCAATATCTATGACAGACATGAACAGAATCCGCTTTGTACTGATTGCTGCTGCTACTTTGACTTATTCACTTTCTGGTATGGGTTCAGCAGGTGCAACAACTACCAACACTACATCTACAAAAGTAACTACCATTCAAGAAACCATTAAGGAAGCTTCAATAGCTGCCAAAAAGGCGAAAGAAAGCGTAGATACACTGAAAAAAACAGAAGATACACTGACAAAAACTACCCAAACGGCAACCAAAGCTAAACAAGATGCCATCAAGGTTTTAAATTCTGCTGAACAGACATTTCAAAAAACAGATGCAGATTTTATTGCAGCTAAAGCAGCGTATGATGCGGCCAATAAAACTTTAACTGATACCAAAACAGTCTATGATGCGGCTAATAAAACCTTGACTGATACCAAAACAGTCTATGATGCGGCTAATAAAACCTTGATTGATGCGAAAGCTGCCCTCGCAGCGGCTAAAACTCAAGCGCAAAAAAGTGCAGCACAACAAACTGTTACTAACGCTACTACAGTCTTTAATACTGCAAATACCAAGTTGAATGATGCAAAAACTCAGTTTAGTACTGCAACTACCAAGCTGAATGATGCAACAAATAAATGTAACACTGCAACTGGTAAGTTGAATGATGCCACAAGTAAGCGCACTACAGCTGAACAAGCAAGAAATCAAGCTAGTCAACAAGCGCAAACTGTCACTGCAAATGCGGACAAATCAGTTAAAGATGCTGAAGATGCGAGAAATCAAGCCAAATTAGAAGCAGACAATGCAGCTAAGTATTCCGTAGAGGCACAAGAAGCCGCCAAAAAGGCTAGTGACTGGAGTACAATGAAGCGACCCACTGTCAAAGATAGATCAGAAGACAAAAATTTCTTATCTATACTGCCCCAGTTTCAAGCTTTAGTACAGAAAGAAGGTGTGGCGATTCCCGCAGATCAAGTCAAAGCACAGAAAGTAGACTTCTCTCACTTATTTTTGGCGCAAAAGCACAATGTACGTGTTTGGTTCCTGAATGAAGGCGCTGCTTATAAAAACCAGTTAGCCTATGAATCCATTCGGGGTGACAAATACGGTAACGGTATGATATTTGAAAATGTCTCTTGCAACAGCACCAAGAATAAGTGCGAAAAAGGCGAGAAAGATGGTGTTTTAGATATCGGTGATTTTGTAGATTTGGGTAGTTTTAAATCTGGTACACAGCTGAATTTCTTACTCAAAGCTGATGGTTATAGCGCGAAACCACAAAATGGCGATATTTATGGTGCAGATCCAACTCTTAACCCTGATGGATTACAACACTTAATGGGTTGGAAGATTGGCAATTATCTGATGATGGGTTTTGAAGATTTACGCAACGGTGGCGATAAAGACTACAACGATACAATGTTTGTTGTTGACTTTGGTAAAGATAATCTCAAAGCCTCTGCTGTACCAGAACCTTCCGCTACACTCCCAATTTTAGGTTTAGGTGCTTTAGGAATGCTGAAGCTGCGTCGCCGTCGTCGTTAATAGTTCAGGAATTACGCATAAAGGTTGTCTGTAGAGAATGGGTTTAAGGGTGTAGAGGTTTTGAATGCTTATACCTCTTTACCCTACCCCTCAACCCTTGATTTTTCGTCTCACTGGGTAAGTGCTAATTTTGTTATTTAAGCATTAGCGGTTAATTCGCTGATGCTTTTTGATGGCGTACTTCAATAACTGTATGTACGTTACCACGCGGAGAAAAATCTGCTTTTACAGTAATTTCTAGCGGATCACAAGCTGCTACTATGTCATCTAAAATTTGATTGGCAGATTCTTCGTGGGAGATATAGCGATCGCGGTAACTGTTAATGTAAAGCTTGAGGGCTTTTAATTCTACTACCCGTTCATCTGGTATGTATGTAATATAAATGGTGGCAAAGTCAGGATAGCCGGAAAACGGACATTTACAGGTAAATTCCGGCAAAGTAATGTTGATATCATATCGCCTACCTACTCGCGGATTGGGAAAGGTAATTAAATTACCTTCCGCAATGTTGCGTTCGCCATACTTAACTTCTGATGTGTCATTGGTCATTAGTCATTTGTCCTTAGTCTTCTTTCATTTGTTACCTCAGCCATAATAGGCGAAAAGCTGATTAAGATAAAAATTCTTTGACCTTTTGCCTTGTTGTACTACTCTTGTTCCCAATCGGGACAGTTCTGATCATCCCAACCGTGGGGGTGCATAGCACAGACTAATAAGTTACCACCATAAACTTGACCGTGGTAGTTTGTACAACCTACGCAGGCAGAATTTTGTTCTGGTGTAGCTTCCACTGAGTAGGGAAAACCTGGATCTGCATCTGTAACTATATCTTCCAGTTCCCAATACATTTCTAGGAAGGGTGCAGATATTTCCTGTAAGTATTGTTCTACTTCAGCGGCAATATTATTTTGTACTTCCTCAGTTAATTCTTCTGTGAGGTCAAAAAAGCTATCAACCATATCATTCATTCCTTGAAAGAAGCGTTCTACTTCCTCTGCCACTGTTTCAACGATTCCCATTAAATCTTTTTGCCATTGTTCCATAAATTTGACGCTCTGCTGGCTATAAAATTAGGATGCTAATAACCACCCAACTTGAAGTATATAAATACATTCTAGGCAATGTATGTTGTCAACTTCCTGGGTGGGGCAGCGAGTTATTGTACTATTTACTGCTGATGCTGAAGGCCAAAACTACTATTTATCAATCGCGTTGCAGTTTTTTTAACTCTTCTTGGAGTTTTAGCACTTGGTCACGCAAGTCATCCACATTTTCAGTTGAGGTCTCTTTTACGGTTGGCGCTTCATCTTCCTCTAGGATTTCGATGCGACGAGGTTCAGAAGGTGTTGTTTTTTCAGCATTATCAGCAGGAGTTGGTGGCTGTTGCGCTTGCGTCATCATATCTTCCACGAAGCGGCGGGCTTCTTCTGTGTTCATTTCTCCCCGCGCTACCATTTCATCTGCCAGTTTTTGGACTTGCGATCGCAGTTCGGATAATTTACCTCCCGCTTTCTCACCTGCGTAAGAAGCTAACCCAACACCGAGGTAAAAAGCCTTTTGTACAATATCTCCAAAACCAGGCATTGCTGCTGATCGCTCCTAAAAATAGGGGAACCCGGAGACTACGCCTACTACAAGCATCCCGTGTTGCTGCCACCTTCCGGTTCTGACAAGGTTTAGGCGTTGCAGTCGCATAGATCCAGGTCTAATAAAATAATAACACGAAAACTCGTAAGTGTGATCTACTCAACTACAATTTTCCAGCCGGATATCGAAAACCAGAGATTGCTACTATTGATGGTTTCTATCTAAAAATAGGGCGACCCGGAGACTACGCCTACCACAAGCATTCTGTATTGCTGCTACTTTCACGTTCTGACAAGATTTAGGTGTTGCAGCTGCATAGATCCAGGTCTAGTTAAATCTTACAGTAAAAGTCCATAAGTGTGATCTACTCAACTACAATTTTCCATTCGTAAAGCTGGTAGTTGACACAACCGTTTTTTACCAAGGGGTCAAGTGCAATTATGACTTGTGCTTCTTCCATAGAATCCGCTTCAAACAGCAACATTCCGCCTCCCATTTTTGCCCAATAGCCTGTTTTGGCTTGATGCCCTTTGGCAATTAAATCTTGTACGAAGGCTTTGTGGGCAGGTACATACTGGTCAAAGATGGTTTTATTGACTACACCTGACTCGATCTTGACAAACCACGGCATTTTGCTACGAACCTCATAGGAGCAATAACTAGCTTCCATCACCATAAATCTTTTGAGAGACGTTGCCATGCCACGTCCCTATTTCGATATTACGAAGCTTGTGTGTGTTTCTGTTTAGTCAATTGTAGTGATTGCTGGCGTTTAAGTGCTGACACGAAGCCAAGAGTGCAGACAGCCAGTAAGCTCAAGATGGATGTAGGTTCGGGAATAGAGATAATCCTGGCTGAAAAAACAATGGGTAATTCACTATCTTCTGTCCCTAAATTTCCAAACCCTGACAAAATTGGCGGTGCTGAAAAAACCTCTAAATAACCTGGTGTCGCCAGAAAACTAGCGAAAAACGGACTAGCATAGCTTCCTGATGATGTGGAATAACCAAAACCGTCACCTGTTAACTGCTGGCTATTCAGACTAATTAAATTGTCCACGTTAAAAGGTTCGTTACCAGGAATTGGAGTCCCCGTAGGTTGCAAACCAGTAATTGTTTCATTATTACGTGTGCCACTAATTCCCAAAATCTGGTACAAACCAGAATTGTCAGGAGTGTCATTAGTAATGAGATTACCGCTTGCTGTAATACCAGAACCAAAATAACTCCATTGCCAATTTAAACTAGCAGCAGAGACTGCTTGCATCGTTCCAAAAATCAATCCCGATGCAACTGTCAAAGCTGTAGTAGATAGTAGAGCTAGATTTTTCATAGAGTATAGTTGGGGGTAGATGCGTAGCTGTAAAGCCGCGCTGCGAAAGAATGAGTCATTTCCTGGCGAATGCAGAAGCTTTTTGTATAGCTTCGTTGAGAATGACGCAGATATTTCACCCGAAAAGCTTGTGGCTAGACATCAAAAACTTTCTAGGTTAATTGATATTGGAATCTTCAACCAAGGGCAGTTTAACATCAAAGATACTTAGTTTATCCGTATAGTAATTACTTACTCGATTTTTAAATTAAACGGCAAACGCGCATAAATTCCATTAGGGTCATTCATACTTTGGAATGACTCTAATTCTTGTTGCAGCTTTTGAAATTCCGCAGTCAGAGGCGCAGATGCTTTGATTTGTTGTCCCTGAATTTTGAACTTTGCACTAGCCTCTTCAACGGCTTTGCCAAACAAAATTTCGTTTAAACTGCTTTCTCTGGGGTATTCTTTTAACTGCCAATTGTTACCTAAATTTGCTTTTTTGGCGGCGTATTGTAAAGCTGCATTCAGTCCACCGATTTCGTCTACTAAACCAATTTGTTTAGCTGCTACACCAGACCAAATCCGTCCTTGGGCAATTTCTGCGACTTTTTGTGCTGGTAGTTTGCGCCCTTGGGAAACTTTATTGAGAAATAGACTGTAAATACGGTTCACACTGCGCTGATAAAGTGCTAGTTCTTGGGGGGATTTTGGACGAGAGACAGTTTGATTATCAGCATAGCGTGCTGTTTTGACAACATCCCAAGTGATGCCGTTATCATTCGCCAATTTTTCTCCGTTGAACAGGATACCAAATACACCTATTGAACCAGTGATTGTATTTGGTTCGGCAAAAATGCGGCTAGAATCACTGGCTATCCAGTAACCTCCAGAGGCAGCAACATCACCCATTGATACTACTACAGGTTTGATTTCATGGGTTAACCGGATTTCTCGCTGCATAACTTCGGCTGCTGTTGCACTACCGCCGGGACTGTTAATTCTTAAGACAACGGCTTTGATATTTTTATCTTGGCGGATTTTGTTGAATATTTTAGCAAAGCGATCGCCTCCTACTTGTTCATCATCACCTTTACCATCAACAATTTCGCCTTCGGCATAAACTACGGCAATTTTATTGTTAGATTCTCTTTCGACACTTTGGGATTTATGAATAAATTGAGCGTATTCTGAAAGGTCTACTTGACGGAAAGTTTTATCGTTTTGATCACTACCTGTGAGTTGTTTTAAATCGGCAACTACTTGATCATGGTATGCCACTTTATCAACCAAACCATTAGTTTTAGCTACAGGTGCTTCGACTATGGCTTGATTATCGGCGATCGCCTGCAATTTTTGCGGGGTGATTTTCCGACTTGCACCAACTGTAGTCCGCCACTCACTCCACACATCGTCTAGTAATTTCTGTGTTTGTTCACGATTTTCGGGACTCAGTTTGTTGAGAATTAAGGGTTCGACAGCACCTTTAAATTTACCAACCCTGACAACCTGAACTCCAATACCAAATTTCTGTAATGCTCCTGCTAAGAACATCTGTTGGCTGCTCAAACCATTGACTTCGATTGCTCCCAAGGGATTCAGAACTAAGGTATCAGCTACGGAACTGAGGTAATATTCTTTTTTGCCCCAATCTTGTCCATACGCAACTACTTTTTTCCCTGCGGCGCGAAATTCTTCTAAGGCTTTGCGAATTTCTTTGAGGGAAGCGAAGCCCAGGTTGCTACCTGCTCCATGTGTTCCATCTAAATATATGCCGACAATTTTCGGATCTTTTCGGGCTTTCTCTATAGCATCTAGAACTTTGCGGAGTGTGATCCGGTCTTCTGGATTACCTGATAATGTTTTTTGTAACTCTTCCCCTGCACTGGGTTCTCGATCGGTAATATTTAAGGATAAGTCAAACACTACTACAGACTTATCTTTGACTATTGGACTAACATCTTGAGAAGCTGCGATCGCAAACAGTAGTAGTAATAGTCCAGTAGTACTAATTCCACAGAAAATAAATAGACCTAGTAAGCTGCCGATTAAACTGGCAACAGTTTGTTTAAGAAAATTATTCATTAGTCAATAATGAGTGGTTATGAGTAATTTGCTACAAAGACAAGTTACTACTGTTTTATTGTATGCGGTGTAAACTTCCAGAATGTTGTAACTGCTGTAAGTTTGCGTTACCAGTACAAAATAACACTGTGATGATTTCTGCAATTAAAACTTCAACTAACTCAGCAATGGCGGCTTCTGAGACTACGGCTGCTTGCAGAAAAGGCATGGCTAAACCGACGATATCTGCACCTAAAGTGATCGCTTTGGCTACATCTAAGCCGTGACGCAAGCCACCAGAGGCAATTAAAGGAATATTCGGTGCGATCGCCCGCACACTTGTAATACACTCTGCCGTTGGGATACCCCAATCTGCAAATGTTGCGCCTAACCTACGTTGCAAAGCATTTTCTGCCCGTTCACCTTCCACTTTCGCCCAAGAAGTTCCCCCCGCACCTGCAACATCAATGGCTGACACCCCAGCCGCAAGTAGTTTTTCCGCCATTGCACCAGAAATCCCATTGCCTACTTCCTTGGCAATCACAGGCACACTCAACTTACTGCATAAATTAGTGATATTATCAAGCAATCCACGGAAATTCACATCGCCTCTAGGTTGAATACACTCTTGCAGAGGGTTGATGTGCAGAATCAACGCATCAGCTTCTAGCATATCGATGATCCGCAGACATTCATCTAGACCATATTTATAGTTAAGTTGCACAGCACCCACATTGGCAAATAACAATACATCCGGTGCATACTTGCGGATAGCGAAAGTGTCAACTACCTGGGGTTTTTCTACCGCCACCCGTTGAGAACCGACACCCATCGCTAGTTTATATTGTTGAGCAACTTCAGCTAAACGGCGATTAATAGTTCCGGCTTCTTCAGTTCCTCCAGTCATCGAAGAAATTAATAATGGTGCTGCTAGGTATTTACCTAAAAAATTTGTGCTGATATTAATATCGTTGCGGTCTATTTCTGGTAAACAACAATGGCTAAAACGATAACCTTCTAACCCACTGGTTATTTCACGGCACTGAACGTCTTCTTCTAAACAGATACGGATATGATCTGCTTTACGCGACTGAGTTTGTGCAAAATTGTTAGTAGAGGCTTTCACTGGTAGGTATGACTCAAAGCAGTTGTGATAACTATTTTAGGTCTTCCGCACAAAAGTGAGAGCAGGTGATAGGTTACAGGTTATAGGTGAAATCCCATCAATGTTTAGGACTGGAGAAGGGTTTATAGTTTTTGCACACCCACCCATACACCCATTCACCACAAACAAACTTGGTGCGTAAATCCTAAATGTATTTGTACATAAAGATTTTGAATGGTAATATAAAGCACTGAGGATACAAAATAGCATTCTTATATACAGAAGTACATCTTATGGCAAAACACATTTACGTCAGCTTCTGGGCTAGAGTTCCTAATTGGTTATTAGCACATCGTATGGCTGTAACTGTGTTGACTTTTGTATCACCTTTTGTAGTTAGCGGTATCAGTTATAAAACTTTGGCACAAACTCCCAATGGACAGAGAGTTGATCAGTTAATCAAAAGTTTCAGCAACGAAGATTTATTAGAACAACTTAATACAGCAACAACTTTAGGCAACCTCAATGATAGAGAGTTTAGTAGCGAAGCATTAGATAAACTCCAACAAGCATTAGTCAACCCAGATTGGCGCGTGCGTAGTGGTGCAGCCTTAGTTTTGTCGCAAAAAGGTGGTGTAATAGTTAAAAATGCTTTACCTGCATTAGTTAAAAATCTTCAAGACGAGAATTGGTTTGTTCGCAGTAGTGCAGCTAGAGCTATTGGCAATATTATTGCTGAAGATACTGGTGATGCCAATGGCGCAAATACTGTGATTGAAGCTGCTAAGTTTTCTAGTTACTTGGTTAATGCACTGCAAGATTCTGACTTTTCGGTACGTTTTAGTGCGGCTACAGCTTTAGTCAAGTTAAATACTAAATCGTCATTTATTGTATCTCGCTTAATTTCCAACCTTAGTAATACTGACGATCCACAAACTCGCCTGGCTAATGCGGAAAACCTGAAAACAATTAGTAATGAAGCTACACCTATTTTGCCAAATATTGGTAAAGCTCTAAAACACACCGAACCATCAGTGCGAGGACTCGCTTTAGAAACTATTGGTAGCATTGGCACAGATACTAGTGCAACTATGCCTTATTTAATTCAAGGTTTGCAAGATCCAGATTGGACGGTGCGTAGCAAAGCAGCTAGAGCAATTGTGAGAATAGTTACTAATCTGCAAGAAAAAGCTAGGGGAAATTTTATCACTGCATCTGATATTAATGCTATAGATGAATTACAAACGATTCAAAGAATTTTCCAAAACCCACAAAACCATTTTTATAATAATGAAAAAGGAAGTGTCAGTTTAGCTATTGATGCTCTGCAAGCAGCACGTAGGAATAGATAACCTTAATTAAAGGTTAGTGATTGAGATAGGTGTAAAGGTTATGTTGATTTAAGTCCTTTACACGCCAAATTAGTATTTAGTCAAAAGATCATCTTGTGACTATTTCTCAGCCGCACTACTAGGCTGCGGTTTGGTAGTTCCATGCAGTTTGATAAAACTATCAAAGGCATACCATGCCAAAACATACCAAGGAATGATTTCTAATTGCAAACCTCTTACTAGCAACTGTCGTACAGATAAACATCCCAGTGCTAAGGGAAATATCAAGCGTAAATCAACTACATTATTTGTGGCTCTTTCTACTCTGTCGTTTAAGTCATAAACAGCATTAGCGATAGTAGCTGCTGTATCAGAGTGGCTTTCGTTAGTAACGTCGGCGAAAATTATGCCGATATCTTTGAGTGTAGCTAGTACATTTTGCCAGCTTTCATCATTGCGATCGTGGTGAATCACAATACTGCCATTTTGGATGTTAGTATTTACCTGGATAATATTGGGTTGAGCATCCAACATTTTGACAATGCGTTGGATTTCCCAAGTTTGACGATGAGATGGTGCAATTCTTAAGCGTAGTCTGCCTGGAGTATCGCTAATAATTTTTGTAGAGATAGGCTGGGATGGCGTGTTCAAGGTATCTGCCTCCACAACTTTAGGCATCATAGTGACATTACCATGATTATTTGTAAACACATCCACCCTCCTGAATAATCTTTGAATGCTTTTGAGTTTTGTTGACCTACCAGTCTGCTAATTTTGTTTTTCAGCGATAAATTTTTGCTGGTATTTTTTAGTTAATTTGAATCACCACAACTGACAGAGACGGGTAAAATAATACCCATCTCTTCATTTGCTGGCTTAACCACAAGTCTCATATATGGGTAATAGGAAAGTTTGAAGTATTCAGTATGAAACTTGATATTTCATCCTTTCCCAACAACAGTCTAAAACTTACACACCATTATCTGATGAACTTTCTACCGGAGTAGCAGCTTCAAATAATGGGGTTTCTCTGTCTTCTGCGAGTTCGGCTTTGGCTTCAGCTACGATGTCTTCCCAGGTTTCGCCTAGTTCTGCAAAAGCTCCTTTGCTTTTTTCATAAGCGACAATTCCGCCTTTGATGATGGACTTAGCAATGGGTTTACCAATTCCCGCCACAACAGGAATCAGGACGGGTGCAAGTAAAACTGCACCGATACCAGCGATAATCCCAGGAGCGCCAGCATCTTCAACAAAATCAGTAATTTTCGGCATAATCAAGTATCTCCAGTTGAATTGAAAAATTGTCAGAAAGCTATCCAGCTTAATCTACCCAAGGTCTGACCTCATCTTGCTGATGATAGAGCTTTTTTGGGGGAATTTTTAAGAATTGGACGTAAACCGTTAACACCTGCAACGATTGTTGAACCATTGTTAACTACCGTTGCGCCTAGGGGGTTTAGCCCAAATAGCACAGCGATCGCCATTGCTGCAATATTAGGAATAGCAACAATACTTGTATTTTGACGAATCAATTTTTTGGCGTTGCGTGCCAGGGCGATCGCCTCTAAAATTCCATGTAAGTCATTTTCCATCAGCACGACATCTGCGGTCTCACGAGCAATTTCTGAACCGTGAGCGAAGGATACCGAAACATCAGCGTAGGCTAAGGCTGGGGAGTCGTTGATTCCATCTCCTACAAAGGCAACTGTCTTACCTTGTTCGTGCAGTTCGCGGACAACTGCGGCTTTTTGTTCGGGGAATGCTTCTGCGTGGGTATTGGCTGGGGTAATTCCCAGTTCTGCCGCTACAGCTTTGGCTGTGCGTTGGTTGTCGCCGGTGAGGATATGAACTTCTACACCTTCGACCGTCAATAGATGGTTAATTACTTCCCGCGTTTCTGGACGTAGAACATCACTATATCTTATTCTACCGAGAAGTTGCCCATTACTGGCGACATAAATAACAGAATTTATCCGATTGCTATCGTTGAGAACTTCCATATCTACGCCTTGCTGACGCAAGAAGCGCTCGCTACCGACATAAACAGGTTCGCCATAAATCTCTGCTTCCACACCCAAACCAAGTTTATAGTTCCACTTGCTGCGGCTAGGAATCACGGTTTGTTGTGCTTCGGCATAACGGATGACAGCCTCGGCGACTGGGTGGGTGAGACGCTGTTCGGCGGCGGCGGCTATAGCTAATACTTTATCGCTGGAGACTTCTGGATGGAAACTATCAACACCAATGACGGCAACCTCACCCTTAGTTAAAGTACCAGTCTTATCAAAAACGATAGTGTCAACTTCTGCCAATTGTTCTAAGGCGCGACCACTGCGGATGAGAATACCGTGGCGGGCGGCATAAGTCAAAGCTGCTAAAACTGTTGTCGGGACTGATACCCTGATCCCCGTGGCAAAGTCGAGGGTAAGAACGCTGGCGGCTCTAGCGGCGTTGCGAGTGACAGCAAACACGCCTGCGCCTAACAACAAGGTGGGTATAACTGCTTTTTCGGCGATTTTGATGGCGCAGTTTTCCATTCGCGTATCATGGACTGGAGCTTCTTCCATCAGCTTGATACTCTGTCCGGCGCGGGTGTCGTTACCTATGCGTTCCGCCAAGATGTAGATGCTGCCTTCCCGTACCAATGTGGAAGCAAACACAGGTTGTCCTTTGGACTTTAAGACGGGGACTGATTCACCTGTGAGTTTCTGCTCATCTAGTAAGGCTTTACCGCGGATAATACTGCCATCGACTGGGACTTGTTCGCCGGGATAGACAATGACTGTATCGCCACTGCTGACTTCTTTGATCGAGATTTGTACCTTCTCACCATCACGTTCTACCCAAACAAATTGTCCTAGAGAATTGAGCAGATCTAATGTCTGCATTTTGGAAGAACGGGCAGTGCGATCGCGGATATTTTCCCCAATTTCAATTAAACTCAGCATCAATGCTGGTGTGAGAAACTGACCTTGGACTGTGGTAATCACAATTGCCAACAAATCCAACACATCAATAGTCAGTTTACGCTGTATGACGATCCCCGCGATCGCTCTTTGGAAGACTGGCAATGTGGCTAAAGCAATGGTTCCCGCTACCATAATTGGTGGAACAGCAAATCCTAACGGCCCACCTAACACCGCTAACCCAGTGGCTACAGCCGAAAGTTGCAATCCTGGCCAAGCGCTTTCTGCTGCATCTTCTTTAGGTTTGATATCAATAGACTTTTTCTGATCCAACAGCACAACATTGCCATCATTAGCCGTCATAATCAGACAACTAAGACGCGATCGCATTTTGGCATCGCTAACTTGACTAGATTTATAAGTAACAACTAATGAGGCCGCCGTCGGTTTAATTCTGACGCTGGTAACGAGGGGATCAACTTCCAACAAAGTTTGTAGGCGCTGCATATATGCGTTGTTATCACGCAACTTGGGTATACGCAACCGCATTCTGCCGGGAACTGTATGAACAACGCTGTAAACAACTTGAGAAATTGGCTGATGAGAGCGTTTATAGTTTTTAGCAAGAGACGCTTTGCCATTCTCACTCTGATAACTTTGTGGAGCTAAAACCACTGTACTTACGGTTTCGTAAACCTTCGCACCTAGAGGTACTTCTTCTTTTGCCTCAGTCTCCGAAGATTTTTTAACTGCTGGCGATACTAGTTGTGCTGTCAATGGTGTCATTCCTGATCTCGCTGAAAGTACTAAAAACTTAAATTGATCTCGCAGCAACCTCTCAATTTTCGAGAGCAAATTATTCCCCCAATCATGCAAGACTGGTGAGCAACTGCAAACAAGATTTGCTGATATTTTGTTAAATTCTGCTAATTGGGTTGGCGGCGATACCTGCCGTTGCTTCGTTGGCAGATCGAGTCAAACTAATTAAATTTGTGATTGCTGCTGCATCAACGCAGTGCATTCGCTCTTGAGAGTCTCGCAGTGTCCCAGCTTTATCGGTGATCTTGATTTGCTCTTTGTTCACCACTGGATCTGCTTTGAGCAAGTTCTCTAAGCATTGCACATATTTGCTGTTGCTGAGTTTTGAGTTGGAAGAGGAAACAGTACAGGGGAAAGGGGATATGGGGAAAGCCCTCTCCCCTCTGCTCCCTGATCCTTGTCTCCTCTGCTGCTTATGACTGGCTGCTATTTTCCAGGGGCTTTCCCCAGGAGGCTGCGATGCCGATGAGGATACAGAACCCTCCATTTTCATCCTCCTGTGTTCCTTAACGGAACGATCTACAACGGAAAGTTCGCCATGTAGGCTAAAGAAAAAGACATAGCTGCGGGCTTCATATCAGCCCATAAGCTGGATATGTTTAGATTGTTACTTTCTGCTGATGCTTTTGTTGTATCAACCGATACAACAGGCTGAGTAATTTGTTCTACAGGCTGTTGTGGCTCTACGATTTGGACGCTAGGTGTAGGCGGATTTATCTCCAATGCCAATTCCATCAGTTTTACCCAATGGTTGACAGTTACATCACCTGGATGAAATGCGATCGCTATTGATGCTGCATCACAATTCATCCGCACGCTAGTTACATGAGCGTCTGTTTTCAATAACCTTTCCAGCCGTCTTGTGTATGCTTTATCTTGGGCAATGTGGGGTACATGGAACCTAATCCTACCCGGAATATGATGAACTACAGTATAGGCAATATTTGCTGACGGTTTTACGTCTTGCCTCACTGGTGCAACAACAGGTTTAGTTAATGCTTGTGGCAATTTCGGTTGATTAGTTGTGTTATTTGGTTTTGCAGATTGGCTATTGCTGTCTGATTTGGCAATTTGCGGTTCTAAATAGTCAATTACCCGACGAGTTGCATCTGCGGTAATCATATAGACCGGGATCGATGCTAATCCACTAATGCCTAAACCTCCTGTGACTGCTAAACCAGTCACTAAGGGAATAAAGGAAATAGTTTGCTCCATCCAAAAGTCAGGAGATTTCCACACCGCAAAGGGATCTTTACTGGTCATTGATTGCGGCGAAATTGGGTAAGGGTGAATATTTAGTTTTTTCAGTATTCCCAATATCTGATGTAATGTCAAATAATTTTTGTCAAAGTTAACAACCAAACTACCCAACTGCTCGTTGACGGTAACTTCCTTGACTCCTTTGTACTGCTTTAAATATTGGGATAGTAATTCTAGTTTTGAGTTTAAACTACCATCAGTAGCGCGGATACGGATGCGATCGTGGGTTGCATGGACAATTTCTAGACCACCAGCTGGCAAATGCGTTTCTAAGTTAGCAGTTGCTAAACTGGGATGTCTATGCACTTTTACTGGATTACTGTGACGCTGAACAGAAATTAAGTCAGGAGACAAAGCCTCTTTCGGACTTAATCCGCGACTACTGAGAGTATTTGTCATTTACTCGATAGTTGCACCAAGGCTCAAAGGTTAACAATAGGTTAAATATAACCTATTATTTCCGTATGTGAAATCGTCCTCAAGATTTATTTTAGATTAAGTAATGTTAATTACCCGTTTTTGGTATTCTTGCTCAGTGATTATATCGTGAGTACTTTCGACGCGATCTATAAATACAATCCCATCGAGATGATCGTACTCATGCTGAAAAATCCGTGCTACAAAGTCAGAGAATTCTTGCTTTTGTAATTGCCCGTATCGGTCATAATATTCAACTTCAATAGTCTGATATCTAGGAACAAATCCTCTAATACCAGGAATACATAAACAACCTTCCCATCCCTTAACAATTTCTGGAGAATGTGACACTATCCTGGGGTTGATCATGGCGGTAGGTTCCATTGTAGGAGCGTTGGGATACCTGGGGTTTGGGCGGGAAGCGACAATAAATAAACGCTGTTGTTCGGCAACTTGTGGTGCAGCAATCCCCACTCCATTAGCTTCGGAAACTGTGGCAATTAAATCATCAATTAATTTTTGAATTTTCTCATCATGAATGTTGTCAACCCAAGTTGCTTTTTGGCGAATTACCGGGTCGCCTAACTGCACAATTGGTAGTAAGTCAGCCATACAAAAACTCCTTTGGTGAGTAATAGATAATAAATAAAAATAAAGCGATTTTAAATAAAAGTTGACAATGTACAATTGTCAACTTTTGCAAACATAATATTTTTTAATGATTTACATACAATTTTTTAACCTCAAATACTCAGATATTGGTTTAACCCTTTATACAAGCCAGCGGCCAGGTGCTAAAAGCGTATACCCACTTCACACTTCATACTTTCATTAGCTTTCTCCTTGCACTGGTAGAGGTGCGGGACGAACGGTAATTTGCGTAGTTTGTCCGTTGCGCTCTACTTGTACTGGTAAAGGATTGCCAATTTGGCTACTTTCTAGGAGCCTTTGTACTTCTTCTACCTTAGTAACAGACTGGTTATTAATTTTTTGAATTACATCCCCTGGTCTCAATCCTGCTGCCGCAGCTGGAGAGCGTGGGACAATACTTACCAATAGCACACCTTTATCTGTCGTCAGATTAATGCGATCGCCAAATCTCTGATTTATCCTTTCTTTAATCTCTGGTGTCAGCGTCACCATCTGCACACCCAAATAAGGATGATCAACTCGACCTTTAGTAATTAATTCTTGAGCAATTTTCTGTACAGTGTTGATGGGAATGGCAAATCCCAAACCTTGAGCATTCCGCAGAATAGCTGTGTTCATCCCAATAACTTGACCTCGTGCATTGAGCAATGGCCCACCAGAATTACCAGGGTTAATGGCTGCATCTGTTTGCAGATAATCAACACGCTTGTCACTAGCACCAATATCACTACTAGATCGACCAGTAGCACTAATAATCCCCGATGTCACAGTATTATTCAAACCCAAGGGATTACCAATAGCAATTACCGCTTCCCCTGGTTGTAAAACTTCAGAATTGCCTAAAGATATAGTTGGCAAGTTATTGGCATCTATTTTAATCACAGCTACGTCTGTTACAGGATCTTCCCCCAATACTTTGCCATCAAAGGTTCTCCCATCCTTGAGAGTCACTGTTACAGTATCCGCACCATCGACGACATGAGAATTGGTTAAAATTTGTCCAGAGGAACTAATGATAAATCCTGAACCACTACCCCGTTCAACTCGTTGTCTAGGTTGGGTATCCCGAAAATACCGTCGAAAAAAGGGATCATTAAATTGTTCGGGGACACGAGATGTAATTGTTCTAGATGAGTCGATTCGCACCACTGCACCACCAACATTTTTCACCACACCTACAACAAAGTTGGGATCGCCAGATGCGGAGATAATAGGTGGAAGTGCGATCGCTGATTCGGGGTTAGATGTTTTGGGTTCGGAAACAAAAGGCTTATCTGTCGAATTTTCAAAAGTTTTAGCAGGTAAAAAACCACAACCGCCTAAAGACACAATGGCCATCCCACTTAGCAGCGTTAACTTCACAATGTTAGCTCTCTTGTTCAAGAGCGAACTCCAGCCATCAATATTCTGCACTGTTGTCTTCATGTGTCTTTGCTTCTCCGTGTTGGTCAGTGGGTGGTAGGATATAGCCTACTGGGTAGTCCCAAAATGATTAGAACTCAAAGTTTAGCTTAGGTCTAGATCATCTGAATGCTAAATTGGTGCTTGCTCATATCTTCTATTTTGGCGATTAGCAGCAAAGGTGATATGTGATGGAAGTTTCCCTTGACAGTCTGTGGTCTCAGGTGCTAGAGCGCCTACAGCTAGAATTATCCCGTCCAACCTTTGAAACTTGGATTAAAACTGCTAATGCGGAGCGATTAGAAAATAATTGTTTAGTCATTATTACGCCGAACCCCTTTGCCCGCAATTGGTTGCAGAAGTATTACATTAATACTATTGCCAATGTCGTACAGAATATTTTGGGTTATCCGGTTGAGATTTATATTACCGTTGCTCAAGGTGGTGAAGTTACGCCAATAGACAAGCGCGAAACTGCTGAAAAATTCCCTAATTCCAGTTTTGTGTCTGAAAGCCAGACGCAAAAAACTCAGATGAATGCAGAATTAAACTCAAAATACGTGTTTTCGCGGTTTGTGGTGGGCGCAAATAACCGAATGGCGCACGCAGCATCCTTAGCCGTTGCAGAATCCCCAGGTAAGGAGTTTAATCCTTTATTTTTGTGTGGTGGTGTTGGTTTAGGAAAAACTCACCTGATGCAGGCGATCGGTCATTATCGCTGGGAAATTTGCCCAAATTCTAAAATATTTTACGTTTCGACAGAGCAATTTACAAATGACTTAATTACAGCCATCCGTAATGATAGTATGCAAAGCTTCCGAGAACATTATCGGGCGGCTGATGTGCTGTTAGTTGATGATATTCAGTTTCTTGAAGGTAAAGAATACACTCAAGAAGAGTTTTTCCATACTTTTAATACATTACATGAAGCTGGCAAGCAAGTTGTCATTGCTTCTGACCGTCCACCCAACCAAATTCCTCAACTGCAAGAGAGGTTGTCTTCCCGGTTTTCTATGGGGTTAATTGCTGATATTCAATCACCTGATTTAGAAACGAGAATGGCAATTTTACAAAAAAAAGCTGAGTATGAAAATATCTGCTTGCCTAGGGATGTGATTGAGTATATAGCAACTAACTACAAATCGAATATTCGGGAATTGGAAGGAGCATTGATCAGGGCTTTAGCCTATATTTCAATTTGGGGTTTGCCAATGACGGTAGAAAATATTGCCCCTGTTTTAGAAACACCTAGCGAAAAATTAGCTGCTACTCCAGAGGTAATTTTAGCGACTATTGCTGAGAATTTTGATGTCTCAATTGAAGACCTCAAAAGTAACTCACGACGGCGGGAAATTAGCTGGGCGCGTCAAATCGCCATGTATTTAATGCGTCAACACACTGATTTGAGTCTGCCGAGAATTGGGGAAGAGTTTGGTGGCAAAGACCATACAACTGTGATGTATAGTTGTGAGAAAATTACTCAACTCAAAGAAAGCGATCGCAATTTAGGAAATACCCTCCGCCAACTGAGCGATCGCATTAACATGACTAGCCGTTCTCAAAAATCATTAAGGAATTAATCTGGAGTTTTCCACAGCCTGCAAACTAATCATTGATATAAATGCTTCAGAAATCAATTTAAAATATTAAGTTAAGTATAAAAAATGATTAAAATTAAATCTCTCTGTGGAAAAAAACCCACAAATCTGTGGAAAACTTCATCAAGTATAATTACCTTGTGGAAAAACCCATGATGTTTTCCACAAGTTTTCCACAGGTATTAACACTGTTAATTAAGAGGTTAAGAGCTAAAGAAATTTTCAGAGTCTTATTCTGGGCATTATTCCCTGTGGGGGAATAGCTGGAAAATGTGAGTATTGACTAAAGTAAAAAATACTAATCCCTACCTTTAATCTCTAACCCTAACCCCTAGCTTCTATTTCCTAACTTATGAAATTACTTTGCTCTCAAAGCGACCTCAGTACTAACCTCTCCCTTGTTAGTCGTGCTGTACCTTCACGACCAAATCATCCGGTGTTGGCAAATATACTTTTACAAGCGGATGCAGAAACTAACCAAGTCAGTTTAACCGCCTTTGATTTGAGTTTAGGTATTCGTACTAGCTTTAGTGCAGAAGTTTGGCAAGGAGGAGCGATCGCCCTACCTGCTAAACTCTTGGTAGATATTACATCGCGTTTGCCAGAAGGCGAAATCACCTTAGATGATGAAGCATCAGTTGCATCTACAGGGGAAGGTTTAATTGTCACTCTTACACCCAAAAGCGGATGTTACCAATTACGCGCTATGAGTGCGGAAGACTTTCCCGAACTCCCAATCATTGAAGATGCAGAACCAATTCATTTAACCGCCGCCGCCTTAATTGAAGGATTGCGAGGTTCATTATTTGCTACTAGTGCTGATGAAACTAAGCAAGTTCTCACAGGCGTACATTTGAGTGTAAAACAAGACACCCTAGAATTTGGTGCGACTGACGGACATCGGCTTGCAGTGGTAGAAACTACCAACGAGAGTCCTTTGGGTGGAAGTGGTGAATTGGAGGTGACAGTACCCAGCAAAGCCCTACGAGAACTGGAACGGATGTTGGCGCATCATGCTGCTGATGATGCGATCGCCTTATATTTAGATCAAGGTCAAGTTATCTTCGAGTGGCAAAATCAACGCTTGACTAGCCGCACTTTAGAAGGGCAATATCCCGCATATCGACAACTCATTCCCCGACAATTTGAGCGACAAATTACTGTTGACCGCAAACAATTTTTAAGCACTCTCGAACGTATTGCGGTATTAGCAGATCAGAAAAATAATATAGTTAAACTCACTATTGATCATGCCTCCCAAGAATTGACATTATCTTGTGAAGCTCAAGAAATGGGCAGTGGTAGAGAATCAATGCCTGCGGAAATATCCGGCGAAGATATCGAAATTGCCTTTAATGTGAAATATTTAATGGAAGGCTTAAAAGCTTTGCCATCTTCAGAAATTCAAATGCACATTAATCAAAACCTCACGCCAGTAATTTTTACCCCCCTTGGTGGCTTGAAGATGACTTATTTAGCCATGCCTGTGCAGCTGCGTAGTTAGTCGTTACTTTCTGATTTTGGATAAACAGCGAACGCAAAGAAAATAAACAATAGATAAGAATTCTAGGCTAGAGAATTTGAGATAAAAATTGGCGAGTTCTGTCTTCTTGAGGGTTGGTAAAAAATATATCAGGTGTTGCTGACTCTACGAGAGAACCACTATCCATGAGAATTACTCGGTCAGCAACCTCACGAGCAAATCCGACTTCGTGAGTAACTACAACCATTGTCATACCATCACGTGCCAGACTGCGCATCACATCTAACACTTCGCGTACCATTTCTGGGTCTAAAGCTGATGTAGGTTCGTCGAATAGCATAATTTTAGGCTGCATAGCCAATGCACGGGCGATCGCCACCCGTTGTTGTTGTCCACCAGATAACTGTCCAGGATATTTCTGAGCCTGTTCTAAAATTCCTACTCTTTCTAACAGTTGCATTGCCAATTCTTCAGCTTTTGCTTTTGACCAACGACGTACCCAAATTGGCGCTAACGTAATATTTTGCAGTACTGTGAGATGGGGAAACAAATTAAATTGTTGAAAAACCATCCCAACTTCTTGCCGAATTGCATCAATATTCCGCAAGTCATGGCTGAGAGTAATACCGTCAATAATAATTGACCCTTTTTGATATTCTTCTAAAGCATTAAATGTGCGGATAAATGTGGATTTGCCTGAACCGGAAGGCCCCATAATCACAACAACTTCTCCCCGATTAACACTTAGACTTACACCTTGGAGAACATGAAATTTTCCATACCACTTATGAACATTTTCAGCAATAATGATTGATTTTGTTTCTGTCATCATGAATTTTTAGCCCTGGATTGTATTTTCAATAACATCTAGTCAATAAAAATATTGCTTGGATTTTATCAAATTGACTGCCCTGAAAATTTGCGATTGATGTATTATTAGATATTAGTACTGTTACAAAAAATTCTGTGCCGAAAGCAGCAGATACAGGTGGCAAACGATTAATTAGTCTCGCTCCCGATGCCTGGGTCAAATGGGTAACTCAACGCCCAGAAGTTGTAGCAAAAGAAATTTTGGGTTCTGAGTTTCAGTGGATTAGCCGCGAAACAGATGTGTTAGTAAAAGCATACAGCGACACTCATGGAGATTTTTTGATACTCAACGAATTGCAGTTACGGTACACCACAAAAATGCCTTTACGAATGAGAGCTTATGCGGCTCTGGCACAGGAACGTTATCAACTGCCAACTTATCCAGTCTTAATCAATATTTTGCCACCGCCAACGACAGTAACAGTTATCAGGAGTTACGAGCAAGAATTTTTAGGATTACGCGCTATCCAAGACTATCGTGTAATTAATTTGTGGGAAGTGGATGCTGAGATAGTGTTTCAACAACCAATTCCATCTTTATTACCATTTGTGCCGATATTGCGAGGCGGAGGAGAGACATCTGTTGTACAACGCGCACTACAGGTACTACGAGCAGATGACCAGTTAAATCAGTTAGAATCATTGCTGGCTTTTTTTGCTAGTTTTGTGTTAGAGACACCTTTAGTACAGCAAATTATGAGGTGGGATATGACAGTATTAAGAGAATCACCTTGGTATCAAGAAATTCTGACTGAAGGTAAAGAATTGGGTCTTCAGCAAGGCTTGGAACAAGGCTTAGAACAAGGCTTGGAACAAGGCTTAGAACAAGGCTTGGAACAAGGTGCGCGACGGCAATTAATACGAGTATTACAACGACGCTTTGGCGAAGTTCCACTTTCAGTTGCCACAAATTTGGAAAGTGCAAGTTTAGCACAGTTAGAAAACCTGATGGATGTGGCTATAACTGTTGGTTCTTTAGCAGAATTTATGAAATTCTTATCTAATGAAAGAGATAGTGAATAATTTTGAATTTTCAAAAATTTATTCATCAAGGAATTCAATTTAGTTGCATAATTACTTGAACTGTCTCTCTAAACGCTGAGACACTAAAGACATTGAATAACAAAATATCCAATAAATTAATCCGATAAATAAATATACTTCTGCATAGCGTCCGAGAAATTGTGGCTGTGCTAATACGGAACGAGCAATGCCAGTTAATTCAACTAAACCTACTAAAGATAAGAGTGAAGTATCTTTAAACAAACCAATAAATTGACCAACAATTGCTGGAATAACGGCACGCAAAGCTTGAGGAAGCACAATTAATAACATCACTAAATAAGTTTTTAATCCTAATGCTTTGGCTGCTTCAATTTGACCACGGTGAATGGATTGCAGCCCACCACGAACGTTTTCTGCCATGTAAGCAGCGCTAAATAAAACTAATCCCGCAATTCCTCTAATTACTCTATCTAAACGCCAGTCTGTTGGTAGGAACAAAGGTAACATTACCTGAGCCAGAAATAAAACTCCAATCAGCGGTAATCCTCGTACGATTTCGATATATAAGATAGAAAACCAACGTAATATAGGCAGTTTACTCGTCCGCCCCAAAGCTAATAAAACTCCTATGGGGAAAGAAAGTATAATACTGACTAAAGCCATTAGTACAGTTAGTAATAAACCATTCCATAAATTTGTTGATACATATTGTAAGCTAAATCCTCCACCAATTAGCCACAGAATTATCGGGAAAGATAATACCCAGATTAGAGATAGCCAAGGAGATATTACTTGATTAAATGTTTTGCCAATCCAAGAACCTGTTAACAGTAAAAAGGCATTAAATAGTAACCAGATACGTGATGTTAAATCGAGTGGTAAAAAACTTAATAATAGACTGGTAATCAAAGCGAAAATAGCGAGTCTCAGCTTGGTAAACTGTTGTTTGTTAAAGAAAACTCCGCAACTTATAGATGATAAACTATTAGCGATCGCCAAAACAATCCAAGCTCGCCAATATAGGGTTTGCGGAAATCTCCCAACGAAGAATAAACGCAAATTAACTTGAATAACTGTCCATTGTGCTTTAGTCGTTACCCAAGTTATCACTCCCTGCAATGCCCAAAATAAAAATATTAAACAGACAATAGTTAGTAAGCTATTGTACCAAGTGTTAAATAAGTTTTTCCGCAGCCAAGTTAATTGATAATTCGTCATTTCTGATTTTTTACCCCTGTTATCTCTCTTTAATTTGCACGGTACGATTCAGCAAATTCATGATGATGGAGATAGTTAAGCTCAAGGTAAGATAAGTGAGCATAAGTAGTAACATTACTTCTACGGCTCTCCCTGTTTGGTTGAAGGTGGTAGAAGCGACGAAGTAAACATCTGGATAACCAATAGCGATCGCTAAACTGGAATTTTTCGTCAAATTTAGATACTGACTAGTTAATGGCGGAATAATTACCCGCAAAGCTTGGGGAAAAACCACCAGCCGCATCACTAATCCTGGTTTTAAGCCGAGCGATTGCGCTGCTTCCCATTGTCCTTTAGGTACTGATTGAATCCCACCTCGGACAACTTCTGCAATAAACGCACCTGTATAAAAAATCAATCCCAGCAGTAAAGCCGAAAACTCTGGAGAAAAATTAACCCAAGGTGTTTCTATGCCATTTTGACTGAAACTTATAAAACCCCAAAGAGACATTTTATTGTCTACTTTGGGAAAACTCAAAAAAACAGCAAAATACCAAAATAGTAATTGCAGTAGTAAAGGTGTATTACGGAAAATTTCCACATAAATTAAGCTGAGATGCCGTACTAACCAGTTATCAGATAAACGGGCTATTCCGGCGGTTATGCCAACAATTGTGGTGAAGAAAATGCCAGCGATCGCCACCCGCAAAGAGTTAACTAAACCCACACATAAAGCACGAGTATATGTATCAGTTGCTTTGTAAGCAATTGGCGTTTCCCCAATATCAAAAGATGCTTGCTGCTTGAGAAAATCAAATCCGAATTGAATACCTAATTGCTGTAAGTTACGGTTAAGGTTACTCCCAAGTATTGTTACTAAAATTGCTGCCACAAATATAGCAATCAATTGTGCTGTGATTTGCCAAAAGCGATAATCACGCGAAATGGAGGGTTTGGAATTGGTCATTGGTCATTTAATTGGCATGAGGAGACAAGGAGGATAAGGGAGGAGGTGTTTGTCAATAATTTAGAATTTCTATATGAAGTTTCATACTTCATCTAAATGGTGGGGAATAAAGCAATCCGCCTTTTGACCAGAGTTGATTTTGACCACGGGCAAGGTTGAGTTTGGTTTTAGGGCCAAGGTTGCGATCGTATACTTCGGCGTAATTACCAACATGTTTAACGATTCTGGCTGCAAAATCGTTGGTTAAACCTAGTCCTTCACCTAAGTTGCCTTCTGTGCCTAAAAAGCGTTTGATGTCAGGATCATTACTATTGGCAAATTGAGCCAAATTTTGGGAATTAATACCCAATTCTTCGGCTTTGACTAGAGAATAAACTACCCATTTGACAATATCACCCCACTTAGTGTCTCCTTTGGCAACTGCTGGTGCTAGAGGTTCTGAGGAGATAACTTCATCAAGAATTACGTTATCTTCCGGCTTGGGTAAGAGTGAACGTCGCGACACTAAAGCGGAACGGTCGGCGGTAATTCCATCACAACGTCCTTCAGCATAGGTTGCAAAGGTAATATTTACATCTTCAAAAACAACGGGTTTGTATGCTATTCCCCGTTTCCGCATTTGGTCTGCTAGGTTCTGTTCGGTAGTTGTACCAGTTTGCACGCAAATTGCTTTATTTTTTAATTCTGCTAAGGACTTAATGTTGCTGTTTTTGCGAACCATGATGGCTTGACCATCATAAAAGACGACAGGCGCAAATTCTAAACCAACAGAGGTATCACGGCTGAGTGTCCAAGTGGTGTTGCGACTGAGAATATCGACTTCTCCTGTTTGTAAGGCTGTAAATCGCTCTTTAGCATTGAGATTGCGAAATTCTACTGCATCTGGGTTATCAAACAAAGCAGCAGCTACACCTCGGCAAATATCTACATCGATCCCACTGTATTTACCGTCAGTTCCTACAAAACTAAATCCTGGTACTTCTCCACTAACGCCACAAATCAATTGACCACGGCTTTTAATAGTATCCCAACGATTTCGAGTTGCTTGGTTTGCGGAACTACTAGTAGGAGGATTAGCTGTATTTGTTGTTTGTCCTGATTCTCCACTACAAGCAGCGACAGTAAAAATTAAGGGCGCGATCGCGAGGATGAAAGCTGATTTCCGCATAAACTTCGTAAATATTAAACGCTGAAAAATGTGTTGACGACTACAATATTTTGGTAAAAAATCAGTCGATGTTTGTAATATAAAGCTTTTTGTAGATTTTTAAAATCGAGAGTCTCAGATGCCCGACTTGTGTAATAAGTCGGGCATCTGGTTTTTAACTAATAATTTAAGACGGCTATTTTTTAAAATAGGTTATTGCTGTTTTTAACTATTACTTAAATATTGATTCTTGAGATACAAAGATTGCTAGATATTTTGTCCTTATGAGTACTTCCTAAAACATGATTTTCCTATTTCATAGAATTTATGATGCAGAAACTTATTGCATAATTCTCAACAAGCAGAAGTAGCCACATCAACCTAAACATAGACCCCTAGCAGGTTACACTAGTTTTGGTGACAGCCGCTCCACCATTTCTTATGAGGCTTTTATGGGAGCAAATCTCGGACAGATTGCCGATTACTTAGACAAACTAGGTTGGGACTACCGCTTTGATGATGAAGAAGACCGAATTATCACAGGGGTGGAAGCTGATAACCTAGAAGATTTTCTCATAGTTGTTCAATTAGATGAGGAGGGAAAATTTTTCCGCATTTTTGCGCCTCAAGTTTTGGCAGGAGTACAAGACCATCCTCACAAAGCGGCAATTCTCCAGACAATGTTAGCCATTTCTTGGGAAACCAAAATGCTGCAATGGGAATATGACCCAGCTGATGGTGAAATCCGTGCCATTATTGAATTTCCTCTGGAAGACTCAATTTTGACAGAAAAGCAATTTCAACGCTGTTTAAGTGGGTTGATTCAGATTGTTGATGGCATAGCTATCCCTAGGTTGAAAGAAGTCATGGCTACAGGGGAAGATCCAGGGAATATCGAGATTGGCGAAAGAATGTTACTCAGTATTCAGGAAGAAGCACCCGGTTTACTAGAACTTTTGGAAAAGGCAATGGAAGCTAGAAAAAAGCGGGGGACTTTTCCAAGTGACTGAGGCGAATCACCACTTAAATAGCTATACTCCAAAGTGATACCCTCACTATATACTGAAATTTTCTAGGGCTGGATTTTATGACATCCTATGCAACCTCCTCTGCCAAAGCAGAAATGAGTGAACTCCGGCGATTAAAAGGCTTACTACCACCAGAATTACAAAGCTGGGTCACAGTTGAAGGCACAACTGAGGTCAATCCACCCCTGATCCGCAGCGAAGAAATTGGTAAAGACCAAGTAGAAATTCAAATTGACTTGGTGAAATGGGATGCTCTCGCAATGGATCAGCGTAATCTGCTGTTCTGGCATGAAGTTGCCCGCATTCAAATGGACACAATTCCCAAAGATGGTTGGGAAATGGCAGCATTAGCTATTGGTTTAGGCGGTGCTGTGGGTGAGTTGTGGGTACAAGATGGATTGTTGTTGGTGTTAGCTTTAGCGCTATGTGGCGTTTCTGGTTGGCGACTTTATCAAAAGAATAATGGCGAAAAGCAAATGCGAGAATTGCTGGATGCTGATGAAAAAGCGATCGCACTAGCAACTCGCTTTGGTTACAGTCTACCTAATGCCTACAAAAGTCTTGGTAGTGCTTTGAAAAGTTTAATTGATACTACTCCCAGCAAACGCCAACGGTCTCGTTATGAAGCACGACTTTCTGCCCTCAAACGTAGTGCCAACAAGGCAAAAGCTAAATCTCGCTCTCCAGAAGATAGCGAAATGTAGCCGCAGAGAATTATCTTGGGTGGGCAATACCCACCCAAACAAGAATTTATTTACTTTTGCATAGATTTAAACTGTCGCTTCACAAAGAAACTACTAGCAGCCATTAAAACTAGTGCAGCAGTTGTGGTTGGTTCTGGGACTCTTTGTGGTGGCACAAATCCAGCTAATTCCTGTGGACTGCCTTTAAAAGCGTAAACAAAAGTAGGAATTAGAGATTGTCCTGTGGGACAACCGCTGTCAATGGGGACTTGAGAGAAGTTAGTCCCATCTGTACAAACATCAAACTGCACATTATCACCATTTTGAGTGACGCTGAAGTCATTATCTGTACCTACTATTAAGGCGTAAGAACCATCAACAAGTTGCGGCCCGATCGCTAAACCTTCAAATTTTTCGGGAATGGGTTGTCCAGCATTTCTTAGAAATTCGGCAATATCCGCAAACAAAGTCTTACTAACAGGTGTAACTCCATCCGGTAAATTATTTGTACCTGTCAAGCTAATATCAGCCACATTGGTTGCACCAGTCAGGTCAATTTTGTAGATGCGTTTGCTGGCGACTGGTATTGCACCTGTGGGATCATCTACACCTATACCGCGATTATCTCGCTCCAGAATTAAAAATTCATTGTTGTTTAAGGCTGTAATGGAGCTAATACCAATATTTCGCCCTTGGGAATTAGCACCAAAAGTATTATCAGCTACACGGGCATTAATATCTGCCAAGCTTTCCAACTGATAGAGGTATTGAGCCGTACTATTACCAGTGTTGGTGTCAAATTCGACTATCCGTAAATTGCGGCTGCGCCGTCCATCTGGGGAACCTTCGTTAACTAACGGGTCTTGCAGCATAGCAAATAGTCTACTACCATCTGGGCTGAGGGTTACGCCTTCAAAGCCGCGATTGTCTTGGCGACCAGTGGAAATGGTTGGACGACCATCAACGTAGTTAATTGTGCCATCACTCTGTCTGGGGATCAAATTACTAGGGGTGTTAAATGCCCGAATAAAGGAACCCGTCTGGCTAAATTCGTATACAGAAGGGCCATATTCATCCGAAACGTAGAAATTCCCATTCGGTGCGATCGCAAATCCTTCTGGGTCAAAGCTGCGGCCAAGAACACTAGCATTTCCATTCAGTATTCCAGGATTTAAACCGTTAAAGTTTTGACCATTTTGGGTGAAGAGAATAGTGTCTAATAACTGGAAATTACTGATTGCACCTGTGTTTTGGTCAACATCTAAAGAAAATTTTTGTACCCTTGGGTTGTAGCTGATTACACCACCACCAGGGCCGCGGTCAGCTAGGCTGTAATACACATTGTTGTAGCGATCGTAGTACAAGTCAGAGAAAAACCCTAGGCGATTAGTGTTAGCACTATTGGTATTAGATGAAGATAAATCTGTACTATTCGCCGGAATTGTGATGCCATTAACCAGAGAAAGAGCGTGAGCCGTGGTTGCCGAGCCTGTAATACTAATTACGGCAGTTATCAGCGAAAGGCTGAATCCAGAAATCCAATGCTTTACCGAAATCATGTACATTTCCCAAAAGGACACAGTTTTTTCAGCTTTGGACTTCTAGATTAAAGAAAGATTAACGAAAAATTAAGGTAGTTAATGTCACATAGTTACTTAATAAATTACGGTGTTGATCCGGGAAAATCTTCATCAAAGTTTTACACTACGGAAAACTCAGCAATCTTTATAGTTGATTGAGCATTTTATGAGTTTGCGGCACAACCCGGACATGAGGCACAAACTTTTTCATCAACACTTGCCACATCAGCACTTGATCAGGATTTGGGGCAAGTATGGGTGTAGGAGTAAATTGTTCCGAAACGGGTAAAGGTGTGACAGGTTGTAAAAAGACAGGGATATTTGGATTGATATCTGCTATCAATAAAGCAGCTTGTTTTAACTCATCTGGATTTGTACTTTGCGAAATAATTATCTTGATAAAAACATCCACAGATGGGTTGTTGTGGCATAATTGGAGAAATTTTGCATGAGCTTGCCAATAAGTCTCACCGCTGACACTGGGTAGTTTCCAATCCATACCAACAGAGTCTAGGTAAGGCAAAATCATTGCCAGTTGATCTGGGCGATGTCCACCAGTTTCTAGGTATATAGGTAGACCAGTAAGCGATCGCACTTGGGGCAGAAATTCATGCAAAAAAGGGGCATGTAGAAGGGGTTCGCCGCCAGTTACGCTAATGCTATCGTGTAGCAACGGTAGATTTTGACGTTTAATCCATTCGAGTAATATGGTTAAGGGGACGGGATTAGAGTGAATTTCAAAGTCTCGTAATCCAGGTGATCGTTCTACCTTACAGGTAGTGGGTGCATTCCATGTGTGGGAGCTATCGCAAAAATGACAGCGCAAGTCACACAAAGCAAAGCGAATAAAAATTTGACGTGTCCCGACATTCAATCCTTCCCCTTGAATAGCAGAAAAGACCTCAATCAGACGCGCGGTAGGTTCAACTGTAATGTTAGCAGTCATGGGCTAGTGGCAAAGCGATCGCACTGTGGCGATACAAAAACAAGTACATTTTTTAGTTCTTGTTCTATTGTGAATCGTCCTTGGCAATCTCGGCGCTCACCCCAGATAACTAACAATCAGTCTTTATGCTTACCCTGTAAATGTGAGGTTAATTAATTTTCTAGGACACAATCATGTTTGGCAGATTAAATTTACATGGCAACGAAAGTGCAGAGCTTCATGACTAGCCAACCCACAGAGGTAAATTTCCCAGTTACTTCCCTAAATGAAACGGCGATAGTGCAGGTATCTCCGCGGTTAAGCGTGCTGGAAGCAGTCGGCTTTAAGCAAACCTGCCAAGACTTAACCCAAGCAAACCCATATCCCCAGAAAATCATTATTGATTTTCAGCAAACTATTTTTATGGATAGTAGTGGTTTAGGCGCTCTGGTCAGTAATTACAAAACTGCCCAAGAACAAGGAATTACGATAATTCTGCGGAATGTTACCCCTCAAGTAATGGCGGTGCTAACCCTGACAGGATTAGATCAAGTTTTTCCGATAGAGTCTAGTAGCGACGCAGCATTGATAGAAGCGAAAAGCGTCATAGAAGCGCCTAAAAATAGTTCTCGTAAACCAGAGCCACTTCCCACCACTCATCCCTCCATAGCCTCGTGGATGAAACGCTTGATAGATATAGTTGGCTCATTAGTAGGTTTAGTAATTACAGGAGTTTTATTAATTCCCATTGTGGTTGCTATTACCATCGATGATCCTGGCCCGATTTTATTTAGTCAAACCCGCTGTGGCTGGATGGGTAAACGGTTTAAGATTTGGAAATTTCGCTCTATGTGTGTAGATGCGGAAGCCAAAAAAGCTTTAGTGAAAAATCAAGTACAGGGTGCATTTTTCAAAAATGAAAACGACCCCAGAATTACCAAGGTAGGGCGATTTTTACGCCGCACCAGTTTAGATGAATTGCCACAATTTTGGAACGTTTTAAAAGGTGATATGAGTTTAGTAGGCACTAGACCACCAACACCTGATGAAGTTGAACGTTATGAAGTACCAGAGTGGCAACGTTTAGATGTAAAGCCAGGAATGACTGGAGAATGGCAAGTTAATGGGCGGTCTACAGTCCGCAGCTTTGAAGATGTCATTCGACTCGATTTGCAATATCAAAAAAATTGGAGTTTGCTGTACGATTTAAAGTTAATTTTTAAAACTGTTGCTATTTTATTTAATAGAAAAAGTGGCGCTGTTTAGAAAAAAAATAATTTTAAATTTGTCAGTAACTTTTTTACTCAGATACCCGAATTATTCAATAATTCGGGTATTTTGATTTAGGAATATTATACTTTAACCGTTAAACTTTTCCATTGTGGCGATCGCAGTGATACGGATAAAGCCATTCACACCGAAATAACCCAAGAGTATGCTTTTCTAAAAAAGAGCCTGCGTGATACCTACTTGATATGTTAATTCCAGCTTTCGTCTTAATTTCATATAGCTTAGGAAAGGCTGCGGCTAAAATTGCGATCGCCGCTAAAAAATAAAATACTGTGGTTCTAAGTTTAGCAAATCTACGGGAATTGCTGTTGACTTTTCGAGACATACAAATTAAAAACTAACAGCCTATTCTAGATTAGCCTAACTTTGAAAACGTCGTCGAAAACGCTGATCTGTTTTGTCTGATTTTACTTGATTACAAGTCAAGCAAAGAGTATGCAAATTGCTGATATCGTTTTGACCACCCTGCGCCAAAGGAATAATATGGTCAATAGTCAAATTAGTGTCTTCCGCCGTCTTACCACAGCTTTGACATTGATATTTATCACGTTGAAATACATATTGTCTTACTTCTGGTGGAATGCGAATACGTGGCGTTTTATTCATAAATTATCCTCGTGAATCAAGCGGCGTAAATCATCAAGAGGCGATTCTGGTTCTGCAATTTCTATTGCTACATCTTCTTCAACATAGAACTCAACAGTGAGTTTGAATTTAACTTTTCCTTTTTTCTAACATTGAGAACCTAGTCTTAGTATTTGGCAATCTATACCTTCTTGGTAAATTTCATACATGGTATTTCGACTCCGTAATTATCTAATTCTTCTTCCAAAGAATTCTTTGATGATTGAATAATAGCTTTTTTAAATCTGTCGATTTTATAAGTATTCTCCCCAATTTCTACAACATCATCATTATTACATTCTAGTGACTTATATAAATCTTTCATATCAACCTCTATTTTGCATAAACTAAGCAAAAATTTTGTCGTTAATTTCGATATTTTCATATTTGTAGGCTTCTTGAAGAATTCATGAATCTACTTCATCAATTTTGCGACGCAGATCATCAAGCGGCGATTCGGATTTTGTGATTTCTGGTATTTGTTCAATTTCTGCTTCATCAGCACAAAATTCTAAGATTATTTTGATTCTAAACTTTCCGTTTTGCCAGCCTTTGTTTGTACCAATTTTCAAAATTTGGCAATTAACATCTCCTTTATACCAATTTGGTTCAGTCAATTCATATTTATTTGTACCATCTGAATTTCTTCTTCCAGTTGCATAACGCACTTTTAAATTTAGTCCTTCCTCTTTTAATTTATCATTAATTATTCTTGAAAGATTTTGTGATAAAGCTGAATTTATAATTTGTTTAAATTTACCTAATTTACATAGCAAAGAGCCGAATTCTAAAACTTCATCATCGTTAGCTTCTTTTAGATAAGAGTTATATTCCATATATTTATTCTCTGAAAATATAATTATGAAACTACACAATTGAACAAAAACCAAAACATACATTATTTGTTGGGTTTCGCTATCGCTTAACCCAACCTACCAAAATCTAGCGGTTAATCAAGCCTACATTTGTGCCACACCATCTAATAAACCATCAGAAATTACCACACCATTACTAGCCGCAATCTTTTCAACCACATCTAATTCACTCAGATTAATCACTGGCAGTAAATAATCATATAATTGCATCGCCTGCAAACAACTATTAATTCCAGATACTGCGGCGTTATAACTCTCAATTTTTTGTTCTAAAGTACTGAGTAAGCGGCGATTATGCGAAATTTTCTCTTCTGCTTCGTGTTGTAAAGTCTGCTCTAAATAAACACGCGCCTGGGGATACTGTTGTAAAATTTCATCAGCTTGATTTTCCGCCATTGGAAGCAACTGCTTTTTCAGTATTTGATTGATAGTTTGGCGGAAAGATTTGCGAATTGTATGGGAAACTTTGGGTTCAAAATCTAACTTTAATAATTGCCTAATTGCTGGTTCAGCTTCTACCATACTTTCACTGTCATAACTTTGCGAAGTTTGCTGCAAAGTTTGACGAAACTGATAAATCGAAAAAGTACCTTCATCATAAAATCTAGGACTTTCTCGAACGAAGCGATCGCATTCTACACTCGCTGCACTAACTAAGGCTAATGATACCTGTTTTTCAATAGCTTTTATCTTTTGTTCAATCCCACCATCATTACCCAACAAGCGATATAACTGACGATAGTATTCTGTCTTCCGAATTGTTTCCATCAACCTTTGGAATAAATTCGCCACTAATTGTTCAGAGGAATTTACTAAAATATCTTCTAATTGATTTGATAAATAATAAAATGCCTCTACTAAAATCGCAATTAATGGTGCAGTTGCATTACGCAAATGACTGAGAGTAGCACGTCGATAAGCATCAGCTACAGAAAAAGTATCTAGCAATTCATCTAACCGTCTAATCATGCGTGATTGCAATTGGCGAAAGTCTGTTTCAAAAGCATCACAAGCCTGATTATTTATTTGGTTAACTTCTTCTATTAAATGCTGGTTAAACTCTTTACCTATTTGTTGTAGTTGTTGATTAAGCCGCTGTAATTCCTGCGACTTCATCGCTTCAATTTCTCGTGGTTGACTGTCTAAATCTCGATAATCTGACTGATAAGTTTTTTTCAACTTAATACAAATATCTTCTAAATCATCGGCGAGATTTTGAAACAGCAGCGGACGCTTTTCTTCTGTGAGGTAACGGGTAATTGCTGCCCGAAATTCCTCAATTCCACTATCAAGAATTAGCTGATTAATTAAAGGTATACCCTGCTGAGATAAAATCCGTAGATAATTTTCATTTGGCGTTTCAAAACCATTCAGAGAAATCCGAAAATTGGTATGAGAAAGCTTACCAGAAGTCACACAGTAATTATTAAATGCGTAAACAAATTGTGGTGTTTCTTCCTGTCCATTTAAACCTTTAACACTTTCGGCAAAAATAGAATCTAAGCCAAACCTATTCTGTAAACTTGTCTGTTTAATTTGACTGCCGTAAAAACCGAGTAAGCCACTAGTTTTATAAACTCTGCTGGTATCCCGAAACTGACTGCTAATTAAATCATCCAATCGCTGCCTTAATTGGGTATTGTACCAAGTTTCGTCAATGCGATTGAAGACATAAAAGACGCGATCGCGGATTCCTCCATTTCCCCGCATTGTTTCTAACATTGTCGTTTCTTCTTTGGTCATATCACCAGCCGATGCAGGTTTCAGTACACACACCACGGCTGATGTATCTGGATGTTGAATTTTACTATAGGTTAACTGTGCATCTTTCTCTACTGGTGCATCAATTCCTGGTGTATCAATAATAACGTTACCGTCTTCTAATAGAGGGTGGTTACAATAATATTCAATTCGCTTTAAAACCGCACTATTGCTTCCACGACGTGCATATCCCGCAGCTTCTTTCAAATTGGAAAAGTTAAATTTTTCCATTGAATATGTGGCATTATTAACTGTGTGAATATGCTCACAATTCTCGTCATATCCTGTTAGTAATAAAATTAATGCTTTAGCTTGTTTGGCTCGTTCAGATCTACTTTCACCACCTTCTTGCTGAATAATTACTTCACAGCCTTGATTTAGTAAATTACTGACTTCACTTTGATTGATATTCGCTGCTGTGACAAATCCTAGTTGTTGACACAAAAAACTTGCTTGTTCCCGAATTTCAGCTTCACTTAAAAATGTGAGAACTACTCTTTCTTGATCAACTTCTGCATACTCAATTTTGCATTCTGTACCTGTAGCATGTCCCTCAGCACTATAAAGTAATTCTCTCTCTAGTAGTGCATTAATTAGCATAGATTTACCTGCACTAAATGCACCTGCAAACACAATTTCAAATTTCGGAGATATTGCCTTGCCTAAAGAAGTTTGTGCTGGTGTGATATCTTGAGAACGTAAAGCAGGTTCTTGCTGTAAAAGTTGTAAAATTAATTCTACTTGCTCTTTTAAATTTG
Organism: Nostoc cycadae WK-1; assembly: GCF_002897135.1. Lineage (NCBI taxonomy): Bacteria > Bacillati > Cyanobacteriota > Cyanophyceae > Nostocales > Nostocaceae > Nostoc > Nostoc cycadae. The sequence continues at coordinate 345,037 of NZ_DF978421.1, read as the reverse complement.
CACACTGAATAGGCAGATTTGTCATTTTAAATACCCCGAATATTACATATATATTAATAACGATTAAATCGGCAAAACCTCAGTAAATGTACGCTTAAGTAAATGATTTATGCTGGCTAACAGATAGCAAAATTTAATGCTAGGCATTTTAGATTAAGTTTTCTTGAGTTTTTGGTAAAAACTTATAGCTGTGGACACCGCCATCAAAGAGAAATCACTTTAACGCGGTGAACTTGCAGGTTTAAATTTTGGTGCTGTAATTCTATGAACAGACCAAGCATGAAGATATTGAACAGACTGCTTGCTAAAAAATGTATGACAGTGTTTAGACAAAAATGTAATGTCTAGACACCTTTATTTAGATATATAGATGTGTGTGATGTTAATTAGTTAACTACATACTATTAATTAATAATTAAACTTATTTACTAAAACAATTTATATTTACACTTTAAATAAATAAATGTATCAATTGATGTGGTGTCTTAATCTTTTGGCATAAATCTGAGCTATTAATAAAATCTAGCTAGAGAGGGATGAAATAAAGAACATTATTATATAATGAATGTCAATCTTTGCTGGTGAAACCAAATTCAAACATCTGCTTTGAAGAGAAGTAGCCAAATAATTTTACCTCCTAGAAATAGATTTCATCTTATTGACAACCACCATTGGAATTGTAGGTTTAATTACTCATGCTCGACGGCGAATCTCTTGGTAATTCGATAGATACTCAGCAACTGCTTGACGCTAATAACTGGAACGTTATTGAAACAAAATTTGAGCCAAAACAGCTACATCACAAAGAAACAGTTTTTACCCTCAGTAATGGCTATTTAGGAACGCGGGGAAGCTTTGAAGAAGGATATACACAAGATAGCGCAGCAACGCTAATTAATGGTGTTTATGATGATGTAAATATTGCTTATACAGAACTGGTTAACTGTCCTAACTGGTTGCCATTGGTGGTGACTGTGGCAGGCGATCGCTTTAGTATGGATTCTGGAGAGATTCTGCAATATGAGCGTCGGTTAGACTTGCGTTTAGGTTTGCTGAGTCGTGATGTGCGTTGGCGCAGTCCTCAAGGTCATACCCTAGATTTACATTTTGAGCGTTTTGCAGGTTTAGCAGATCAACATGTTTTGGCTATTCGTTGTCAAATCACATCTATTGATTTTACTGGGGAAATTACCGTCACAGCGGGATTTGATGCTGAACCAAGAACCGCAGGTGTTCCCCATTGGCAAACTGTACACCAAGGTGGGTTAGATCAAATAATTTGGCAGCAAAGCAAAACTCTGCACTCAGGCATTAACCTGGGGATGGCTGCTAAGTTGGTTGTCGATGGTGATGATCATGCACCTATTTTTGTCGAAAATGCTTCTGGTTCACCAGTCTTAATAACAACTCTAGAGTGTACGCCACACCAAACGGTGACAGTAGAAAAGATTGTTACTGTGTTTACTTCCAGAGAATGTAAGCTTCCCATAGCTTCAGCTTTATATAGACTAGCCGATGAACCAAGGTATAGTACCTTATTAGCAGCACACATTGCCGCTTGGGAAGAAGTTTGGCAAGACAGCGATATTGTGATTGAAGGCGATCGCCAAGCTCAGTTAACTGTCCGCTATAATCTTTTTCAAATCCTGGCTGTTGCACCCAGACACGATAACCGAGTCAGCATCCCACCAAAAACCCTCTCTGGTTTTGCCTATTCCGGCCACATCTTTTGGGATACGGAAATTTTCATTCTGCCTTTTCTCACCTTCACTCAACCAGCCTTAGCCCGTAACCTACTCACATACCGCTATCACACCTTACCAGGAGCAAGGCGTAAAGCCCAAGAAGCCGGCTATCAAGGGGCTATGTTTGCCTGGGAAAGTGCCACAACCGGTGATGAAGTCACGCCTCGTTGGGTTCCTGGCGCGAACGGCGAGTTAGTACGTATTTGGTGCGGTGACATTGAAGTACATATTACTGCTGATGTCGCCTATGCAGTTTGGCACTACTGGCAAATTACCGACGATGATGAATGGATGCGTGACTATGGCGCAGAAATTATTCTCGATACGGCAGTTTTCTGGGAAAGCCGCGTGGACTGGAACGAAGAACGCCACAGCTACGATATCTTAGATGTCATCGGCCCTGATGAAAACCACGATCGCGTCGATAATAACGCCTTTACCAACCTCATGGTACAGTGGCATTTACAATCTGCATTGGCGCTTTGGGACTGGTTCAAGCAAGCTTATCCTGAAAAATCTTCAGAGTTAGTGCAACAATTGAACTTAACTACAGAACGTCTGCATCGTTGGGCAGAAATTCAAGAACGCATATTTGTTAACCAAGATGAAACAACAGGTTTAATCGAGCAATTTGAAGGCTTTTTTGAACTAGAAGATGTTAACCTCGCTGACTACGAACCTCGTACCAAATCTCTGCAAGGTCTGTTAGGAATTGAAGCCACCAGCCAAAAACAAATTCTCAAGCAGCCGGATGTGTTGATGCTGTTGTACTTGCTGCGTCAGCGCTACGACCATAAAACCCTGGCTAGTAACTGGGAATATTACAGCCAACGCACCGACCACACCTACGGTTCTTCCCTAGGCCCGGCAATTCATGCCATTTTAGCTTGTGACTTAAATCAACCAACTGAAGCCTACACTCACTTTTTACGGGCGGCATTAGTAGACTTGGAAGATGTCAGACGCAATGCAGCAGAAGGCATTCACGCCGCTAGTGCGGGAGGAGTTTGGCAGTCTGTAGTCTATGGCTTTGGCGGTGTGCGGATGACGCAATTTGGCCCTGTAGCTTGCCCCAACCTACCTCCTACCTGGACTCGCCTCCAGTTTCGCTTAAAATGGCGTAATGAGTGGTATGACTTCGACTTGCGCCAAGAAACCACGATGGTTATAGGTACGCCAGAAGTTAGTGTTCCTGCTTGGGCAAATACTATTGAGTTAGATAGCGTATTAACTGAAATTTCTGCGTTGCAATAGTTACAGAACTTAACTATTGCAGAGCAACTCCTATGCGGAGCAAGCACCACAGAGAAACACAGATAAATTATCTGTGTTTCTCTGTAATTAAATAGTCACAGGTGATTCAACATAAATAGTCGGCTCTTGCAGCTTGAATTCAATACCATGATTAAATAGCTTTTTAGAGATTTTTTCATTAGCCAACTCTAACAGCCGTTTACGCAATTGTAGAGAATTTTCACTAGAACCCAAAATAAAAAATGTTACTCTTGTGCGCGTGAACTGCTGCTCATCTTGATGATTTAAAAAAGTAATACTAGTACTTCCTGGGTCAATCCCAAACAGAGAATTAGTACTCTCAACAATTACCTGTTGTACTAAAGCTTGTTCTTTTTCTTGCAGGATATGTAAAAAATCGAGGTAAAGTAATACCATCACTTTTTTACCACGAGTAATATTTTCAATTTCTAAGTTTGCCAATATGGAATTAGGAATAATAAATAATGTACTCTTAGCCGCAGTACGTATCTTGCTTGATCTAATTCCAATTGACTCTACTCTGCCAAACAAACCTTCAGGAATTTGGTTAGATTTTTGTAAACGAATATATTCCCCTGGCACAAAGGGTCTATCCAAATATAAAACAATAGTTCCGAGTAACTGTTCTAAGGTTTTTTGGGCAGCAAAAGCCACAGCTAAACCACCAATTCCTAAGCCAGTTAATAAACCAATTAAATTAAATTGTTGACTTTGGGCAAAAGCTAAAACAGCAATAAATCCAATAATGACATTTGCCAAAGTTTCAAATACTAAAAGTAATTCATCGACTTCACGACCAAATTTTCTGACTATTTCAATCCCATAAGAACGAAGAAATTGGCGAAAGAGGCGAGAAGATAGCCATGCAATGCTAATAATTACAGATAAATCAACAATTGGAGATAATAAATTATAGATTGAGTGATAATCTTCGATCCATGCTAAAGATAATGAAATTAAAATTAAAGTCCCAGCAATTCTAAATAAGTTCCTTAAAGGTTCGACCAGATTATTATAAATGCTGGCTACTTGTTGGGGTGCAAACCTTTGAGTAATGATTCTGACGAATGTTGGAGTATATCTTCCTGCCAACAAAGACAGAAAAATAAGCCCTAGAAATATGCCAAACTTAGATAAGACTAATATTGTGGTTTCACGCTGAAACAAGCTCAAAATAAATTGGTAAATATTTATCATTATCTCTAAATCGTAATCGGTGAGTCTACATAAATTGTTGGTTCTTCTATATCGAAAGCAATACCATACTCTTTCAAACACTGAGTCATAGTTTGAGTAGCTAAATCTAAAAGCTGACGGCGTAATTCCATTGAAACATCACCAGAACCCAAAATAAAGAAAGTGACTTGTGCTTGAGTTTTGTCTAGTTCTCCTGAATGATTAACATTCTTAAATGTTACTTCTGTATTCCGTGAATCAATACCAAAAATATCATTAGTACTATCGAGAATTACTTGACGAATTAAGGCGCGTTCTTCACTGCTAATCGCTCGATAGAATGTCAAATAAAGTATAGACATGACTTTCTTCGCACCAGTGAAGTTCTCAATATTCAATTGAGTCAAAGCACTATTAGGAACTATCATCACAGTACCTTTACCAGAAGTTCTAATGCGTGTGGATCTTAATCCGATAGATTCAACTCTGCCAAAAGTACCATCGGGTAGTCCTATATAATCATCAATTACAAATGGCCGGTCAAGATAAAGAACAATACCACCAAGAATTTGTTCTAAAGTTTTTTGCGCCGCAAAGGCTACTGCTAAACCACCAATTCCTAAACTTGCTAATAACCCTAATATATTAATTTTATGCGTTTGAGCATAAATTAGAATTGCTGTCACAATAATGCTAATATTAACTACCCATCTTAAAAGAATGAGTAACTCACTACTGATTTTTTGCCCACTCTTAAATGCAGCATTTAGTAAATAAAAATCAAAGAAGTTTTTAAATATCTGTGCTGCTAACCAACTTCCGGCGATCGCTAAACTTAAACTAACAATAATTTCTAATGAGTTTGTCCAATAGTTATTCGGCATTAATAACGCAACAATCTCAATAAATCCGATTAAACTTACAACAATTAATAAACTTTTATTCGGTTTAAATAGCTTTTGACATATATCATCAATCTGGATAAAGTTTAACTTAATCAGAAATAATTTTATTAAGGATAAACTTGACAGAGTTACAAATAATATAAAAATACCGAACCCCAAACCAAATAAGCCAATTTGTATTTCTTTATCTTTCATAATTTCTGGTAATAAAAGCATCATATTTCCAATAAATAAGTTACCAATAACTCAAATAATTTTAAAATTTGAGGCTGACTATTGTAGTGGCACAAGGCCTAAAGTTAATTAGACCTTGTTCATTATTAAATTACCTGTTCTAGTAGTCTTGTTATTCATTTGTGTGTTGGTAAAATGCTAACCACAAATAAATACTCGATAGATAGGCTACCGCTAAGATGCAGACAGTCCGAATAAACTGAAAGTCATTCATAATATTTAATTTCGGGGTAAATGTGTGCAAATAGTTTACAAATATAAATTTGTAAACTTTGAAATTAGCATCCAAATAGCAGGATGCCGTTAAAACGAATTAAAATTCAGAAGCTTGAATCAAGCACAATGAGCTAAGTCATTAATCTTGATAAAATGACCAGATAGATGCAAAAAATTTTCCTCAACTCTGTTGAGGTAGACGGCTAAATAATGATGAATTACACTTGCCTTATATTTGACTAGCTTTTCACCCAAGCTTTGCTTGCGCTGCTAACCCTAAACTACTGTAGATTCAGTAGAAATGACTGGTCTACCAGCGTTTTTTAGCCTATGATATGCAGGCGAATATCGCTACAATTTTTGTTTGCACTCATTTTATAATAAAGTAGAGAATAATTACCAAATATTTTTTTGTTTCAAAAATATTTTATTTATAAAATTAAAATCGATTGCCAGACTTATATATTCTTAGTAATTTAAGTTTAGGGAAAGGATTTATGAAAATAATGATAGTTATTGGATATTTATACTAAAAAACCCTTTATTTTCTCTAAATTTAATATTAGTAATTTATGATACTTAGCTTATTAATAGTCTCTAAAAATTTTATTTATATGTTATTTCTTTTTGTAAAGATATACTTAGAATTGAGACAAATGTAATTTAAACAGGATTATATTCAGCAATTTTACTTTAAATTTTAGTCATTTAAAGGTAAATAAAATAACGCTAACAATGGTTACTTCAATTTGCTAAATTCTCTGCACAGCCAAGGTTAAGAACAACCTAGTGCCTCAATATTGAATAAATTATGCGTAGCAGATAAAGAAATAAGGAAATCTTACGAATCACCTTACCTAGATATACTCCACACACTTAAGTGTTAATGTTATGACTTGGCTTAAGATTTTTTCTTTAACTTAAAACGAGCGCGGCAGGGTTCGAACCTGCGGCCGATTGCTTAGAAGGCAATTGCTCTATCCACTGAGCTACGCGCCCAACATAAAATTATGGCTCTGAAAAGAGTCATCTATACAATTATATCGTTATCGCCAGCAATAAGCAATCAAAAATTGCAGATTTGCTATGGCAAGGCTAAGATGCTAGTCGAACAAAGCAAATCAATCATTGATTAGCTATATTGGGTGGTCGAGGCTGGTTATTTGCATTTTAGTGGAGATATCCTTTGGGTAGCTTACACTAAGGTGGCTAAAGAGCGATCGCACAGCTTACCCCAAAAATATGCTAAGTAATCGCACTCTTGGCGATGTTACTAAATCAGATTATAGATCGCATATCCACAAAGCCCCTGTGAGGAGTTATTTGCTAGTGCCATGTTTATTCTCAAACGGCAGGATGTTGAAATATCGAGCATTCAGCACCCAAAAAGGGATCAGCAAGTGCCGATCCTCCATTATCAGGGGCAAACCTTTCGGCTGATTAGTTTATTTAAAGCTAATCAAGAAGAAGAAGCTCGCGCCTTGTGGAGAGATTTGACAGATAATCGCGGCAAAGCTTGTGTCTTGTTAGAAGAACCAGATCGTTTTAGCATCTGGGGTAAAATCCGCTTAGAACAGCTAGATGGTGATACTGGTGGTCATAACAAAACAGGAATACTCATCCAAGCCAGTATTTTGCTGCTGCAAGCTGTTCATTTGGATATTGAAGAGTTTTTAGGCGCTAAACAACTAACATTATTTGAAAAAGATCTGGGCGAAGTTTTGCGACAGCAGAAATTTCCCGAAACTTCTTCCCCCGAATCAGTTAAACACTTAGTGACAATAGATCCCCTAGAAGGAACGAAACTTCCTGCTTGGCAAGAAAATCATGTAACAACTTTTTTACAAGAACTGCACAAGCTAGGGAAAACCTATTTTGGTAATGCCAATTTTGCCAACAAAGTAGCAGATAGGTTACAGGATATGGCAGATGGCGAGCGATCGCTATTTATCTCTTGGTTAAACCAATCTTCACTGAGTAAACTCTGGCAATAGCATGAAAAAGTATGAATTATGAAGGATAAAGTCTGAAACCTCTATAGTACTTTATCCTTCAGACTTCAGACTAGCCTTCTCCCAAAGGGAGACCTACGCGTAGCTTGCTTCCCCGTAGGGGTACTGCAAGCCGCTAAAAGCGTCTACAAACTTCAAACTTCCCGCGTGCATATACATAGTCAATTCTTATGAGTAGCTCATACAACAATAATTCTCTAAGTTCTAAATCCATCTTCAGTAATCGCAATATTATTTTGGCCGGGATTGCCTGGGCTGTAGCTGCACTATTATATTTTTTGCTATTTAGTGCTAAAATTCCAGGAGCCAACGGCGTAGAAAGTCGTGCCGAATGGTATGTGATTGGCACAAATATTTTTGAAGCGTTAGCTTACTTGGGTGCTGGTATTTTATGCTTAAGGAATTGGCGTAGCCCCCAAATCGTCAGCAGTCGAAATGTGTGGTTGGCAATTGCCATTGGTATGCTTTCTTATTTCCTGGGAGGGATATTTTTTGGCTATACAGAAATAATTTTAAAAGAAGAACCAGATGTATCGATTGGCGATGTGTTTTTTGTATTGACTTATATTTCCCTGGGCGTAGGCATGATTTTAGCTGTGGCATCAAGACGCATTAATCTCGAAAAATGGCAATGGCTGATTGTATCAGCAATAGGAGTGTTCGGCAGTTTGGTGGCATGGTGGATTTCGATGCAACAAACAACACCAACAGAATTACTCGCTGCGATTTTGAATTGGTTTTATGTAGTTAGTGATGTAGTGCTGCTGATTATTGCTACAACCTTACTCTTAGCTTTTTGGGGAGGACGGGTGGCTCAATCTTGGCGAATGATTGCAGCGGCGGCCTTTTCGCTTTACATTGCAGATATGTGGTTTAAATTCGCTCAAGGGCCTAGTTACCAAAGTGGAGACATATTAGAAGTGTTTTGGGTATTTAGTGGAGTGTTATTCGGTATGGGCGCAGTCCTAGAACATGACGCATCATTGAGCCGGACTCGCCGGGAGCGTGGACGTAAACGAGCATAGATTTGGTGTCTACCGTGAGAAAACTAACAGATTCAGATAAACAAGAAATTCTTAAGTTATATCGAGAGACTGCTGAAACGACATCGACTTTAGCAGAACGCTATGACGTGAGTAACTCAACAATTAGTCGCTTGCTCAAAAGTACCTTACCAGAGGATGAGTACGAATACCTAGTTTCTTTGAAACGGGCTGCTCGCACTCCTGAAGGTAGGGCGCAGGTAAACTATGAGCAATTGCCTTTGTTGATTAACAAAGAGCCGGAAATAGAACTTCCTCAAAGCGAAAGCAAACCTTTAGAGTTGCCCAAGCTCAAATTGCAGGAGACAATCATTGAGACAGAACAAGAACCAGACGAAGATTCAGAGGACTCAAATTCCGCTATTAGAAGAGTACGGCGACGTTCTTCAGCGCCAACAGAAAAACCAAAGCCACGATTAGTTAGAAAAATAGACATTCCGCCAGAACAACCACCGGAAATTCCTAGCATTCCTAGTCCAATATTGGATGAGGAACGGCCAAAAGTTGCTGCTTTCGCCGAAATGCTGGGCGAAGAATTGCTGGATGACTCTGAAGATTTAGATGATTTAGATGATTTAGATGACGACGATTTAGATGATGAAGATTATGAGGAGGATGAAGATGACTTTGAAGAATCAAGACCTTTAGTTACTAGACGCAGGTTAGGTGAAGCACCAGTTCAAGTTTTACCATTGTCGGCAGCCAATTTGCCAAGAACTTGTTATTTGGTAATTGACCGTTCAGCAGAGCTAATTACCCGGCCACTCAAGGACTTTGGTGATTTGGGGCAAATTCCGACTCTAGAAACTCAGCAAAGAACTTTACCAATCTTTGATAACCACCGCGTGGCCAAGCGTTTTTCAACAAAGCGCGATCGCGTGATTAAAGTTCCTGATAGTAGAATGCTCCATAAGGCTCGGACTCATCTCCAAGCCAAAGGCATTACCAGACTGTTAATTGATGGTCAAGTTTACTCTTTGTCTGCCCTTTAATTAAAAGGCAGGAGGCAGGAGGCAGGAGGAATGAACACTATTTACTTACCTGTTCCCTGTCACCTGTTCCCTAATTGTGAGTGTACACAGCTAAATTAAACCGCTTCGCTAAATTCACGATGTCTTGTTTGCGAGCAACTTGATTCACCCATAGTTGAGGTATACCCTCAATACCGTAATAAATTCCTGCTAACCCACCAGTCACAGCCGCAGTTGTATCTGTGTGTCCACCTAAATTAACAGCTTTTAATACTGCTTCTGCATAAGACGCGCTATTTAACAAACACCATAACGATGCTTCTAGTGTGTCAATGACATAGCCACCAGATTTAATCTCTTCAATTGGTAAGCTGGCTATTTCACCACTAAATACTCTTGCAAAATAGGGCATTTCTTCTAGGAATTGTGGTGCAGAATAAATAGGTTGAATTTTCTCTAAGCCTTGAGTGTAAGCTGTGGGCAAGTCAGCACCTTGCAGTAGTTCAATGGCGATACTAGTATAAATGCCGCAGGCCATTTGCGATCGCACATGAGCATGAGTAATACAAGACACCTGATGCACTCGTGAAATCAATTCCGGGAAATCTAAGGTTTCATAGCAATAAGCCATTGGTAAAATTCTCATCAAAGAACCATTACCATTGCTCATTTCGCTGGTTCCCCCAGCTTCTAAAGGTGGAACTCCTTGGTTAATCCGCATAATAGCTGCATGGGTACTCTGACCAATACCAAAGATTTCCCCCCTAGGAGTCCAGTAAGCTTGCTTGTACCACCGCCAGAACGACAAAGCTATATCATCTAAGGAATATCCGCGACAAAGGTTTTCTGCCAAGCAAAACGTTAAGGAGCTATCATCTGACCAAGTTCCAGGCGGTTGATGCCATGTGCCGTAACCTAGCATCTTCGTGACTGGGAATTTCATTCGTTCAGCGCGGCTAGTAAACTCCACAGGGACACCCAAGGCATCACCGACACATAAACCCATCAAACCAGACAACGTTTGTGTAGCGGTTAGCATTATGCCATCTCCACGAAAAACGCCAAAATTTCACAGCCAGAATACAGTTAGCCCAATAGGGACTGAATTCTGATTAATTAACTTTATATATTTCTGCCATAGCTTATTGCTATTACCGTTACAGGCAATTGTCATGTCTTAGTGAAAATTTCCAAATCATCAAATTTGCATAATTCATGCTAAAAAAAATCAATTTTTATCTCTAGAATGTGACAGTTCTTCAAGCGCCTACTCTAGATAAATGTCCGGTTTAGATCAGAATTGCTGCGTATATCTGAAAATTTTATGCAAAATCAAAGAGTAAATTTACTATCAACTCTTCGGCATCAATAACAACAATAACTTCATAGATATTGAAAATTATCTGGAACCTTTTTACACAACTTTCGACCTAGTATATAACAGCAAAAATTCAAAAGATTGGCAAAAATATGAAACGTTTACTTCAGTCTTTCGTGGCAATTTCTACATTGTCTTCTTTAGTGATTGCGCCTCTTGTAATGAACGCTGGTCAAGCTGCTGCTGAACAGAAAAAAGGTACTGATGCTAGTTATGTTGGTGCGGGTGTTGCAGCTGGCGTTACCAACGGCGGACTCAACAATGATGCCGCTAATTTTGGCGGTAATCTCACAGGTAGAGTGAAATTAGGAAGCCTCCCGATTTCTGCACGCGGTAATGTTCTCTGGAATGATAAGACGAGTACTATCATCCCAGAAGTTTCTTTAGACGTGCCAATTGCTAATAGAACTAACGCCTTTATCACTGGTGGCTATTCTTTTCTGGATAAAGATGGTTCACCTAGTCCTTTAGGTAATCGAGATGCAGTAGTAGTAGGTGCTGGTGTGGAATCAGAAGTTGCTAATAACTTCCTCATCTATACAAATGCCAAAGTTGGACTACGTGCTTATCAAAATAGTCCGGCTTCTGCTGTTAGCATCAATGGTGGTATTGGTTATCGCTTTAAATAACTTGCTCTGTCACAAGTTAGAATTTAATTTTTACGTAGGCACAATTTTTCTGATTAATTCTCACATTTTTAGATGTTCGGCAATCGAAAGACATCAACAGGTAAAGATAATAATTTGTAATTCTTTTGCCTTTTGTTGATTAGCTATGAAGTAAATTGGTGGAATTGCAGCCCAATATGATGAATGGTGTTGTTGAACTTTGAATGTTGATGGAAGATCAGACTTTATCGGTAAAAGTCAACGAAAACCAACAAACTTTAAGTTGATTTATACCACCTACTTATATATGCTGGTTTTGTTAAGTGTAAAACTATCGACAAAGCCGGCTTTTTGCCGTGTTACAATTGTCGTATTCCTCATATTTCCGACCGGATTACCGGGAATCAATGAGCCAATAACTTAGCTTTGGCTTTCATCCTTGCTTTATTGAGAATACTATACAACTCTCATGGTTAAATCTGCTCCTCCCTCACCTACCAGCCGTAAGCCCTCAAAAGTAGAAGGCATCAAAGAACATAGTAATTTTTTGCGTGAACCTGTAGCAACGCAGATCCTTGAGGATACTACTCATTTTACTGAAGATGCGATCCAAATCCTCAAGTTTCATGGCTCCTACCAGCAGGATAACCGCGATAATCGCGTGAAGGGACAGGAGAAAGATTACCAATTTATGCTGCGGACAAAGAATCCTGGTGGGTTCGTACCGCCGCAACTATATTTGGCTTTAGATCAGCTGGCTGATGAATATGGCAACCATACATTAAGGGCGACCACTCGTCAGGGTTTCCAAGTGCATGGAATTTTAAAAAAGAACCTCAAAGCCGCCATTGCGACTATTGTCAAAAATCTCGGTTCGACTTTGGGCGCTTGTGGTGACATTAATCGTAACGTTATGGCTCCACCAGTTCCCTTCAAAAATCGCCCTGAATATAAGTATGCTTGGGAATATGCCCAAAATATTGCTGATTTGCTCTCACCCCAAACTGGTGCTTATTACGAAATTTGGCTGGATGGGGAAAAAGCCATCAGTGCGGAAGAAGATCCAGCGGTGAAGGCGGCGCGGCAAAGTAATGGTACTGGCACGATTGTTCATGACAGCGAAGAACCGCTGTATGGTACTTACTATATGCCCCGGAAATTCAAAGTTTCTGTGACAGTACCGGGAGATAATTCCATTGATTTATATTCCCAAGACTTGACTTTGGTCGTGATTACCAATTCTCAAGGGGAACTGGAAGGATTTGATGTTTTTGCAGGTGGTGGTTTAGGCAGAACCCACAATAAAGAAGAAACATTTGCCAGATTAGCAGACCCGATTTGCTATGTAGACAAAGCAGATGTTTACGAAATTGTCAAGGCAATTGTGGCTACTCAACGAGATTATGGCGATCGCACTGAACGCCGTCACGCTCGTTTAAAATACTTAATCAATGATTGGGGTGTAGATCGATTCCGCGCCAAAGTTGAAGAATATTTTGGTAAACCAGTCGCCCCCTTCAAACCATTGCCAGAACTTAAATATGAGGATTTCCTCGGCTGGCAAGAACAAGGTGATGGCAAGTTATTTTTAGGTATTTCCATCGACAATGGTCGCGTCAAGAATGAAGGTTCCTTACAACTCAAAACCGCCTTGCGGGAAATTGTCGAAAAATTTCACCTACCTATCCGCCTGACACCCCACCAAAACCTGATTTTCTGCGATATTGACCCAAAAAACAAATCAGCCATTCAAGAGATTCTTGACCGTTGCGGTGTCGTTTCTAACCCCGATGAAATCGAACCGTTAGTTCGTTATGCAATGGCTTGCCCAGCTTTGCCTACCTGCGGTTTGGCTATCACAGAATCAGAACGGGCAATACCAGGGATTTTACAACGCATTCGGGCGCTGTTAAATCAAGTTGGTTTACAAAATGAACATTTTGTGGTAAGAATGACAGGCTGTCCCAACGGCTGCGCTCGTCCTTACATGGCAGAATTGGGTTTTGTGGGTAGTGGCCCAGAATCTTATCAAGTGTGGTTGGGAGGTTCACCAGATCAAACAAGATTGGCGCAACCCATTGTAGAAAAGTTACACGACAATGACATAGAAAGTTTCCTAGAGCCGATTTTTGTTTACTTCCAGAAGTCACGGGAAGCGGATGAAAGCTTTGGGGATTTTTGTTCACGGGTTGGTTTTGATGCTATTCGAGAATTTGCGGCTCAGTACCAGCCTGAAGCTGTCGCCGTCACTACACCAGAAACACCACTTCAAGTAGTCACAACTAAAAAGAAAGCTGCACCAAGTAGATCACGTCCTCGGATTAGTCTTTATGACGAGGTTTACAGCAAGTTGAAGGAAACTGCTACGAGTCAAGGTAAATCTATGACGGAAGTAGTCAATGAAGCGTTGAAAATTTACTTGCAGATAGATAACTAACATCTGAGTTCAAAAGTAGAGATGCGCTATTGTGTGTCTCTACTTTTACGGTTTATTTGTGAGGCTGTTCCAAATCATAGTTTTTTTCAACGCAAAGTGGCGCGGTGAACCAGCGCTACGGGAGGGTCTCCCTCCGCAGGCGACTGGTGAACCCGAAGGGAGGTTAGCGCAGAGGTACGTAGAGGTTTTTTTATGAAATACAGGACTTACGCAAAATTATGAAAAAACAAACCGCAAAGGACGCATAGACACGAAGTGGCTTCCCGAAGGGTAGGACACGAAGTAAAGAGGATTCGAGAGGGTTCTTACGTAAGTCCTAAAATAATTAACTTGAGTTCAGGATTACTCGATTTCTTCACAGCGAATCAACAAGGTTTCCATCGCTTCTGCGAGAGAGATTAAATCTATCCAAGAAGAACCAGTGACTAAATTTTGCGCGTGCGCTAATCGGTTGCGTAACTGTTCAGCAGATTTTAAGAAGCGTTCGCCAAACCGCTTTGACTTTAATTCTAGTTGCTGAAGTAGTTCTGGTTGGTTTAAAACTAATTCTCGTTTGTCACAAAACTGGAGATAATCTAATAAGTCTGTGGCTTCGTTTCTTTCTTGACTTTCTCGCCACAGATGTTTAGCAATTTCTATCCGTTCTGGTTTGAGGAATTTCTGCCAAGAATCTTGAGGATAATACAGTCTCACTAGCCGTAGGAGATTCATTTCTAGCAGTGTCACCAAGCCAAACAGAAGCATTCGCACTGGTGCTTTTTGTAAGTCGCCACAAGTCACAATTCCACTAACTTGATTGCAATCTAAGACAAATAAGCGAGGAGTTTGTCGCAAAATAGGCAGTAACTTCATAAGTGGGGTGGAAATGGCTATCAGTTCTTGGGAATGAAACACCCGTTGATAATCACCGCATCTGCCGGATTTTACCTGGATTAAACTAGAGCGTTCAACATAACCAGTGATATTGTCTTCCGTTTCAATGCCGACAACATCAAAATCTTTTGCCTGCATCCACTGTAATACCTCTGCTACCTCAGCTTGGGATGACACAGCTTTGAGAGGTTCTGCCACATATTCGATTGTAATGTTGTTTTCAAACAAACTCCGCAGGTCTTGCGATCGCGATTTTAGGTGTTTCATCTGCCTTTAGCCATAAGACATCAGCAGGATAAGTATTTCACTTTCAGCTACTTTCTGTCAGTGCAAGCTGAGAACTAATCCTCTGATATTCATCTGTGCAGAAGTTTAACGGAAAATTCCCCACAATGCGATCGCATCATTCAGCATAAATGTCTGATGATTTTCTCACAAGCGATCGTACTTTAAAATCAAGTTTTATAAAACTGTCCTAATTGTTATGCAAAATTATTTACGCCCTCATACCATTTCACTAAATAAATGATACGAATAATTTCTCCTCCGCCCCTCTGCCCCCCTGCGGTCTATTTGTATCAAACTTAAAGTGAAACGGTATTACATCTGTATTTGTATCATTCATAAAGTGAAATCGTATGACCTGTATTCTTTTTTCTATTCCATACCAGTACTTCTGTATATATCTGTCTAAAGATATCCATGATGATTAACTGTTCTCTCTATTGATAGATAAATAAACTTAGGTGATCCTGGTATGTTTTTCCTTAGTTTAGAAATAGTCGAGGTAAAAAATATGAGTATTGAAAATAGAGTAGAAGCCACTGCAAAAAATATTGAAGGCAAAGTGCAAGAAGTAATTGGTGAAGTTACAGGAAATCCCTCAGATAAAGCTGAAGGTAAAGCTAAACAAGCAGAGGCGCAAGTAATTCACACCACAGAAAATATCAAAGATGAACTTAAAAAAGCTATAGATTAGTTACAAAACTCTCACAAAATAAACTAACTATAACTGTAGCCTCAAGGTTATATCTTTATACAGAATACTCCACTTTGAATAAAAGTGGAGTATTTATATTTATGGGCAATAGTAACAATAAAATCAACCTAACCATAATTTTTATTCGACTAATAACTAGCGCGATTAGTTAGCAAACTCCAGATAAAAATAGCGATAATTGCACCAATAATGGCAACAATTATTCCCGGAATGCTCAGGGTTGCCGCTGTGAATTGTAACCTGCCTGTTTCTAAAAGGGTAACGATAGTTCCGCCAATTAATGCACCGATGATTCCTAAAACCATAGTTGCCAGAATGCCACCACCTTGACGACCAGGATAAATAGCTTTAGCTATGGCTCCAGCAATCAGACCGAGGATGATCCAAGCAATAATATTCATAATTAGTTTTGCAAAGATTATGCCAGTATCTTATTAAGACCTACCTGCTTTTCCGTCTACCTCAAGAAATAAGTATTATGGCAATAAGTAGGGTGGCAGAATTTCTCTGTATTCGATAAATACAATGCAAAATCTATACTATTAATATTTTTGAGTTTGAGGCCAACGCCAGTTATAGCGGTTCCAGTCGTAGATACCTTGAATTTCAAATTCGGAACCGTTAGGGAAACGAATAATGCAATTTTGAGGAGATTTGTTAGCATTGCTGATTTCATCGACCTGAATCACTATGCAGAGAATCCATTCCCGTTTACAAGGGCCATCTTCTTGCACCCATTCCCATAGAGCATTGGAAACCTCAATGCGATCGCCTACTCTTAACTTCAGTGCATCCTCAAAGTCAGCATATTTGTCAAAATGATATGACTCAACGCGATTCAACCATTGCAAACCATAGCGATCTCGGATAAATTGTACTGCACCTGAGTCTTGGTTGTGCAGCCAATCATTTAACAATTGCACTTTCCATGTGCGGTTTTGTTGTTCTTCGGTTTTGACAAACTTTAAAAATGCTAATAGTTCTTCTGAGTCTAATTCGTCTAAAGGGTTAGCAATATCGTATGTGGAATCTTGGGGAATTTGCTTGACTACTTGCAGTAATATCTGTTTCTGCGTCTCAGAGAGAGGACAGCTGGCTACATCACAACGCTTAAAGGCTGTTTGCAATGCTGTTTTAATCTCATCTGGGTTCATAGGTCGTCAATAGCAATTTAGGGGTTATGTCTCTAATTATTACAAAATCCCTAGTTAGACAGTAAACGGCAATAGTCTTATTCCCTATTGCCTATTTAATTGTGAATTCTCTCATAACAGAGATGCGATCGCCAAAATTTGATTTTAATTAACTTTCAAGGCTTTGTTCGCCACTTCAATTACTTCTTTTGCAGCTTTCTCCTTGCGTTCACTGTAGCGATCAGTCAGGTAATCTACCTTGTCTCGTAACAACAAAGTAAACTTATAAAGTTCTTCCATCACATCCACAACGCGATCTCGGTAAGGCGAATCTTTCATACTGCCATCTTCGTTAAACTCTTGATATGCTTTCGCCACTGAAGATTGATTAGGAATAGTGAACATCCGCATCCATCGCCCCAAAATTCTTAATGTATTCACGGCGTTGAAAGATTGGGAACCACCACTGACTTGCATAACCGCCAAAGTTCTACCTTGCGTCGGGCGTACGGCTCCAATACTCAGAGGAATCCAATCAATTTGGTTTTTCATAATCCCAGAAATCTGACCGTGTAACTCCGGGCTAGACCAAACTTGTCCTTCCGACCACAAACTTAATTCCCGCAATTCCTGAACTTTGGGATGGGTGTCAGGGACACTACCGTAGATTGGAAGTTCTCTGGGGTCAAAAAACTTCACCTCTGCACCAAATTCTGCAATGATGCGGGCGGCTTCTTCGGCTAACAGGCGGCTGTAGGAACGCTCGCGCAACGAGCCATATAAAAACAAAATTCTGGGGGGATGGTCGAATGTTGTCATAGATGGAAATAAATAAGTTTATGCTTGATTCACAGATTCGATTAATTGCGCCACCCGTTCTTTAATTTCATCGCGCACTCTAGGGAAAATTTCAGGCTGTTCTGCGGGATCATCTAACTGCCAATCTTCAAATACTTCGCGCACCAACCATTCCGGCGGTAAATTCACACCACAACCACACAGAGAAATCACTACATCAAAGTCTTCGGCTTGAAAATCACTTAGTGCTTTGGAATGTTGATCGGTAATATCAATACCAATTTCTTGCATAACTGCGATCGCTTCTGGTCTAACTTGACTCGCCTCTAACCCGGAACTAGTTACGGCTATTTTTCCTTTACCTAGGGTTTTAGCAAAACCCTCCGCCATTTGCGAACGAGCCGAATTCTTTTTGCAGACAAACATTACACGTTTCATGGTTAACTCCTCTAAAATTTTGTTAAATTACAAACTTCGAGATTCAGGTGTTGCGAAATAACGTTTCTGGAGCCAGAAGGCAACATTAACGAGACCAATCAACACAGGTACTTCCACCAAGGGGCCAACGACCGCTGCAAAAGCTACACCAGAATTAATCCCAAAGACGGCAATGGCCACTGCGATCGCCAATTCAAAATTATTCCCTGCGGCGGTAAACGCTACACTGGCGGCTCTGGAATAATCAGTCTTGATTCGCCAAGCCATATAAAAGCTCACTAAAAACATCACGATAAAGTAAATGATTAGTGGGATAGCAATTTTCACCACATCCAAAGGAATCTGAACAATTAAATTCCCTTTCAAGCTGAACATCACCACGATTGTAAATAGCAAAGCAATCAGCGTAATCGGGCTAATTTTTGGCACAAATTCTTCGTGATACCAACGTTTACTTTTTGCCTTCACTAAAAAGTAACGAGTGAAAAATCCAGCTATAAAAGGAATACCGAGATAGATAAACACACTTTGGGCAATCTCAGCAATACTGACATTCACGACACTGCCTTGTAACCCAAACAATGGTGGCAACACACTAATAAAAAACCACGCATAAGGACTGTAGAAAATGACCTGAAAAATGCTATTAAAAGCCACTAATCCAGCCGTATACTCTGTATTTCCGCGTGCTAAGTCACTCCATACAACTACCATTGCAATACAACGGGCTAGTCCAATTAAAATCAACCCCGTCATATATTCTGGATAACCTCGTAAAAAGGTAATTGCCAGAACAAACATCAGGAGTGGCCCAATAATCCAATTCTGAACTAGAGACACACCGAGAATCTTGCCATTGCGAAATACATCCCCTAATTCCTCATACCGCACTTTGGCTAAGGGCGGATACATCATCAAAATTAAGCCAATGGCAATAGGTATATTAGTTGTTCCGACTTGAAATTGATGAATAAATGCTTCGATGCTCGGCAAAAAATAACCTAAGCAAACCCCAACACCCATTGCCAAAAAAATCCATAATGTCAGGTAGCGGTCAAGAAAAGAAAGTTGTTTAGAGATGGTGTTCGTTGTCATCTATCTCTTTGCAGCGTGTTGTAATTAAGTTTGTCTATCCCTCATATCAAGAAAACTTGATGTGTTAGGGTATTGTCAACTGGAAAATACAAAAATTCATCAAAAAAACTTGATGGGTTATCTAACGATAAATTAAAGTCTGCAATCTCTTGGTTATGAAATTCAGGTAAGCTGAGGTTAAAAATAGTGCTGAGTGTTAAGTGATGACAAGAAATCTTTAGCGCTAAGTTCACTCAGCGTAATTTGTTACCTTTGTGAAATATGCAAAAACAACACAGCAAAGCATTTTTATTGAATTTCCCAACTTTGGTTATGCAGCACTACTCAAAACTGATTCAGATAATTTTTACTTTCTGTCTAATCACGTTTCTATCATGGGTGATAACTCCCACAGCCGAAGCTCTAACACAGATTAGACTATTTGACATTTCTTATAAAGATTGTCCCCCAGAACTGGCTCAGGGGGCGGTTACTAGTAGTGGTAGTGCAGCGGCTAATTGCTTTATTGTCACAGGTAAGGCAGAAAATGGCACTTACAAAACTGTATACGATGCAGATATCTATGGTCGGATCTATGATGCTAACAATGACTCAGTAATGCAAAACCGCACCCGTCTTGGTTCTATAGCCGAAGTTCCACCAGGGACTAGCGATTTTGAACTCAGAATTTCTGTACCTGCAAATCAGCCATTACCTTTGCAGCTAAAGCAATTTAAAGCATCGGGATTTAGTAGCCAAGTCCGAAGATGAGTGTTGAGTGACTACGGCTAAAAATAAAAAGTCTGGGTCGGTGAACCCAGACTTCAAACTAGTAACTTCTAACTGATAGTTATGCAAAGACTTGCAGACCACCAGCCAGACTACCTACTACTTGGCCTACTACTTGCAGTAATAAAATCGCCAACATGGGAGAAATATCAATACCGCCCAAGGGGGGGATGATAGAACGGAATACATTGAGATATGGGTCAGTAATTTGGCTTAAAGCAGAAAAAGGCTGATTGTACCAATTGATGGTGGGGAACCAAGTCAAGAGAACTCTGATGAATAGTAGAGCAGTATAAAGCTGTATGAAGGTATTGAGAGTGCTAATCAGTAAATACATGGATTTTTCGGTTTCCTGCTAAGTTTCACAAGCGGTCTTATAGTTGATTTTAGTTTAGTCGTTGTCATACTGTCTGCGAATCAGTGTCTATTTTGACCACGACTAGCAGTTACCGGAATTTCCGATGAGTCTGAAAGCGAAAACTAACTTGAGGAAGGCTTACTCTTGTATTGAGGAGCGATCGCTCACGCCTTGACTAGCATTACCGTTAACATCACCCAATTGTTTTCTCACCTCATCAATTGTGGCGTTTAACTGAGCAATTTTATCTTCTAGCGATCGCCTAGCCGTTTCCATTTCCAAATCACCAGTTTCTGAGGCTCTCATCCGCCGTTTTGTGGAGTTTTTTTTCGGTTCTACAGCACCATTGCTCAGTTCAGCTTCTTCTTCTGTTGATTCGAGGTCGAGGCGAGAAGTAATTACAGCCCCCAAAACGCCCCCAACTAAGCCACCAAAAAGCGCCCCTGCTAAAAAACCACTAGCAAAACCATCACGCTGACTCATAACTTTACCGCCTTGAAGCAACCTTACAATCTTTAATATTGTGTTGAGCGATTTTCTTTGCCTAGCTGCATAGTAGCTTAAGTACCAAAAATGCGATCGCCAGCATCTCCTAATCCCGGTACAATAAAACCGCGATCGTTCACTGTTTCATCAATAGTTGCAGTGTAAATTATTAAACTTGGATAAGCCGCACTCAGTTTCTGCAATGCTGGTGGAGCCGCTACCACACTGACAATTCGCGTCAACGCCGGATCAATCCCCCGTTGTGTTAATTCTGCCATTGCCCTCATAATCGAGCCACCTGTTGCTAACATCGGGTCTGTGATTAACACTCTTGTTTGTGGATCAAATTTTTCTGGCAATTTGTTCAAGTAACATCGAGCTTCCAGCGTCTCTTCATCCCGCACTAAGCCTAAATGATAAATCGAAGCCAAAGGTAGCAAAGTTTGTGCGCCTTCTAATAATCCTAATCCCGCCCGTAGAATCGGCACCACAGCCACAGGCACTTCTGGATTAATAAAAGTTGCTGGACAAGAGTCTAAAGGACTTTGCACCGTCGCCTCTATCGTCGGTAGCCACTCTCGCGCCGCTTCGTAAGTTAGCCATCTACCTAACTCAGTTATCGCACTACGAAATAATACTGAAGGTGTAGCAGCATCACGGGCAACTGCCAACCAGTGCTTAATTAAGGGATGGGGAGGAACGTAAACACGCAGTTGTACCGTCATAGCTGGAAATTAGCACTTTTGATTTTATAGGAACTGAAACCTCATCATACTCTTTCCTGCGTATGGCTGATAGCCAAAATCAACACACCAAAAATTATTGAAAATCTTTTTCATTAATAGTTGACATAGATTCTCAATCACAGTTATATTATTAATCAGTGTTCTCCTCTCTTTAAGGATCGGCAGACGGGATTAGCCAGCAGTAGCAGGCTTGTCCCTCTTTTTTTGTGTATTGGTCATTAGTCGTTAGTTATTGGTACTTTGTTAGAGTTTTAGGCATAGAAACACAGCCCATTCCAGATATAAGTAAAAAGATTAAACTTTCTCAACGGAAATTAGGCTATTTTGTATTTTGTATTTTGTCACACCAATAACCAATAAAAAAGGACAAATGACCAATGACAAATGACAATTTTGTGTTTGACGCAATTATCATTGGTTCGGGAATGGGGGGTTTGGTAACAGCCACTCAACTAGCAGCCAAAGGCGCTAAAGTCTTGGTGCTAGAACGTTATCTAATTCCCGGTGGTAGTGCGGGCTATTTTGAAAATCACGGTTATCGCTTTGATGTCGGAGCTTCAATGATTTTCGGCTTGGGGAAAAACGGCACAACTAACTTGTTAACTCGCGCCCTGGATGCTGTAAATGTTGATCTAAAAACAATACCCGACCCAGTACAGATTCATTATCATCTTCCCGATAAATTAGACATTAAAGTTGACCGGGATTATGAGAAATTTTTGCAAAATCTTACTGCTTACTTTCCTCAAGAAGCAAGAGGCATTCGGCGTTTTTATAACGAATGTTGGCAAGTTTTTAATTGCCTGAACAGTATGGATTTATTGTCGCTAGAAGAACCTCGGTATCTCATGCGGATGTTTTTCCAGCATCCTTTAGCGTGTCTTGGTTTACTTAAGTATCTACCAAAAAATGTCGGAGATGTAGCGCGACGTTATATTAAAGACCCCCTATTATTAAAATTTATTGATATGGAATGTTATTGCTGGTCAGTAGTACCAGCGAACATGACACCAATGATTAATGCAGGTATGGTCTTTTCTGATAGACATTATGGTGGTGTCAATTATCCTCAAGGCGGAGTAGGAATAATTGCTCAAAAACTAGTAGAGGGTTTAAAAAAAGTTGGCGGTCAGATTCAGTATCAAGCTAGGGTCAAAAAAATTATTATAGAAAAGGGATGTGCTGTCGGCGTAGAACTAGCTAACGGTCAAATTTATCGAGGTAAACGCATAGTTTCTAACGCTACACGCTGGGATACCTTTGGTAAATTAATTCCTGTAGATAAAATACCCAATAATGAGAAAATATGGCAACAAAGTTATGAAAAATCACCCAGTTTTTTGAGTTTACATATAGGTGTCAAAAGTTCAATTTTACCCAATGACACAGAATGCCATCATATTCTGTTAGAAGATTGGGCGAAAATGACAACAGCAGAAGGCACAATTTTTGTTTCAATTCCCACATTACTTGACCCAGATTTAGCACCAGAGGGACATCATATCATTCATGCCTTTACACCTCACTGGATTGATGGTTGGCTAGGTCTGTCGGCAAATAGATATGAAGCGAAGAAAGAAGCCGCAGCTTGGCGAATTATTGAGCGACTAGAAAATATTTTTCCTGGGTTAGATGCAGGGTTAGATTACCTAGCCGTAGGCACACCCCGCACTCATCGTCGTTTCTTAGGACGAGAAGATGGCACTTATGGGCCAATTCCCCGACGTAAATTGTGGGGATTGTTAGGAATGCCATTTAATCGCACAGCTATTCAGGGACTTTATTGTGTTGGTGATAGCACTTTTCCTGGTCAAGGGTTGAATGCTGTGGCCTTTTCTGGTTTTGCTTGCGCTCATCGCATCGCTGTAGATTTGGGAATTGGTTAATAGTCAATGGTCAATGGTCATTTGTCATTTGTTGCCTGTTCACTCTCACCTGCGATACTCAGCACTTTCAACTCAGGCGACTTGAGACACACGTTGTTGGATGGGAATTTTGACTATAAATTCTGTGCCATTTCCAGGAATGGATTTGCAGGTAATATTACCACCGTGCTTGTCTACAACAATTTGGTGGCTGATAGACAAACCTAATCCCGTCCCTTTACCCGTAGGTTTAGTTGTAAAGAAAGGTTCAAATAATTTTGCTTGAACTTCTGGCGGAATTCCTGGGCCGTTGTCAGTAATATGAATAGCAACCCATTCATCACTAATCATGTTTGTATGAATTTCAATGCGGCTGGGTTTTTGGTGAATTTCTGCCAAAGAACGCTGTTGGTCGTATTCATCTAAGGCATCAATAGCGTTAGATAAAAGATTCATAAAAACTTGGTTAATTTGCACCGCATAGCATTCCACTGGCGGTAACAGACCATAATCTTTAATTACTTCGATTTTGAAACTGTCCGTTTTTTGTT
Organism: Nostoc cycadae WK-1; assembly: GCF_002897135.1. Taxonomy (NCBI): domain Bacteria; kingdom Bacillati; phylum Cyanobacteriota; class Cyanophyceae; order Nostocales; family Nostocaceae; genus Nostoc; species Nostoc cycadae. Next base: position 320,926 of record NZ_DF978421.1, on the reverse strand, counting down.
TCAGACGATAATTTAAAATTGTTAGCGTGCCATCAAGACATTCATGAATATCTGTCTCGGTGAGGGTAGCATCGTCTGTACGCGAGAAAATTCGCATAGATTTGACAATTTCTCGAATTCGCCGTGCGCCAAAATTCATTGAGTTGAGCAATTTTAATAAATCGCTCTCAAGAAATTCTAGGTCTGTTAATTCTAATTCTGCTTGAATGCGAGGTGTAGGATTAGGATATTCAGCTTGATATAAATGTAGGATGTTGAGAACTTCTTGAGTATATTCATTGGCATGAACGAGATTGCCATAAATGAAGTTTACAGGGTTGTTAATCTCATGAGCAATTCCCGCTACCATCTGTCCTAAGCTAGAGAGTTTCTCACTTTGAATTAACTGAATTTGGACTTTTTTCAGTTCATCGTAAGCTTGACTAACCTCAGTAACTTTCTGCTCTAATAAGACATTTTTATGTTCTAATTTTACAGCTAAATCATGCAATTTTAAGTGCAGTTTTACTCGTGATAAGACTTCTTCTTGTTGAAAAGGTTTGGTGATATAGTCTACTGCACCAACTTTAAAACCTGTGATTTTGTTGGTTGTATCAGATAGTGCTGTCATAAAGATAACGGGAATATCTTGAGTTTTTGGGTCTGCTTTTAATAGACGACAGGTTTCAAATCCATCTATTTCTGGCATCATGACATCCAACAAAATTAAATTGGGTAGAGCATATTTGACTCGCTCTAGGGCGACTTTTCCAGATTTCGCTACCCATACTTCCAGACCTACCTGATCTAAAGCATCAGATAAGACACCTAAATTAGCAGAATTATCATCAACAATTAAAACTGTTGCCGTTTGTTCGACTGTAAAGCTCATAACGCTTACTTGTGAGAGTGAATTAATGCCAGAATTTCTTGGTCTTGAAAACCTTGTGCCAGTTGATGCAGCTGTTTGGTAAAGGGAATATATTTTTGATCGATTTGTGATATTAAGGCTGCTTGTTTTATAATTCCCTTAAAATTACCTTTCATTACTAACTCATAGAGAGTTTCTATCTCATTTTGAGGGGGTAATACTAGTTCAGCATTATCTATAATTAACTGGTTTTCGCTTGTTTGCTCTTCATACAGCCACTCTAAATCGAGATATTTCCGCAATTTTTGAAATAGCGCGATCGCCTGTACAGGTTTGGGGAGAAAATCATTACCACCAGCTTCGATGCTGCGATGTTGATCACTTTCAAACACGCTGGCTGAAGAAACAATAATGATGATGTGCTTAAAAGCTTCTGACTGACGAATGCGGTGAATTAACCCAAAACCATCAAGTTTTGGCATCAGCAAGTCAGTAATGACTAAATCCGGCTGAAATTCTGTGATTTTTTGCCAACCCTCTTCACCATCATTGGCTTCCGTCACTTCAAAACCGATGGGACTGAGCAAATTATGAATTACGGAGCGATTTTCCCATTTATCATCAACAACTAAAATCTTGGGTTGACGGTCTTTAATACCAATAATTTGCCCATAATCATCAGCTTGAGAAGTTTTTACCCACTCCTGAGCTTCTGGTAAGTCAACATCAAACCAGAAAATACTGCCAACGCCAATCTCACTTTGAACGTGAATGGTGCTGTCCATTAATTCAGCAATTCTTTGGCTAATGGCTAATCCTAATCCTGTACCTTCGATTTGTCGCCGCCTGTCACCTGTTTGCTCAAAGGGTTGAAAAATAGTTTGGAGTTTTTCTGGCGGGATACCAATTCCACTATCGCGGACTTCAAAGCGGATTTTGCCTTCAAAAGCATAGCTAATGGTAAAGGTGACTTGACCTGCATCGGTAAATTTGATGGCATTGCTCAGAAGGTTAATTAACACTTGTCGCAGACGTTTTTCGTCAGCACGGATACCAACTGGTAATTCACTAGCAAATTGATAACTAAATTGAATACCTTTGAGTTCTGCACGAATACGACACATTTCGGCGACACCTTGCAGAAAAGCAGGAAAGTGGAAATCACTACTCATCAGTTCCACTTTTTGGGCTTCGATTTTGGACAAATCAAGAATGTCGTTGATTAAGGTGAGCAAATGGGAACCGCACTGATAAATGACATCAATGCGCGATCGCTCTTCTTCGTTGAGATGTTTGGAACGCTGTAATATTTGGGCATAACCAAGAATGCCGTTCAGTGGTGTGCGTAACTCGTGGCTCATGTTAGCTAGGAATTCGCTTTTAGCATAGCTGGCGGCTTCTGCGGCTTCTTTAGCTTGAGCAAGGGCTATTTCAGCTTGTTTGCGATCGCTAATATTGCGTGTTATGGCAATGATACCCAGGATGTTGCCCTGATCATCCCGCCAAGGAGCCTTGGATGTTAAATAAGTTCCTCCACTTTTCCCATTCGATAGTTCTTCTTCGTAAGTTATACCAATACCTGTTTCAATAATCTGGCGGTCTTTTGCCATGATTTCACAAGCAACTTCAGGAGGAAAAACTTCCGTATCGTCTTTGCCAATGACTTCTTCAACAGTTCTACCCAGAAAGTTTGCAGAACCAGAGTTGAGGGTGAAATAAATTCCCTGATCATCTTTGACAACAATCAAGTCGGGTGTGCTTTCTAAAATTGAGCGCAGTAGTATATTGCTTTCTTGCAAGTCTTCTTCTGCTTGTTTGCGTAAGCGAAGCTCGGCGTAGACATCGCTAATGTTGCGTGTTGTGGCAATAATGCCGAGAATATTCCCGTGAGCATCTCGCCACGGAGCTTTAGAGGTGAGGAATGTGCTGAAGATTCCATCTTTAACAACCTCTTCCTCATAACTCTGTGGTTTGCCTGTAGCCATAATCTCACGGTCTTTTGCCATGATGGCTAGGGCCGCATCTAATGGCAAAACTTCCGTATCGTCTTTGCCAATAATCTCCTCAATTGGTCTACCTATGTAATTGGCTAAATTAGTGTTAAGAGCGACATGACGACCTTGGCAATCTTTGACAACGATAAAATCGGGAGTGCTTTCTAAAATCGAATTCAGTAGTATGTTGCTTTCCCGCAACTCTTCTTCGGCTTGTTTGCGATCGTGAATATCACTGCAAGTGCCAATCCATTCTCGGACACTACCATCAGCCGCTAATATGGGAACACCTCGCATCAAGATGTAACGATACTCACCATCATGTCGACGCAGTCGAAATTCTTGTTGATAGATAGTGCGTGTTTTCATCGCACTTTCCCATGCTTGTGTTGTCATTGGGCGATCATCAGGATGAATCGCATCTAACCATCCCCAATCTTGAGATTCAGCCGCGGTTTGACCAGTAAATTTATTCCAAGCTTGATTTTCGTAGGTTGTAACACCATCTAATGGAACTGTCCAAATCATCTCAGAAGTGGCAGTGCTGAGATATCGATAGCGTTCTTCACTGTGTTGGAGTGCGATTTCAGTTTGTTTGCGCTGAGTGATGTTTTGGGTAAACATCATAATGCCGCCAATTTCATCGTTTGCGAGATGCCAAGGACGAATTGACCAGCTTACCCATTCTACAGAACCATCGGCGCGGGGATAAGGGTCTTCTTCACGTTGAGCGATCGCACCTGCTAAACACTGTTGGTGAATTTGTTTCCATTCTGGGGGGACATCAGGAAAAATCTCGTAATGGGAGTGTCCAATAATATCTTTGGTTAAGTTATAGTCTTCTAGCCATTTATGACTTACAGCTAGATAACGCATATCGCAATCAAATATGACAATTCCTATCGGGGCATATTCAATTGATTGATGTAGAGCTTGTTCTAATAGATTGGAATTTCTCTCAGTTTCAGCTCCAATCCCCTGATAAGGTTGAGCGTTTTGGGGGTTGGTTGGCTCTGATATTTCGCTCATGCTTTTTGATTACTTATTCTCTTGCAAGTTTTCTGAGGGGATTCCACTCTTTAATGTGTGGTTTTATATTGGGAACTGGACTGGAGTCATTCACAAATCTACTTGAGATCCAGAATTCCCTAAAAATTTGGAAAACTAACAAAAAACTACGTTGAAATGAGTTTATTATAGTAATTTAATAAATTTACATATTTTGTGAAAAATATTCGTAAATAAAACATCCCTGACTTATTTGAAAAGCCAGGGATCTAATTCGCCAATTTTGAGAAATCAAATATGACTCAATATATAAACCCTATTACTGAAGTATTCTCTATTCTTTAAGTCGAGATTATTAGCACTTTATTAGCGGCTGTTATCGCTTTATCTCTTGCTTGTTGAACCGTCTCAGCTTTTGCTAAGGCCACACCCATCCGTCGATAAGGATGAGCCGACGGTTTACCAAATAATTTAATATCGACATCTTTTTCGGCTAAAGCTTCAGCAACTCCGATAAAAGAAATTGAATCTGATTTTTCAGAAGCTAAAATGACTGCACTAGCTGAAGGGCCAAGTTGTTCAATATGAGGAATCGGTAAGCCTAAAACAGCCCTTAAATGTAATTCAAATTCATTTAGGTTTTGGGAAATTAATGTCACCATACCCGTGTCATGAGGTCGAGGTGAAAGTTCAGAAAAAATTACTTCATCTTTGGTGATGAAAAATTCCACGCCGAAAATGCCTGCGCCGCCTAAAGCATCGGTAACTTTTTTAGCTATAGCTTGAGATTGTAATATTTTGTCTTCAGATATGTCTGCTGGTTGCCAAGACTCTTGATAATCACCTCTTTCTTGACGATGACCGATAGGCGAACAAAAGATTGTTGGCGCATTCCATTGTTTAATTGTCAGCAATGTAATTTCAATTTCAAAGTTGATAAATTCCTCAACAATGACTTTTTGACTATCGCCTCTGGAATTAGCGATCGCATAATTCCAAGCCTTTTCAACCTCATATTGATTTGCAACTACAGATTGACCTTTCCCAGATGATGACATTACAGGTTTCACCACATTCGGAAAGCCAATTTCTGACGAAATTGAGATTAATTCTTCTAGAGTTACTGCATAACCATATTTAGCCGTTCTAATGCCTAATTCTTTGTGTGCTAATTCCCGAATTCTGTCACGGTTCATTGTGTAGTTAGTCGCCGCCGCCGTCGGGATAACTGTAATACCTCTTTGTTCAAATTCTAGTAACTTCTCTGTTCTAATTGCTTCAATTTCTGGTATTATCAAATCAGGCTGGTATTTTGTAACTACCGCTTCTAAATCATCAGCACTCAGCATTGAAATGACTTCTGCACAATCAGCAACCTGCATAGCCGGAGCATTAACATAACGGTCAACAGCAATTACATAGTTACCCAGACGTTGAGCAGCAATTACAAATTCCTTGCCGAGTTCGCCTGAACCCAACAGCATCAGTTTTTTAGGTAACTTAATAGAATTACTCATCAATTTATCCAGAAAAATTTCAGTATCATCATCTTATAATTTTTCGGATTTCAATTCTCATTATTTGGATGAGTAAACTTAGCTCCCCGTAGTTTTAAATCTTGAGACTGTAGCTGAGTTAAACCGATACCTTGACCAAATTGACAACCTTCCACTAAAGCATCTAGCCAAATTGTTTCATTCAGTGTTGCACCTGTTAAATCAGCATCACGTAAGTCAGCTTTAGTAAAATTAACAAAGAGCAAGTCAGCATTAACTAAACTGCTACGTTGTAGATTAGCATAAGTTAAATTCCCTCTAATGAAATTTACCTCATCTAATACCAAATCAGACAAATCAGCACTAACTAAATTAGGAAATTTTAGCTGTTGAGGATTTTGAAAAAATCTCATTATACAAACTATATTTGCTTCATTCAATTTAACTTTAGTCAAAAATTCATAACGACCTATTCCTAACAATTTGAGAGTTTGTAGCCGTTGTTTAGGATTTTGTTCTAAAAACTGAATTGCATTTTTTCGTAATTTTTGAGTTGTTAAGTTAATCATTATATCAATAGATGATAACTATCTTCTTATCGGCAGTATTATATCGATTGTAGTACCTTGGTTAATCAAAGAAACACATTTAATTGAGCCACCATGTTGCTCGACAATAATTTGATGGCAAATAGATAAGCCTAAACCTGTTCCTTGACCAACAGGCTTAGTAGTAAAAAAAGGTTGAAAAATACTTTGGCAAATATTTTCATTCATACCACAACCATTATCAGTGAATGAAACTGTAATTTGATTGTCCTGAGATTGAATTGTCCGAATCCAAATAGTTAATGTTTCAGCTTTATTTTTATCAAGATTAGCTTCTTTTTGAATTAAAGCATCAAGCGCATTATTAATTATATTGAGAAATACTTGATTTAAAAGGCGAGGATTACAATAAATCTGAGGTATTTTGCCATAATCTTTAATTACTGAAATAGGTTCAATATGACTCACATAACGGTTAAGCCGATGCTGCAAAATGACAAGTGTGCTATCAATACATTGATGAATGTCAGCTTTTTTATAGTCAGATTCATTCAAACGTGAGAAACTAGAAAGTGATTCTACAATTTCACTAATGCGATTTGTACCATTCTCCATTGATTCCAGCAGCTTTGGCAAATCGAGATGGATAAAATTCAGGTCGCTTTTAGCAATAGCTTTGACGATTTTGAGATCTGGATTCGGATATACAGAAGCATAAGTTGTTAAAAGATTGAGTAAGTCATTAGTATATTGACGAAGATATTCTAAATTGCCATGAATAAAACTGACTGGATTATTAATTTCATGGGCAACTCCAGCTACCATTTTTCCCAAAGCTAACATAGTTTCGCGTTGAATTAATTGCATTTGAGATTGTTGAGTTGCTTTTAATTGAGATAAAGCTGATTCTGCGTTTTCTTTGGCTATACGATATTGTTCCTGTACTAGAAACAATCTTTTTAGTGTTTGGTAGTAAATAGTAACGCTAAACAAAACAAATAATGCGCCAAAAAAGAAAACCATACCAGTCAGTAATGGTATCCATTCAAACTGTCTCGTAATTGTTAAATAAATACATAACGAATAACCACCCAGAAAAAAAACCATGAGCGAAAACATAATTTGCCAACTGAGTTTATCTGGTTCTGTCTTGAAAAATGTGAGAATTTTTCGTGTTCTAAGAATAGATAGTCCCATGATTCCAGCACCCAAAGCAATCAGGGTGACAATCAAAGACAGAACAACTGGAGAACTTAACATGGTATTGAGCTAGGTTGAACGGTAAGATAGGCTGTAAACTATCACCAGGCACTTAGGGAAAAAGTCATTTTGATTTGACTGTATCGAAACAATTCAACTAATTGGCATGGAAGACACAATAGTTTAAAGCTTACTCGCTAAAGCATAAGATAAATTGTTGACTCAACATTGTAAGTAAACAATCTCTGGATAGCGGAATTCTAATCTAATCATAAAAATGCCCTTACCAAAGGGCAAGGGGTTACGCTCTCCACAACAAAAAATCAGAGAAACTTCAACAAAGCTTCATTAATTTCAAGATTCTATTTCGGCTAATTCTAACCAACGTTCGGTAGCTGTATCAATTGCTTTTTTAAGAGTTTCTACCTGCTCATATAGTTTTTGTACTTGGCTATAATTTCCTGGAGAAACTTTATTCATCGCTGTTTCTGCTTCAGCTTTTTCAGCTTCCAATTGAGAAATTTTAGCTTCTAATTGTTCAAATTCACGCTTTTGCCAATTAGATAGTCGGCGGCGTTTTTTGCTTTCAGAATCTTTAGGTTGAGTTGCTGATTGAACTTCAGAGTTTTTCGGTTTATCGTTATTTTTAGCTGTTTCTTGTTGTGCTGCTTCTTCAGCTTTTTTATAGTCGAGATAAACAGAATAATTACCAGGATATTGACGAAGATTACCGCCTTCCTCTAAAGCAAAAATTGTGTCAACGGTGCGATCTAAAAAGTAGCGATCGTGAGAAACTGCTATTACACTCCCAGAGAAATCTTCTAAATAATCTTCTAACACTGCCAATGTCTGCACATCTAAATCATTAGTAGGCTCGTCTAAAATTAAGACATTGGGCGCACTTATCAATATGCGTAGCAAAAATAAACGGCGTTTTTCTCCCCCAGAAAGTTTATGAATTGGTGCATACTGCTGGTTTCCAGGGAATAAAAACCTCTCTAACATTTGGGAAGCAGTTATTTTCGTCCCATCAGCAATTTGTACAAATTCACCTTCTTCTTTGATGTAGTCAATCACACGCTGATCTTCATTCAAAGCCGTGAGTAATTCTTCAGAATGTTGGTCAAAATAACCAATGTGAATCGTACCACCAATCTCTACGTTACCTGCATCAGGTTGTACTCGCCCGGTAATAATATTCATTAAGGTGGACTTACCAGCACCGTTACCGCCAATAATACCAATGCGGTCTTCTGGACTGAATTCGTAAGTAAAATCTTTAATCAGAGTTTTGTCATTATAAGCTTTAGAGATATTCTTCAAGTCAATAACTTTTTTGCCAATGCGGCGACTGACTGTAGAAATATCTACTTTACCTAAGCCTTGTTTAAACTCAGTTTCGCGCATAGCTTGGACACGCTGAATTCTGGCTTTTTGTTTTGTACTTCTGGCTTTAGGGCCACGCTTTAACCATTCTAATTCTCGTCGCAATACTCCTTGATGTTTGCGTTGAGTACTGGCGGCAGATTCTTCAGCTAAGGCTTTCTTTTCGAGGTAATATGAGTAGTTACCTGTATAAGTATAGATATCACCTCGGTCAATTTCGATGATGCGATTGGTGACTTTATCTAAGAAATAGCGATCGTGAGTAATTAATAATAATGCGCCGCGAAAGCGATTTAAATAACTTTGCAACCATTCTACAGATAGCGCATCAAGATGGTTTGTCGGCTCATCCATGAGCAAAACATCTGGTTCTGATAGTAATGCTGTTGCTAAGGCAATGCGTTTGCGGTATCCTCCAGATAAAGTGGCTATAGGTGCATCAAAATCGGCAATTCCTAATTTTGTGAGAATTATTTTAGCGTTGGTTTCGAGTTCCCATGCGCCTGTTGCGTCCATCCGTTGCATAATTGTAGATAGACGAGACATTAACTGAGTATCTTCGGGATCATGAGCGAGTTTATCTGATAATTCTTCATACTCACGCACAAGTTTCATTTGTTCGCCACTATCAGCAAAAACTTGCTCTAAAACTGTGCGATTTTCATCTAAATCGGGTTGCTGAGGTAAGTAGATGATTTTAGCACCAGAGCTAGTGATAATTTGCCCACTATCAACTGGTTCTAGTCCGGCAATCATTTTTAATAGAGTTGATTTACCAGAACCATTAGTACCAATTAAACCAACTTTATCATTAGCATCAATGCTAAAATTAGCGTCTTTTAATATTTCTTTGATGCCAAAATCTTTTTTAATAGATTGGAGTGTAATAATACTCATGATATATGGTGACTTATTATTTGTGAGAGTTAGTAGGTCAGGTTATTGCCTCACCTACATTTTCCCAGTTTTAAGCAAATAAATCGAGGGGTAGATGTCCATACATTTCGTTGATTCCTCTTTCATCATAAGATTGGCAAGATACTAATACACCGCGATGATGTCCGGCGTAGGAATCAAGATAGCATAGACCATTTTTGCCGTTTAATTTGATATAAACTGGGCCATCAGTTGCGGGTAAATCAGTTGGTACTCCATAACCCAAAGCCCGCGAATAAGTTTTCATTGCTAATAGTGCTTCTTCTGCTGTGTCGGCACAAATTCCCAATATTTGATAATCAGAAAGTTTAGTAACTAGGATTAAAGCTTGGCGTACCAAGGCTTTTTCGGAAGCATCAAGGACTGGTGCAATATCTAAACAGTTGAATTTGTTGAGGAATTTTCTAGCTTCAGCGACAGTCAGGGGAAGTTGATTGGAATTTGGCATAGATTTAATCATGGTTTTCTAGGATTTGCTTTGTGTGTAAGGTGAACACAGCCGATTAATTTTGAATTTTGGACTGATCCTGTCTCTAAAGAGAAACAATTGGGGTAGATAAGTTTCCCGTATGAACAAAAAATCTAAAATCTAAAATTGGCAAGGTCAAATTTACTTGATTAATTTACCTGAATTATTGTTGGTTGGGAACATTCCCCAGGTTGAAAATAAAAGGTACACTACTTTGTGATTTATCACCCATAACCAAAACTTTAGGCATTTGCGCGCCACCTGTTTTCCATGCTTCAATTGCTTCTTTTTGCAGAACTAACTGCCCGCCTTGGGCTTTGAGAGTCTCAGCTAAAAGCCTTTGTGCTTCGGCTTTACCTTTAGCGCGATTAATTTCTGCCTGGGCTTCTTGTTCAGCTTCTCGTGCTACATAAACTGCTCTTTGGGCGCGTTGTTCAGCAATTTGTTTTTCTTCAACTGCTCTAGCAAATTCAGGGGAGAAAGTTAAATCAACCACACTAGTGTCTAACACAATTATTCCGTATTTGTCTAAGCGATCGCCTAAAGCATTATCAAAGTCTTCTTTTAATTCACTGCGTTTGGTAATGGCCTCTTCTACTGTTCTTCTAGCAGCTGCTATTTTAAATGCTTCTTGGGTTTGGGGGGCAATGATTTTTGATACTATATTTTCTAATGTTCCTTGTTTTCTTCTCACCTGAACTACTTGTGAGGCATCAAGACGAAAGTTAATCGCAAATCTTGCCGATAAATTTTGCAGATCCTTTGTCGAACTTTCTGCTGGCACTTCAAATTTCTGCACTGTTAAATCATACACATCTATCACGGAAATAAAGGGAGGTTTCAAGTGAATACCCTCCAATAAAGCACCATCTCTAGCTTTACCTAAAATGCTAATCACCGCTGCTTGTCCTGGGTTGATAATAATAAAGGCATTTAGTCCGACAATCACCAGTAGTCCTAACAAAATTCCTAAAACTGTAGTTTGCCAATTTCCCAATTGCTGACTTTTCAAGGTTGTATCTCCTTTTAGCTTTTCCGGCAACTCCTGTATTATGGTGACACGTCAAGCAATTTTAAATTTTGGATTTTGGATTTTGAATTAGCTTCATAAATAAATTTAGGGGCTGGGGATTTTCGATTGATACCACAAGTAGCTCTGGGGGATTGTACCATCAATAGATTATTGGTTATTTGCCTGCTGAGGCTGGCTCAAATCTACAAAATTCAGATACTTCCTCTCCGTGTTATTATCAAATGCACACAATTGTAAACGACTGTGGCTATAGCATTTAATTCTCGTCAGATATTAAACAAGCGTAGACATTCAGTGCATCCCCTCCACCGCCTGCTTGACTACGGACACCAGTATCGTAAGCAAATTTGGTTAGCAATTGGTTGTTCAATTCTCAACAAACTTTTTGATTTAGCACCACCGGGATTAATTGGTGTGGCGGTGGATGTAGTAGTAAAGCAGCAGGATTCTATCATTGCTCAGTTGGGTGTAAAAGATGTCTTTGGACAATTTTTAATTCTTTCTCTACTCACTGCCATCATTTGGATACTAGAGTCGGTTTTTGAGTACGCATACTCTAAACTGTGGCGCAATTTAGCGCAGAATATTCAGCATAACCTGCGACTGGATGCTTACAACCATCTACAAGATTTGGAATTAGTTTATTTTGAAGAACGCAGCACTGGTGGTTTGATGTCCATCCTCAGTGATGATATCAACCAACTAGAGCGCTTTTTGGATGTGGGAGCCAATGACATTATCCAGGTTGCCACGACGGTAATCATTATCGGTGGAGCTTTCTTTATATTGGCTCCTAGTGTAGCGTGGATGGCGATGTCGCCGATGCCCTTTATTCTCTGGGGTTCCTTTGCTTTTCAAAAGCTGCTTGCACCACGTTATGCTGATGTCAGAGAAAAAGTCGGCTATTTAAATGGGCGACTGGTAAATAATTTAAGCGGTATTACTACGATTAAAAGTTTTACCGCCGAAGATTATGAAAGTTACCGTTTAGCCCAAGATAGCGAAGCTTATAAAAAAAGTAACTCTAAAGCAATTAAACTTTCGGCTGCATTTGTTCCCCTAATTCGGATGCTGATTTTAGTTGGGTTTACCGCATTACTATTATATGGTGGAATGGCTGCTGTTGCGGGAAAAATGACGGTCGGCACATACAGTGTTTTGGTGTTTTTAATTCAAAGGTTGTTGTGGCCTTTAACTAGACTAGGAGATACTTTTGACCAATACCAGCGGGCGATGGCTTCTACTAAACGAGTAATGAATTTATTGGATACACCACTTACAATTCATCCAGGAAATGTAGCCTTACCTGTGGATAAAGTACGCGGTGAAGTGGAATTTAAAAATGTCACCTTTGCTTATAAAGATAGATTTGCGGTAATTACAAATCTATCTTTGCAAATTCCCGCTGGCAAAACGATCGCCATTGTCGGTTCTACAGGTTCCGGTAAAAGCACCCTCGTCAAGCTGTTATTGCGGTTTTATGAGGTGGAAACTGGCAAAATTACAGTAGATGGAATTAATATCCAAGACTTAAATTTGCGTGATTTGCGCCGTTGTATAGGCTTAGTTAGCCAGGATGTATTTCTCTTTCACGGCACGGTAGCAGAAAATATTGCTTATGGGACTTTTGCTGCTACACAAGAGGAAATCATTACAGCGGCTAACGTGGCAGAAGCCCATGAATTTATTGAAAATCTGCCCCAAGGTTATGAGACAATTGTCGGAGAACGCGGACAAAAGCTATCTGGTGGACAACGCCAAAGAATTGCGATCGCTCGTGCAGTGTTAAAAAATCCGCCAATTTTGATTTTAGATGAGGCGACATCAGCTGTTGATAATGAAACCGAAGCCGCTATTCAGCGATCGCTAGAAAAGATTACAGTAAATAGAACCACAATTGCGATCGCTCATCGTCTTTCCACTATCCGCAATGCCGATTGTATTTATGTCATGGAATATGGACAATTAGTAGAATCGGGAACCCATGAGGAATTGCTAGAGAAAAATGGAGTTTACGCTAGTTTATGGCGCGTGCAGTCGGGTTTGACATAGCCTCACGCAAAGGCGCGAGAGACATTCGTGCCTTAATTACGAATTACGAATTAGGAATTACGAATTAATTATGATGTTTGGTAGTACCCAGCCGGAATCAGCAGATAGTAAGTGGCGTAGTCAGTTAGATAAATTTGTTAAAGCAAATCAACCAGAACTGGCAGCGCTATCTTGGGCATTATGGTTAGAACATGGCAATAGCCAGGGTACTATCGGCATCGATTTACAACCAACTCCCCACTTTGTATATTGTCCACAAGAAGCGATAGAAAAATTAAATGATAACGTTGAAAATCGCCTGCAAGAAATTCTGGGAATCATTGAACATCATCAACCAGAAGTAGAAGTGTTGATGATTGGAATTGGCAAAGGGGAAGTTAAGTTAATTCAGTTTGCACCAGAACCATCACCACCTGATTGTTTTGCCCAAATTTGTAAAGATGTCGATGGTTTGTTGGATTTACTAGAACAAAGAATGAATGAAAATTTATTCTAGTTAATTTAAATAACACGATATGCGACTTATTCTTAAAACCTCTCTCTAAGCCTCTCCCCTACAAAGATGAGCCACCGTGTTGCGCTGTTTCCCCCATTGAAGGAAGAAGTGCCGTCACGTTGTAGCAAGTGGCGTTAGAGGCTTTAATTCTTCCCTTCCCTTGTAGAGAAAGGGTTGGGGTTTATGTTTGAGAGAAAATTGCCCACTGCATAAATATCTATTAAGAGAACTAGATTTAGGTAATTTCACTGCTTATTTCTCTAATATCTAATATGTTAAATTGTTGTGATTCAAATTGACAATTAACACAACTATATAAATTTTGTTAATTGCAAAAAAGAATGTAATAAACAAGTGAGACTAGGGGCGTGAAATTTTATGCCTTAGCAAAAACTTATTCATGACAATTAATTTCTGAATTGATTATAAATTACGGCAAAAACTTTCAAAAAATGATTTGTCTGTGTCACACCTGTCGTCAATTCTTTTGATATCAGATGTATTAATTTAAGAATTGTTTCGCCATGTCTATTGATTTTACTGTAGCCATTCCTACTTACAATGGCGAGAGACGTTTACCTCAAGTATTAGAGAGATTACAAAATCAGGTTGGTATTGAAAATCTTACTTGGGAAATTATTATTGTTGATAATAATAGTAAGGATTGTACAGCAAAACTAATTTATAACTATCAACAAAACTGGCAACAACCATTTCCTTTAAGATATATATTTGAAGCCGAACAAGGAGCAGCTTTTGCTAGAAATAGAGCAATTATTGAAGCCAAAAGTGAACTTGTCGGTTTTTTAGATGATGATAATTTACCAGATGCTAACTGGATTATAGCAGCTTATCGATTTGCACAAGCTCATCAGCAAGCTGGAGCTTACGCTAGTCAAATTCATGGTTGTTTTGAAGTAAAACCACCAGAACATCTTAAACCAATCTTATTTTACTTAGCAATTACTGAAAGAGGTGAAACACCTCATCAGTATTATCCTCATCGTCAAGGTTTCCCTCCCACAGCTGGCTTAGTAGTCAGAAGAAATGCGTGGAAAGAAAATGTTCCTCAGCAACTTTTCCTGGTCGGAAGAATTGGTTCATCTATGTTAGGTGGTGAAGATGCTGAAGCCTTATTTTATATTCAAAAAGCCGGTTGGGAAATTTGGTATAACCCAGCAATGGAAGTAGATCATATCATTCCTGCTTGGCGCTTAGAAAAAGGCTACCTTTTATCGCTTATGCGTGGAATTGGTTTAACTCGATATTACTTAAGAATGTTGTTACTTCAAACTTGGCAAAGACCTTTTGCTTTTTTTGCATATTTGTTGAACGATACCCGTAAAGTAATATTGCATTTCATCTTTTATCGACAAGTTATATCTACTGATATTGTCGCAGCTTGTGAAATGGAAAGACTTATCAGTACTCTAATTAGTCCTGTTTATATCTGGAGACTAAAAATGCAGAAAGTTATTGTCAATGTCAAAAACAAGTAAATATATCCAAATTACTAGCTCATATTATGCCACTAGTATCTGTCATAATTCCTGTTTATAATGCTGAGAAAACAATTCAAAAAACCATTAAATCTGTTTTAGAGCAAAGTTTACCTGATTTTGAATTAATTATAATTAATTCTTCTTCCTCCGACTCAACATTAAATCAGATTTCTAGTTTTCAAGACTGTCGCATCAAATTATTTACCTATCCTCAAGCAAACGCGGCTGTAAATCGTAACCGTGGATTATTACATACTAATACTGAATTTGTTAGCTTTTTAGATGCTGATGATCTATGGAAACCAGATAAACTGAAGTCACAATATCAGGCATTACAAGAACATAACGATGCTACTGTGGCTTATAGTTTTACTGATGCAATTGATGAAAATGATAATTTTTTACGGAAATGCAGCCATGCCACTTGGACAGGTAACGTTTATGCACAACTATTACTAGATGACTTTATTGGTAGCGGTTCTAATGTGATGGTGCGTAGACAAGCTTTTAGAGAAGTTGGTGAATTTGATGAATTACTAACTAATGCAGAAGACACTGATATGTGGTTAAAATTAGCTGCTAATTATAATTTTATTCCTATCAAAAAAGTTCAAATTCTTTATCGAATATCTACTAACTCTAAGTCTTCCAATATTTTAGGCTCTGAAGCATCAAATTTAAGAATTATTAACAAAGTATTTAATAATGTACCTCATACATTCAAGCAGTTAAAACCTTATAGAGTTGCTAACCTTTATAAATATCTTAGCTACAAAGCTCTTACAGTAGAGCCAGGACAACAAAAAACTTTTCATACTGCTCGTTTTTTATGGATGATTATCATCAATGACAGCACTATTCTAAAAAAAATGATTATTTATAAAGCTATCATTAAACTAATAATTATGAGTATATTGCCTAAGCAAATAGCTAAACTATTACTTGATAAATTTCCAAAAATATCTGATGTTAGTACTTTTTTTGGTTATATCAAAACAGAAATTTAGTGAAAATAGTTTATAAATTTAAATAAAACTTATACAATAACTTATGAAAATTGCTTACACCACTGTAAATGATATTTTAAATCAAAACTCTTGGTCAAAAGATGTTCAAGGAGTTTGTGCCGCAGCCTATCATATATCAAAACATTTAATAGATGAATCTATTGAACTAGACTATTTAGGCCCACTTAGTAAAAATTTTACAGCTTTAACTAAATTAAAATGGAGCTTTTACCACTATATATCCAAAAAAGATTATTATCGTTGGGCAGAACCATTAATAACGAAAGATTATGCTCGTCAAGTTCAGATAAAATTAAAAAATCTTAATTCAGATATAGTATTATGTCCAGAAAATATAGTGCCAATTGCTTATCTAGACTGTAAGCAACCGATTGTAATCTGGACAGATACTACGCTCAGTTCTTTGATAAATTTTTATCGGCATATGAATAATTTGTGCCAAGAAAATATTCGTAACATCCATTTAATGGAAGCAGAAGCTTTAAATCGGTGTCAGTTAATTATCTATACATCTGATTGGGCTGCTAAAACAGCTATGACGACATATAATATTCCTGCCAATAAAATTAAAGTAGTTCCTTATGGAGCTAATTTAGTATGTAATCGTAGCTTTGAGGATATATATAATATTATTCAATCTAAATCTATCAGTCCATGCAAACTATTATTTATAGGCGTTGACTGGATAAGGAAAGGCGGTAACGTAGCTTTTCAAATTACAAAAGAGTTAAATAATCTGGGGTTAAAATGTGAATTAACAATAGTTGGATGCAAACCAAATATTAATGAGGCTTTACCACAATTCGTAAAAAATATAGATTTTATTGATAAATCTAAAAAATCTGGATTGGAAAAAATAAATCAATTATTTACAGAAGCTCATTTTTTAATTTTGCCAACTACAGCAGACTGTACTCCTCACGTTGTGGCTGAAGCTAACTCCTTTGGAGTACCTGCTATATCTACAAATGTAGGTGGACTAGCTACTTTAATACATGATGATCTCAATGGAAAAATATTTCCATTAGATGCAAATATTTTAGCTTACTGCAACTATATAATTAAACTTATGGCTAATTATAATGATTATAAACAACTTTCCATATCATCGTTTAATGAGTATCAACAGCGATTAAATTGGCATGTCGCAGTCCAGAAAACTAAACAATTAATTAATGATTTAATTGTTTAACTTAATTATTCATAATTACTTCTTTCTAAGAAAAGCTCTTCCAAAATGCCACCACCATTTTTAGATACATCTTGTGCCTAAATCCACCCAAAATTAATTCAGTAGGGAAATCCGAACAGCTATTGGGGGAAAATCAGGCTGTAAAACAGAGCAATAACACTCACTCTACCTTTAAGATCCTCAATGAGAATCTTTTATCTAACCATAAGTTATGCTAGAACAAGGCACTATCAGTATTCATACTGAGAATATTTTCCCAATTATCAAAAAGTCTCTCTACTCAGATCATCAGATTTTCCTGCGGGAATTAGTCTCTAATGCTGTAGACGCTATTCAAAAGCTAAAAATGGTATCCCGTGCTGGAGAATATGATGGTGATGTAGGCGAACCAGAAATTCAACTGGCCATTGATAAAGATAAAAAGACTCTTTCCATTACCGATAACGGTATAGGGATGACAGCAGAGGAAGTCAAAAAATATATTAACCAAGTTGCTTTTTCCAGCGCCGAAGAATTTATCCACAAATATCAGGGAAAAGCCGACCAACCGATTATCGGTCATTTTGGGTTGGGTTTTTACTCTTCCTTTATGGTGGCGCAAAAGGTAGAAATTGATACACTATCTTATAAAGAAGGGTCACAAGCAATTCACTGGACTTGCGATGGTTCGCCAGAATTTATCCTAGATGAGTCTCCCCGTACTACTCGCGGTACAACTATCACCCTCACCCTGATGACAGATGAGGAGGAGTATTTAGAGTCATCACGAATTAAAAATCTTGTCAAGACCTACTGTGACTTTATGCCAGTACCCATCAAGCTGGATGGTGAAGTATTAAACAGGCAAAAAGCTCCTTGGCGAGAGTCCCCCAGTAGTTTAACCAAAGAAGATTATTTGGAGTTTTATCGCTATCTCTATCCTTTCCAAGAAGAACCATTACTGTGGGTGCATCTGAATACAGATTATCCCTTTATTATCAACGGTATTTTGTATTTTCCGAAAATGCGCCCAGATGTGGATGTAACTAAAGGGCAAATCAAATTATTCTGCAATCAAGTTTTTGTGAGCGACAACTGCGAAGAAATTATGCCGCAATTCCTGATGCCGATGCGAGGTGTAATTGATAGTAGCGATATTCCTTTGAACGTGTCGCGCAGTGCTTTACAAGGCGATCGCACTGTCCGCAAAATCGGCGATTATATAGCGAAGAAAGTAGGCGATCGCCTCAAAGAACTTTACCGCGATGACCGTGAGCAGTACATTAATGCTTGGAAGGATCTCGGCACTTTCGTCAAATTTGGCGCTCTCAACGACGAAAAGTTCAAGAAACAAGTCGAAGACATTATTGTCTTCCGTACCACCGCCAACGTTGCCCAAAAAGCGGCTGAAACTCCCGCCGTTGAAGTCCAATCCTCAGAAGGTGATGCTTGGCAAGATGTCACTCCAACAACATCTAGCAGCGCTCCCTACACAACTATCAAAGAATACTTAGAACGCAACAAAGAACGCCACGAAAACCGCGTTTTCTATAGTACAGATGAATCCAGCCAAGCCACATATATAGAATTACACAAAAATCAAGGCTTGGAAGTTGTGTTTATGGACTCATTCATTGACACCCACTTCATCAACTTCTTAGAACGAGAATATAACGATGTCAAATTTACCCGCGTAGACTCTGACTTAGATAATACCCTGCTAGATCAAGACAAATCAGGCGAAATTGTTGACCCCAAAACCAACAAAACCAAAAGCGAAGTTATTAAAGAGCTATTTGAAAAAGCTCTTAACAAACCCAAACTTAACATTCGCACCGAAGCTTTAAAATCCGATGACCCCCAAGGGACACCCCCAGCAATGGTGCTATTACCAGAAATTCTCCGCCGCCTGCGAGAAATGAATGCCATGATGCAGCAGCAAAATGCAGAATTTCCTGAAGACCACATTTTGCTAGTAAATACTTCCCATCCCCTAATTCAAAATCTGGCAAATCTCAACCAAGGTAGTATTATTCAAGACGGAGCAGAATCACCCACAGGCCAGCTAGTGAACTTGATTTGTCAACATGTTTATGATTTGGCGCTGATGTCTCAAAAAGGGTTTGACACTGAAGGAATGAAATCTTTCGTTGAGCGCTCAAATGACGTACTTACTAAGCTGACAGAACAAGCCAGTAAGTAGAGCTAAACAGTTCTCTCAGGACTTACGGATGAAAACGAAAAATCACTAGTTTGCATAAAGGTTAGAGGTTTTTAAAATCGCTACATCCCAAAACAAGTGATATTGTTACGTAAGTCCTGCTCTTAATTATCGCTGTTCTGTTTCCGAAGCCCTAAAATAGAAAGGTTGTATTTAAGTCGAATCCTATGTCTCGTCGCTGCGAACTAACTGGTAAAAAGGCAAATAACGCCTTTGCAATTTCTCACTCTCATCGCCGTACAAAGCGTCTTCAACAGGCTAACCTCCAAAATAAGCGCGTTTGGTGGCAAGGCGGAAATCGCTGGGTAAAACTTAAGCTATCTACCAAAGCCATCAAAACCTTAGAAGTCAAAGGTTTAGAAGCAATGGCTAAAGAAGCAGGTATTAACCTGAACCATTACTAAACCATCCCGCAAGGTGAATTCAACGAGTTGGTATTTATGCACCTTTTGTATATAAATACCTAGTTGTGAGTTTTTCATGCTCATCTTTTGAAATAGTTAGGATGAGGCAATGAGATTAATTAAACTCACCTTCAAGCAAGGTATCAACAGCTAATGAATTCAAAATATTGATGCTATTAACCTCCCCACAATAGGGAGGTTTTTAATTAATTCATATTTTTTATATTCAATTGATATTTTTTCTTCTAAAGTTGGGTAGCCTAAGCGTATCTTCCCAAATCCAGCTTCATAAAGTTGTATTCCATTGGAATATATATCTTTAAAGTTAATATGAAGCCTCCGTATTTTATCCCATATCAGCAGCAAATTCATTTAATTGGAAAAATCAGTATTTTCCGGAAAATATAAAAAGTTTAGCAATGATATAACTTAAACATCATTGTCTGGTGTTTCACTGTGTTGAAGAATTAGTTCAATAGCATCAAGAAAAATTAGCAATCAATAAAAAACTTGAGCCTGGAGAATTACTCAACAGGTAAATTTCACAATTGCCAAAAATAAATTAGCATCAAATCACTTGACAGGAAAGCAGTTATGTCTTTAAAACGCCAGCTAGTCAAGATAATCAAAATAATCTCCAAAAAAATTAGTAAATACTCTTTATTTGCAGTTAAAAAGCAAATTAATTGGCTGCTGCGAACTTTATTTCTCCGCAAGAGAAGAAGAGAATCTGTAAATGCTGGTTTTGTATTGCCAACAGTGGCTATGGTAGCATTGGTGGTTGTTTTATTAACTACAGCAATTTTATTTCGTTCTTTTGAGCGCTCTAAAAATGCTACTAATGTGCGAGTCAATGAGGCTGTTCTTAACGCTTCTATGCCAGCAGTTGATCGCGCAACGTCAAAATTAGAACAGTTATTAAATGACCCTTCACTACCACGCTCAACTCCTACAGATGTAGCGTTATATGATGTTATTAAAAGTAATACTAGATATGACTTTGGTGATGAAACACGTTTGAAATTGGCTGCGGACTTTAATGGAACAACAGGTATTCAAACTAGTTCAACGCTGGAAACTAACGAAACTTTAACTACTGCCTGGAAATTTCCTATTGATACAGACAATAATGGTAAATTTGATAGCTTTACTATTTATTCTATTTATTTTCGTAGTCCGCCACGTAATACAAGCAACTTATTTAATAGAGCCAGAAAATCCTTAGATGCTAGAACACCACCTATGGACAAAAGCCAAGTAGGTGGAGCCTGTGCAGATGCTATTGGTACAAGTGCCAGCTTAGTAGGTGATGCTAGTTGGTACAAGTCAGGGGGAAATTTAGCAAAAAGCTTTTTTGTTTACACAGTTAATGTACCTATTGATAGTCTGGGCAGCCTTGATACAACAAAATACGAAAAGGGAAATCGCGGCTTTTCTGCATTAGAGTATCAACAAGATAGAGAGCGTATTCCTGTTAATAATAAAGCGGTCTGGTTTGAAAATGACTTAGAAATTTCTCCAGGTTCTGATTTACTGTTGAATGGTTCTGTTCACACCAACGGTAATTTATTAGCTGGTGGACAATTCAGTGGTGTAGATATTGTTTTTCGGCAAGTCAGTAGTAAGAACTCCTGTTACTATGAACCCGACAATGCCAAAATTACAATTGGCGGAAATTTAGGAACAGGAAACGTTTCGCAAACCACTAATAAAGAGCCAATAAGTGTTCACTTATTTCGCGGTTATAAAACAAATCCGTGGACAGGAGATCAGTCTAGTCCAGCCGTCAAAATCAAAATTGCTGGAAGTACTAACCATAAATCAACAACAGAAAATGGTGGTCAAACTTTAGGACATAATGATGCGGCTTATAACAAGCGCATCAATTTAATGAAAGAAACGGCTCTTGGTCTTTGTACTAGTTGTGCAACACAAACTACAGTTTCAGGGTTAAAAACAGCTGTTCAAGGTGTTGCTCGTTATCCTGGTGAAGTTAAAACTAATGTTGTTACTAGGATTGACCAAAGTACTGGTTTAGATGTTGCTAGTGCTTACGGTATTTTGGGCGATGAAATTGAGTTGTATTTAAGAAACCGTACTCGCCGTGTTCCTTTTGCGGAAGTTAGCAGTGCCATACCGAGTGATACACAAGCACTTGGTACTTATACAGCTAGTAATGTTTTTCCTGGTACTACAGAAATTGAAGTACCTGCTGCGTGGAGAGAGATTACCACTACTAATACAGGGTTGACTCTCAGCCTTGACAAATTACCAGCAACAGAACCAGAACAACAAAAAGACGACGGTAAAGAAAACTATTCAGGCGATCGCGTTTTAATTGGCAACAACCTGCCAGCATACTGGAAAAATAGTGCTGGTCAATATGTTACAGGTCAAGCTCGTCAGCCTGTAGATAATGGTACAACTAAGTGGGATAACCCCAACACCATAGCCCGTACTCGTGCTTCGCAAGTACAACCGCAGCTTAACTTAGGTGTAACAGACCGTAATGATTTCTGGGAACAAAAAGCTGTTGAAGATAACTCTGCCAATCCTTTATCCAATGTAGGTGGTTTGCGTGTAATTACAGGTGCAGGTATCTATGTTGATGATGATGGTGTTGTTGCTTCTGGTACAGCTTCTTTTGCCCGTAGCACGCGCTCATTTTTGTCAAATCCTCAGCTAGATGCAAACTTTGTTGGTAGTGGTGGAGGCAAAATGCCTACGCCTGCTGGGTTTAAAGATGCAGGTACAGCACAAACTAACGTAGTAGTTTGGCCTGATACCATGCCGATGACAGGAGGGACGGGAGAAACCAGAAAAGGCGACTTACTTATGCGGGCTACAGCAGTTTATCACTTCAAAAGCAGTGCTGGGACTGCCCAAACTCCGATAGCTTGTGTGAGTAGCTACTTTGATCCAACAAATAATATTACTGCTCAAAACCTATCAACTTTAACTGCAACCTGGAAATATCCTTCACCTGCTGATCAAAGTACAACTGCTGGTAAGTCCAATAACGGTATTGTTTATGCTTTTCCTGGGCGCACCATTAGTAGTGCCAATCTCACAATACTCAAACGACAGGCAAGATTAGTTTTTCCTAATGGACGTATTGCTAATGAACCTTTGAGAAGGGCAATGGAAAAATACACAAGCAATAGTAATGCTTTTACTAATTTCACAATGGAAGATTATTCCGCTGTTGATACTGCTTTGTGTTCACTTTCTATTTTGAGTGGTGCAACACCAGCTACATCTCCTTCTCTTCCTCATGGCGCAATTAGAGAAGCAGCTTTTTTAGATGCCAGAGAAGTAAAGGCTTTACAAAATCGTACTGCTTACCAAACTGGTACCCAAGGCGAATACAGCTTGGACTTAGAACAACGTCAACCATTAGAGGTTCGTGTTACCGAAATTAACTTAGGTCGGCTGGCGAATACAACCATTGCTACAACTGAGTATTTATTGCCCAAGAGTGGCATTATTTATGCTACTCGTGATGACTCTCTCCCTGATTTAAGTTACAAAACCATTGACTCAAGTGCTTCAACAGATAAAGCGCTCTTATTTAGTCAAACTGACTTCAAGCTCGATCCCACCCGTCGTCCCAATGGTATTCGACTGATCAATGGCAGCAACTTAGCACGAGGTGGAACCAATAGTACAACTTATGATCCTTCAGAAAAGGGCTTAATTTTAGTCAGTAACACACCAGTTTACGTTAAAGGTAATTTCAATCTGCATCAAAAGTCTGATGGAACTGCGGTTGAAGAGTTTTCTGACTATAGCGAGACTGACTCTAGCAACTTCTACAACCGAGCAACATTCAATACCCATTTTGCTTGCCGCCCAGGAAGAGGTGGATGTCCTAGTAGTGCTGGTGATGGTGACGTGTGGCGACCATCAACTATCTTGGCTGATTCTCTTACCCTTTTATCTGGAGATTTCCAAGACGGTTTCCGTAATCATGGTGACTACGACATACGAGATAATACCAACAGTATCCCAGATACACAGTTAGTTAACAATTTTGTGACTAGTGCTAACTGGGCAGATTCTACTACTGGATATCCAAGTACTAGTTTCAAAACTTCTTACCTTGCCAATGGTGTTACACCAGTTCAGCGCCGCACAGACTTTAACGAATATCTCATGGAGGTTTGTGTCAAAGTACCAGCAATAACCTGTGGAGATGGAGACTGGTATATTAAACCTGGTACGACTGGTGCATTAAAAGTTTCAGATTTAACTTTTAATGTTGCTCTTGACATTACAAACACACATCAAGCTGGTACAACTGCTCAATCGGCTCTTACACAATACCAAAGCTACGCTCGTAGAGTAGCTTTCGTCAGAAACAGCAGTAATCAGCTACTAGATGATACTGGTGCTGTAATTACTGATGCTACAGCAGCTAGTACCAAGCTGCCAGTACCAATAGGCATTGATAGTACTGGAAAAGTCCAAAAGTATCCATACAGTACTTTTAGCAGTACTAATAAACCGCGCTCAGTTACTAATAAATCAGCGTTATGGTTTAAAACCAGCAATAGTAACACTGCTCCTACAGGTAGCGACTATTACGCAGTTGATAAACCACTCTTCTTACAGTCACGACCATTTGGTACTCTACAACCTTCATTAGTACCAGTGCTACATATCTATAGTCCATTAGGTACCCCCAGTAATGCCTTGACTCAAGGAGGAAAAACACCTGGTATTCAACAACAATGGGTACAAAAAGTGACTAGTGACTATACATTTAATTCCAGTTTTGTTTCTGGTAATAGTCCTAGCCGCCCAGAAGAAGAATCAGCTGGTTTACAGAATTTTGTTCGCTTTCTAGAGTACTGGGGTGATTCTGGTGATTCTACGAGTCCTCTGCGTGCTGCCAAGATTAGGGGTAGCTTTATTCAATTCAAACGCAGCAGTTATGCTACAGCACCTTTTGCCAGTATCACAACGGCTGATGCAATAGCGAGTGGTAGTGCAACTAATAACCGCAGTTTCTTTGATTTCCCCTACATGACATATTGGACTAACAAAGGAACTCCACAAGGTACCACGGCTTACTACACACCACCAACTAGAGATTGGGGTTTTGATGTAGCGTTGTTGTCTCAGTTACCTGACTTATTTGCTCAAAGATTTACTGTGCCACAAGCAGGGCCACCAGCAGAATATTTCCGCGAAGTTGGTAGGGATGATGACTGGGTAAAAACTTTGTTGTGTGCGGCTCAAGGTTCAAGTTATGCAGTTCCAGCTAGTTATCGTCCTTCTTGTCCAAGTACTCCTTATCCTTAAAAAGGCTGCTTGAAAGTTGGGTGATTCATCATGATTAGACATAAGCAACTCAGTCAAAAAATAACAGTGGCAAACATCGCAATCAAACTAAAATCTACTCAATCTAGTGAAGGTGGTTTTACAATCATCGAGTCTTTAATAGCATTGCTGATCGTTGCTATTTTAATGACTGCGATCGCACCTGCACTGGTTATATCATTTGCTACTCGTGTTCAAGCAAGACGTGTTGAATTAGCCAGCCAATCAGCCAGAGCCTACATTGATGGGATTAAGGCTGGCTCAATTAATGTTCCTAACCAAGTAGTGCTGTTGAATGAAGTTAATTCGACCAACAAGACTTTTAACTCACAACGGAGTACGTTCTCTGGAGTAGCAGCACCTAGTTCAACTTTGCCTACCTGCACCAGTCCTACAAATGGCTACTGTCAGAATGGCTCCGCCCCAACTACAACCACAACTAGTTTGTACTGCATAGATCGGGATGGTGGTGGTTGTACGAGTACTAGTAATAGAGATTTTGTCATTCAAGCCTTTCGGAGTACCACAGCTACTACTCTTAGTGCTGCCAATGATGATGCTACCAAAGGATACCTTTTAGGCGTGCGGGTTTACAGGTCAGATGCCTTTACTGGCACGGGTAGCTTAAAAACAATGAAAGCCAATAATTCTAAAGCGAGAACTTTTACTGGTGGTTTAGGCGATCGTCAAACACCATTAATGGAAATTGTGACAGAAGTTGCTTCTCAACAAACCAAATTTGACGATTATTGCTCTCGTTTTGGAGGTTGTCAGTAAATCAGCTATGAATAACGGCTTAATAATTCAGGAGAAAACTGCCAAATGAAAAATTTCCTCAGATTTCTTCTCAAAATTCAGCTGCAAAAATCGCAGCATTTGCAGTCACAAAAAGGCTTTACATTAGTCGAGTTATTGGTAGCCTTGATTTTGGCATTTCTTGTCATCACACCTTTGATGGGTTTCATGATTGATGTGATGAATACAGATCGCAAAGAGCAGGCAAAATCTACCTCAGAACAAGAAGTACAGGCAGCATTAGCATATATTGCCCAAGACATGGAACAAGCAGTATATATCTATGATGCTGATGGAATATATGGGAAAACAACAACAGTAAACGGAGAAACAATCACAATCAACGGAATTTTAGGACAATTACCAAGTGGAACAGCTTCAAACCCCGATAAAGTACCTGTACTGGTTTTTTGGAAGCGCTACTTTTTAAATAAAGACCAAATTGTCCAAACTTCTAGCACTAGTACTGGTAGAGCAGGTTGCTTATATAACCTGCCAAGTACTGGCGGGGGTGGTTGTAACGACCAAGATTATATGCTGTATTCTTTGGTAGCTTATTACTTAGTTAAAGATAATAGTGCTACCTGGAATTCTACTACTACCCGTATTGAGAGGTGGGAAATTCGGGATGGTATTCGGGATGTTACTGGTTCTTTCAGTCGTTCAGAGACTGTTAATAGTACTACAAAAACAGTCAAATATCGGTTGTTACCGAGTACTGGTTTTATGCCATTTGATCTATCTTTAGAGGGAGATTTAAAGAGGAAGTTAGGTAACTGGAGAAAACATTCAGCCAGTTACGATTTAAACGTCAATAAGTTAACTACCTTAGCTGATTATATTGACCAAACTACAAGTGGAACACCAACCCTAGCAGCTTGTAATATAGCAGCAGGTGAGCAACAAGTTCCAGACTATACAAAAACAAATGTTCCTACTACCTTTAGAACTGGCAGTTTCTATGCTTGTGTAAATGCAAGTAAATACATAGCAAGAGTTTATATCAGAGGTAATGCTCTAGCCAGAATTCAAACTGGCGCTCAATATAGTTCTCAGCAATCTGCTTATTTTCCAACTGCAAATATTCAGATTAAAGGTCGTGGCTTCCTTGGTATTGAGTAAACTGGAGCATAATTATGAAAAAATTAATAGTCTGCAAATCTGGACAAAAATCTACAAAAAGTAGAGTTATTGACTCTTCCAAACAATGCTTAATAACTAAGCATTACACGTATCAATATAGTTCTCAAGAAAATGCTGGATTTTCTTTAGTAGAAGTCATAGCAGTAGTTCTTATGGTTGGCATTTTAGCTACAATCGCCATCCCCTCTTGGAATGCTTTTATTAACAGACAAAGAGTAGGTAAAGCTAATGAAGCTGTTTTAACAGTATTGCAAAAAGCACGACAAGAAGCTAAAAACAAAAAACTCAAATATAGTGTCAGTTTTAGAAACAGTAATAACCTACCAGAACTAGCCTTTCACCCTGATTCTGAAACTCCTGACTTTTCCAAAGATAAAACCTTCAGTGATTTAGGCTTAAAAACAGGGCAAATATCGATAGGAAGTAATCTGAATAATGCAAATCAGGGTACTAGTAGTGTGAGCCTAATTACTACAACAGTTAGAAAAATTACGTTTGATAATAATGGTACTTTACCTGTAGATGCTACAGTACCCATAAAAATAGTAGTTGCATCTAGCTCTAGCAACATTACACAGACTAATGGACTAAAACGATGCGTGATTATAGAAACACTTCTTGGTGGAATGCGAAGCGCTAAGGATAGTGCTTGTAATTAAATCAAAACCTATACAAAAGAAAATGTCTATTGAATTTACTGTGGCGATACCCACTTATAATGGAGCCAAACGTTTACCTGATTTGCTAGAAAAACTACACAACCAGGTTAATACTGAAAACTTTCAATGGGAAATTATTGTTGTAGATAATAATAGCAACGACTATACAGCAAAACTTGTACAAACCTATCAAGAAACTTGGAAAAAACCTTATCCTTTAAGATATTGTTTTGAATCAAAACAGGGTGCAGCCTTCGCTAGAAAGCTTGCTGTTAAAGAAGCTAAAGGTAAATTAATCGGTTTTTTAGATGATGATAACTATCCAGATTTAAATTGGGTAGCCACAGCTTATACTTTTGGTCAGCATTATCCAAAAGCTGGTGCTTATGCTAGTCAAATACATCCTTTATGGGAAATAGATCCCCCAGAAAATTTTCAGCGTATTGCTGCTTTTTTAGCAATTACAGAACGAGGTAATTTACCCTTACTATATGAACCAGCAAAAAAATTACTTCCACCATCCGCCGGGCTTGTTATCCGACAACAAGCTTGGTTAGAAAGTGTCCCAAATAATTTTATTTTGACTGGTAGAACTGCTGAAAATATGGTAACAGGTGAAGATTTAGAAATGTTATCTTATCTGCAAAAATTTGGCTGGGAAATTTGGTATAACCCAGAAATGGAAATTTACCATAAAATTAGCGCTTCTCGATTAACCAGAGATTATTTAATTCCCTTCTTCCGCGGGATTGGATTTAGTCGTTGTGTTACGAGAATGATTAATGTTCAACCTTGGATAAGACCAGTGGTATTATTAGCTTACATGTTAAACGATATCCGAAAAATAATTTTACATTTATTTAAATACCAAACCAAAATCAAAACAGATTTAGTTACAGCCTGTGAAATGCAACTATTTTTAAGTAGTTTAATTAGCCCTTTTTATCTGTGGAAAAAAGGCTATTTTCACAAATAAGTTAATGGTGAAAATTTGAAGTAAAAATTATTTGCTTTACTTGTTAACTTTTTTGGGTGCATGAAGTTTTGAATAAGCATATAGTGCATTTTATCTTTCATACTAAAAATTATAAGTGTGAATCTATTAGCGGATTTACACTACCAGAAATATTAGTAACTCTTATTATTATTGGTTTATTAGTTGCTGTGGCAATACCACAGTGGTTGGCTTTTATAGATATTCAGCGTCTTAATGCTGCCCAAGATGAAGTTTATCGGGCTATGCGGCAAGCTCAAAGCCAAGCTGCTAAAGAAAAATTAACTTGGCAAGCTAGTTTTAGTCAACAAAATGGCATTGTCAAATGGGCAATTCACCCTTCTAATGTAAATTCCTCGGAAGCTAACTGGAATAATTTAGATAGGAACGTGCAACTATATGAAACTGAGACAACATTGCAACAGTCTAACGGAATAAGTCAAGTTCAGTTTGATCATCGGGGGAATGTGAAAGTTTTGGGGCAGATCACTTTCTATAGTAAATATGCTGGAAAAGTTAGGCGTTGTGTGTATGCTTCTACACTGTTAGGGACAATGCGTAAAGGCGCAGAACATTCTACAGCTAACGACAGTGGTAAATATTGCTATTAAGATATTTTAGTCGGTAAAAATTAAGGTTATTGCGTGCTGAAATTATCAGAAGTTCAAAAACAGCACTTAATTATTTTTACACGCTATCCAGAAGCAGGAAAGACTAAAACTCGCTTAATACCAGCTTTGGGTAGTATTGGTGCTGCTAATCTGCAACAGCAAATGACTGAATACACTTTGTTACAAACCCAAGAATTACAAAAAGCTATTGGTATTTCTGTAGAAGTGCGGTTTACTGGTGGAAATTTGCAATTAATGCAAGATTGGTTAGGTTCGGAACTACTTTATAAATCACAAGGTGAAGGTGATTTAGGTTCACGGATGGCGCGATCGCTGTTTGATGCTTTCCAAAAGCGGGCAGAATATGGGATTATCATTGGCACCGATTGCCCTGGACTAAATTCCCAAATTTTGGCAACCGCTTTCCAACAATTACAAACTGTTGATTTGGTAATTGGGCCAGCTATCGATGGTGGTTATTACTTAATTGGTGTGCATCGCTTCATTCCAGAATTATTCGCTAACATCGATTGGGGAACTGCTCAGGTATTACAACAAACTGTGGCTATTGCCGAAAAAATTGGTGTTTCACATACCTACTTACCTGCATTGGCTGACGTTGACCGACCAGAGGATCTGTCAATTTGGGAAGAAATTGTTCAGCAGTCAGACTGGTTGAGAGATTCATAGATAGCTGAAAATCAACGTTGTTTTTTTACTCATATCAGCTAATCTCGTATCTTCAAACACCAAGTATTTTCTGAAGACACACAGGTTAACTAGTGCTACCGTGGTGTAGTTTCAAACCTACAGGTAATAACTAGTATTACATTTGCCTTTTCTATATAAGAGATAGTTTTATTGAACAGGCAGAGTTACAGGAACAATATTCCAGTAACTTTAAATAGGACAATCACGCTGATTCACTATAAGTTTGGAGAATATGACTAATCGTTTTACTTCCGGGAACGCAGCCCTTGGACTCAAAGTAATTGGGGCAGTTTTAATTTTGTCCTTTTTGCTGGACTTTTTAATTTTATTGCTCCCCTTCCAACCAACCGATCGCGGCTGGCAAATTAATTTAGCAACAGCCCTAGTTGACCGAGGTATCGTGCCTATGGTGGGCTTAGGTTCCCTGTTGATTGGCTATTGGATTGATGGTGCTAGTGAAGGTGGTGCCAAAGGGATTGACTTAAGATTCCCAGCTTTCATTCTATCCAGTGTTTTGGGACTAATTTTCTTGTTGATTTTCCCGTTACACTTGAATAATGTTAATCAAGCCAAAGCGCAAACTGTCACTCAAATTGGTCAAGAAGCCGATCAGGCAGAAGCCCAACTGAAAAACCAAGTAAATCAATTCCAAGCGCAACTTAATACAGATCAGGGAAAAGCTCAGTTAGAACAACTCCGCGCCCAAGCCAGAGCGCAGTTTTCGGAATTACTGAAAGACGATCAAAAGTATAAACAAGCTCTGGCTAATCCTCAATTGCCACAATCACAGAAAGACTTACTCCAGAAGTTTAAAGCTAATCCTCAAGAACTGGACAAATTTATTGCCCAACAAACCGATCCTCAAGGACTGGCTAATCAGCGATTGAGCCAAATTCGTCAGCGCAAGGAAGATGCGGAAAAACAAGCTAGAGACAATGCTTGGAAATCTGGATTACGGATTAGTATGAGCAGTCTGTTGTTGTCGATTGGGTACATTATTATCGGCTGGACAGGATTAAGAGGTGGTGGCGCTTTACAAACTGGTGGACGTAAAGCTGCTGCACGGTAAAGCAAGGATGAAGTCTGAAGGCTGAACGATAAAATTCATACTTCATACTTCATACTTCATGCTTTTGAGTAATTAACTGTTAGTAAAATCGCTATAAAATCTGCACATGTTCTCAATTTACATACTGACATATAACGAAGAACTAGATATTGCACCTTGTATCGAGTCGGCAATGCTATCCGATGACATTATAGTTGTGGACTCATGCAGTAGCGATCGCACTGTGGAAATCGCTAGTCGCTATCCCATTCGTGTTGTCCAACACGCTTTTGAAAGCCACGGTCGTCAACGCACTTGGATGTTAGAGTCTATACCTCCAAAATACGAGTGGGTTTACATTCTGGAAGCTGACGAGCGTATGACACCAGAACTATTTGCTGAATGCACCCAGGCGATGCAAAACCCAAACTACATTGGTTACTACGTCGCTGAACGGGTGATGTTTATGAATCGTTGGATTCGCTATAGCACCCAATATCCCCGTTATCAGATGCGTCTTTTCCGCCACGGTAAAGTCTGGTTTACAGACTACGGTCACACCGAACGGGAAGTTTGCGAAGGGGCTACTAGCTTTTTAAAAGAAACTTACCCACATTACACCTGTGGCAAAGGCTTGAGTCGTTGGATTGAAAAACACAATCGTTATTCTACAGATGAAGCTCAAGAGACACTAAATCAACTAGAAAATGGCAAAGTTGAATGGCGAGATTTATTTTTTGGCAAAACTGAAGTAGAAAGACGACGTGCTTTAAAAGATTTATCTTTACGTTTACCAGCTAGACCTTTTTTACGCTTTTTATATATGTATTTTCTTTTAGGTGGCTGCTTAGATGGTCGCGCTGGAATGGCTTGGTGTACATTACAGGCTTTTTATGAATACTTAATTTTACTGAAAGTATGGGAAATGAAGTATCTGCCTACACCTAGTGTAGAAAATATCATATCTCAAAGTGAAAACAACAAGGTTGTGGCTACACAAATTGCTGGAGAAGGATGAAGAGCAAAGTCTGAAGTCTGAAGTGTAAAAGTTATTTTTATGCTTTAGTCTTCAGGCTTGATAGTTTCTCAACGCAGAATTTTATTAAAATTTATAACAAAAGTTTTTCAGAAAAATACCTTTGACTTCCTAGTTAGTTCTAAACTAGTTAAAAGCACGTTTTTAGTTGTTATACCTAGCTTTCAGAATAATCGGCAGATTTTGGTTTGTCGCGGTAGGATCAGTAATAATTAAAATATTTGCAACAATCATTTACAAGCTGTACAAAGAAAAGTAACATCCTCGCAGATGGAAAAACTTTCAGTAGTTAGCTATATCTTGCGATATATATCTCTAACTAGCGAAAAATAAATACTTTTCTTGTAGTAACAGCCTATTATCAAAGTAACAGGCATCTATTGACCGCTTTCTCAAATAGAATACGGTCAAAAATGTAGTCAATAAAACCTTCCCAAGCTGATCATCTGCTGGTATTAATTCCTATCATCAGAGTTTTACTAGCCTAAAAAAGGAGAAACGAAGTTTGGTAATCGATCGCCTCAAGCAGGATTTTAAAAATGACCTGATAGCTGGATTGTTAGTAGTTATCCCCCTAGCAACCACCATCTGGCTAACAATCACGATCGCCAATTGGGTAATCGACTTTCTTACCCAAGTTCCCAAACAACTCAATCCCTTTGATGGACTGCACCCAATTCTAGTAAATATACTGAATTTAGCGGTTGGACTAGCAGTACCGCTGTTAAGTATTTTGTTAATTGGGTTAATGGCGCGAAATATTGCTGGGCGTTGGTTACTCGATGTTGGTGAGCGAGTGTTACAGGCGATTCCTTTAGCGGGACAAGTATATAAGACCCTGAAGCAGCTTTTAGAAACTCTACTCAAAGACTCTAATGGCAAGTTTCGCCGTGTAGTTTTATTAGAATATCCCAGACAGGGAATTTGGGCGATCGCTTTTGTCACAGGTGCTATGGGTACTGAAATCCAAGCCAAGATGTCCCGCCCAATGTTGAGTGTTTTCATTCCAACTACACCCAATCCCACTACCGGATGGTATGCCGTAGTTCCAGAGGAAGATGTTATTAACCTGTCAATGTCGATTGAAGATGCTTTTAAGGTGATTGTCTCTGGTGGGATTGTGGCACCGAATACTCCCTTACCGCCTTTAGTTTTGGGTAAAGAACAAAACCTGCCAGCTTCAACTAAAGAACCAAAGCATTCAGTAATTTCCGTCGAGGAAATATAAAATTTATCCGGCAAAGACACAAGTAAATAGATATTATGAATGTCTAGCTTTGTGAAAATCAATTCACTCTTAACCCCTAATTTACTGCTTAGGCACTCACTTCCATGCAAGACCGCAAACCTCAACAAATTGCTCGTGAACTGGCGCTGTTAAGTCTCAGCCAGCTACCAGTCAACCCAAAAAAATTAACCGAGGAACATCTGCCCAAATTGGTATTAGCCACTGTGCGAACCCTGAGAGCAGAAGTTCAAGATACTTTAGATAACGCTGCTGCTGAATTGCAACGCAGTAACGATCGCCTCTTAACCAGTCAAACTCGTGCTTCAGACATGAATACCGCGAGGACTATGCTGCAAGAAGCGATCACTTACACCCAAACTGCCATTAATCAACTCGGTGCCGCAGTTGAGTTCCCAGAATTGATTCAACTGGCAAATCAAGACAGAGAAGTCGGCAGATATGCCATTCAAATTGTCAAAACAGTCAATGAACATCGTATCTTTATCGATGAACAAATATCCGCCGCTTTGGTAGATTGGCAAGTTAATCGCCTAGCTCAAATTGACCGCGATATTCTCCGCATCGCTGTGGCAGAAATGGGATTTTTAAACCTGCCTGACAGCGTGGCGATTAACGAAGCTGTGGTGTTAGCCAAACGCTACAGCGGAGATGAAGGTCATAGATTTATCAATGGAGTTCTGCGCCGATTCACCGAACAAAAAAAATTGCCCAGTGTTTTATCCTAACTGTGGAACCGTTATGAATGCTAAGTTGTGAGTTGAAGGTGTGGAAAAGTCAGTTGCTTGCGGGGGAATTACCCCCTACCAGTAACCCGACATTGAGAGGTGAGGATATCCCGGAGGTTTTCACCATAGGGAAGAGTAACAAATTCAATTAAACTCATAACTTACTAACTCATAACTCCTAACTTACATAACAACTCATACCGTTAGCGGCAATGGCTTTTAATTGGTTTCGTCGTCAATATAACGATTCTTCTGATACCCCCTCTGAAAACCAACAGGCGGAAAATACTCCAGCACCTGTAACCCAACCAGAGGCAACAGAAACATCCGATACTAACCCAACAACTACACCAGAATCGGCAGCAGATTTGTTGGCGTTTGCGAAAGCTGCTTATAAAAATATTCAGCAAAAACAACAATCGGAAACTGAAGAAACTGCCCCAACACCATCAGCAACACCGGAAACGGTAGCCGCAGTTACGGAAGAAGTAGAGACTCCCGTCCCAGAATCTGCGGTAATTATAGAAGCTCCACAACTAGAAGCAACTATTGAAGAAGTACCTGTAACAGAGGCAGAAATTACACTTAATGCTGAAGAACCGACATCTATAGAAACACAGCCAACCGAGACAGCTGCATTGTCTTTTTTAGAACGAGCAGCAGCAGAACGACAAGCCAAGCAAGAGCGATTGATAGCCAGCGCCATTGAAGTAGCAGAACCGGAATTGACGCAACCGGCTACTGTTAGTGAAGCAACTGCCACAGAAATTACAGACTTGGCATTTGATGAAGGATTTGTCTGGTCAGCGGAATTATTGGCGGCTCAAGGTAGACGAGCAGAAGATATTTCGATTGAAGAAATAACTTGGTTAAAAAAGTTACGGCAAGGATTAGACAAAACCCGGCGTAACATTCTCAATCAACTTAAAGCGATTGTCGGACAAGGGCCACTTAACCAAGCGGCCGTAACAGAAATTGAATCTGTACTTTTACAAGCCGATGTAGGCGTAGAAGCCACAGATCATATTATTAGTGCTTTACAGAAAAAATTGCGTGAAGAAGTTACGCCGCCCGAAGAAGCGATCGCTTACTTAAAACAACTTCTGCGGGATATGTTAGATGAGCCAATCCGTAAATCTGACAAACCCAGCTTTGCCCCAGAAAAAGATCACCTAAATATTTGGTTAATTACTGGTGTCAACGGGGCAGGGAAAACCACAACTATCGGCAAAATTGCTCATTTAGCCCAAAAATCTGGCTATAGATGTTTGATTGGAGCCGCAGATACTTTCCGGGCGGCGGCTGTAGAACAGGTGAAAGTTTGGGGAACCAGAAGCGGTGTAGAAGTAATTGCCAACCCTGGTAAAAATACAGACCCTGCCGCCGTTGTATTTGATGCGATCGCCGCAGCCCAAGCCCGCGAAACAGAATTATTATTAGTTGATACCGCTGGGCGATTGCAAAATAAAAAGAACTTAATGGATGAACTGAGTAAGGTTCGCCGGATTATCGACAAAAAAGCCCCGAATGCCAAAATCGAATCTTTGTTGGTTTTAGATGCCACCCTTGGTCAAAATGGCTTGCGTCAAGCAGAAGTATTTTCCCAAGCAGCCCAACTCAGTGGTGTAGTTTTAACCAAATTGGATGGTACAGCCAAGGGCGGTGTCGCGCTGGCTGTTGTGCAGCAGTTAGGTTTACCAATTCGTTTTATTGGTGCAGGCGAAGGAATTGAAGACTTACGGCCGTTTTCTAGCTACGAGTTTGTCGAGGCTCTATTGAGTGGCTAAAATCCTAGCCTACACTGACAGCAGCGTGCAGTGTAGGTTTTTTTTGACTAAGACAGAACTTAAGTATGAGTTACGGAATAAAGAGCCATAGAAGTGCAGCGGTCACGGAGAAATATTTTGTGTAACTCCTAAATAGGACAAAACCCTGATAAATTATGCTTTTTGCCTCTTCCTACTCAGTATATACTTCATACTAACGATAATTATTTACCTCTACCTACTTACGTGTAAGGATTGCACTCTTGGCAATAACCTTGTAAACCTAATTGATAACTGCTATAAATACTGGAAAAAATAAAAACTAAGCCTAATTAGTTGGTGAATAAGCAAAGGCGTGTTATTCTCATAACCCAAACAGAGTTATCTAACTTAGGAGCAGATATGAAGTGACTTTCCTTAAAAATTCATGAATATTCTCTGGAGATAAATTATAAGTTAGAAAATTGCCCAAAGAACAAAGAAAAATTCAAGTTTTAACTGAAAAATTTAAGTTACCGTTTATTTCCGTATCTGGCTATTTCTCCAAGACAATAAAAAATCGGAAAATTCGGAAAAATTAATTAATTAATTAATTTTTTGTTTCATGATGTATGATTTGCTAATTAAGTTCTGCGCTCATGAAAAGCTTCCGCACAATGGAGGTAGTTACTGATTTATACTAATCAGCTTTTACGTAAAAATACATGAAATTTCTGTATCTGTATTTAGTTAGAAATAGAATCAGCAAATGCTATATTTTTTTCTAGCTACACCCTACGTCTTTCTACTCTTGCTAAATTGAGGGATCTTGTCTCAATATGATTTAGCAATATTTTGCCAAAGTAAAGTTATTAAGCAATCTACAATCTACTAATCTTAATTGGATAGTATCTGTGCCTGTGTCTCAAGTGCCTTTTCAACCTACTGATGGTAATAATAGTGCCGCGACCGATGTCACACCAGTCGTGGCACTGAAAGAACTTGTCGCCAGGTTGCACCGAGAACAAAATAAAATTCAAGATTTGCTGAGTTCTTTAGGATTTGCCCTCAGAAGCTTCAATAATTTGAATCAGTTTTTAGAACTGATTCCTTTGATGGCAACCAGGGTGACAGATGCCGATGGTAGTGCCTTATTTCTCTACAAACCTAACGGTCAAGTTAGATTAGAGCAATTACACTGGCAGGATAGTCGCCAGCGCAAAAATATCCGCAAAGCCTTAGAAACAGCCAGCAGTCAAATTACATTGCTGCCCAATAGTACCCCTCTAGCCAGTTCCACGGGTATCTTAGATGATCAGATGCACCGCTATTTGGGGCCAGATGTCCAAATATTTGGCACGGCAATTTTAGTTAAGCATACAGAACGAGGCTGGCTCTACGTCTTAAGCCGTGACCCAGACTATAGTTGGACAGAAACCAGACAAAAGCTAGTGCGCTTGGTTGCAGACCAAACAGCTGTAGCAATTGAAAATGATGAACTAGCGGTAGAACTGAGGAAAAAAGAACGCCTAGACCAAGAATTAGAAATTGGGGCAGAAATTCAACGACGGCTATTACCCCGTCAATGCCCAAATATTCCTGGTGTATCCCTAGCAGCACGTTGTAAACCTGCTAATCGAGTCGGTGGCGATTATTACGACTTTATTCCCACCAATCATAATCAATTGCAGTTAATTAGCAGAGTCTCTTCTGAAACAAGTCGTTGGGGTTTTGTCATTGGAGATGTGATGGGGAAAGGTGTCCCAGCCGGGTTAATTATGACAATGATGCGGGGGATGCTGAGGGGTGAAGTGTTGCATGGCAATTCGCCGTCTGGGATTTTGCAAAATTTGAATCGAGTTATGTATGCGGATTTGGAAAATTCCCATCGCTTTGTGACGCTGTTTTATTCTGAGTACAATCCCAGAAATCGGATTTTGTCATACAGTAATGCAGCACACAATCCTCCCTTGTGGTGGCACGCAGCAACAAAAACAGTTAGTCGTCTAGATACTCTAGGAATGCTGATTGGTTTGGATGCTAACAGCCAATATGAAGATGCCCAGGCACAGTTAGAGCCTGGAGATACAGTAATTTATTATACGGATGGCTTGACTGATGCGGCGGCTGCTAGTGGCGATCGCTTCGATGAAGAAAATTTTGTAGCAGCTTTTAGCGCTGCTTGTCGCTATTGCAACGGGCCAGAAGAAATTGTTGATTATCTATTTGACCAAGTTCAGCAGTTCATCGGTTCTGATAGGCAAAATACTGATGATATGACACTTGTGGTTTTGCAGATTGTTTAGTTAATAGTCATTGGTCATTGGTTATTAGTCCTTTGTGAAAAATTAAAGGGTAATTTTTATAGCCCTAGTACAACAAGGCAAAAGTCAAAAGTGAGCCACTGCGTTGCGGAGGTTCCCTCCGTTGTAGCAAGTGTCGGCGGGTTTCCCGACTTGTACTCCTACGGGGAAGCAAGCTACGCGTAGCGTCTCTGATTAGGAGAAGCAAGTGGTGTTAGCGACGCAGGAGTGTCACTCTGAAGGAGTCCAACGGAAAAATAAAGAATATTTACACCACTAGCCTTTTAGCAATTACAGATGGTCTATTTATTTACACCGACCTGTACTAATCATTTAGTTTAGGACAGTGTTGATTTATCAAAGCCTTGTCAAGACTAAGTGTATTAGCTATAGTTCACCAAAATCAAATCTAGCCAATGGGGATAAGCATAAGAATTTGCAGCTATGAGTTTTATCCCTCGATAGTTATTAAATACACAACTTGCCAGTAAATGGAGATTTTCTTGCAGATGAGTATATTCTCCGGCAGCTTCCAATGCAAGGCTCCACCAAGTTTGCTCCTGAATTCGCAGTTGCGTAATTTCCATACTACAACCGTTATCAATACTTTCATTGATAGCAACCGCCTGTATGGAAGAGTCTGGTAAAATTTTATATGATTGCAAACGGCGCACTTTTTGAACATTCACCCAAACAGAATTAGCAAACACCATTGCAGGCTGAAAACTTTCTCCTGTGGAATCGTTGCATATCCACTTACCCCACTTTTCGGCCTTACCTTCTATTAATTCACCAAAACGCAGTACACCTA
This sequence comes from Nostoc cycadae WK-1, assembly GCF_002897135.1. Taxonomy (NCBI): domain Bacteria; kingdom Bacillati; phylum Cyanobacteriota; class Cyanophyceae; order Nostocales; family Nostocaceae; genus Nostoc; species Nostoc cycadae. Next base: position 281,977 of record NZ_DF978421.1, on the reverse strand, counting down.
ATTCTGCTTTACGCCACTTGACTTCTAAGCGTTCTTGACGCAGTTTAATTCCCAAATAATCGCATTGTGGCACGTAAAGGTAAAAGTCTTCTCGCTTTTCTGGTGAACAGTTTTGGGGAAACCATTCTTCAATCTCTATTGGGATCTGACTAGGGTAAAACCAGCGCAATTCGATAGTTGTCAGCATATATAACTAAATCTCTCCTTGTGATGCCTTATCCGCTACGACCCAGTTGGTGGGACAATAAAAACGATACATAATGCTTAACTTTTGTTGCTTCCAGCCCAAAGGAATTTTTAACAATGTGGAAACAAATTGCAATTATTTTTTTATTAATTTTGAGCTTCAGCTTGAGTAATCCTGGTGTAGCTGCTGCGGCTGGATTTAAAAGCTATGTCGATACTGCTGATGGCTATCAATTTTCATACCCTAACGGCTGGCTACCTGTTAAAGTTGCTAATGGCCCTGATGTAGTCTTCCATGATTTGATCGAAATATCCGAAAATGTCTCGGTGGTGATTAGTCCTGTTTCAGAAGGTAAAACTTTAAAAGAACTGGGCGCTCCCACAGAAGTTGGGTATAAGTTGGGAAAAGCAGCCCTTGCACCTTCAGATTCTGGTCGTACAGCCGAATTAGTTGATGCACGAGAAAAAGACGATGAAGGTAAAGTCTACTATATATTAGAGTATTTAGTGAAACTACCGAATAATCAGCAAAGACATAACATCGCTAGTGTTGCTGTTAGTCGTGGCAAGTTGTTTACTTTCAACGCCTCAATTCCGGAAAAACGTTGGGCGAAGGTTAAACGGACTATGGAAAATGTTGTCGATTCTTTCACAGTGTATTAATCAAAAGGCAGTCCCGACGACAAAATTCATAACCATGAATGGAGTAGGGACGAGAGGCTAGGGATTAGTATTTTGAATCAGCGCTTTCAAGTCAAAAGGCAGAAGAGAAAAGCCAGTGTGTGACAATTGACTTTTGACCATTGACAAATGACAATGAACATTCTTCAATTTATACTGGCTTCGGCTTCTCCAGCCCGTCGTCGCTTGCTGCAAACTGTTGGGATTGAACCAATAGTTAAACCGAGTGATTTTGATGAGTCACAAATCCAACTGAGTGAACCTGCTGAGTTAGTGCAAGTTCTAGCTCAACGTAAAGCAGAAACTATCGCACCCCAGTTTCCATCAGCTTTGATTATGGGTTGTGATTCAGTTTTGGCGATTGATGGGGAGATTTATGGTAAACCAGCAGATGCAGCAGAAGCGATCGCTCGTTGGCAATTAATGCAAGGTAATATTGGCGATTTATACACTGGCCATGTGTTAATTGACACTTCACAAAACCGGACTTTAGTCAAGTGTCAGGTAACAAAGGTATATTTTGCCAAAATGAGCGATCGCGCTATCCAAGCTTATGTAGCTACTGGCGAACCCCTCAAATGCGCTGGTGCTTTTGCATTAGAAGGTTTTGGTAGTTTGTTTATTGAGCAAATTGCAGGTTGTCACAGCAATGTCATCGGTCTCAGTTTACCTTTGCTCAGGCAGATGTTAGCAGAACTGGGGTATGAGGTCACTGATTTTTGGCAATAAATACTTTATGGCAATTAAACTCAGGTGGGCAAGGTGAAAATTCTCTGCCCACTACAGTTATTGAGAATGCTGCAAGATATCAGATAACTAATAACTATTGATCATTGACCATTGACTACTATGCAATTTCACTTCGCCATGATCTGGTACCCAAGCTAACCACTCATCAGCGGAAACTTGGCAGAGTAACAATGCTTCATCAAAACTGTAGGGGCTAGGAAGTTCTAAAAGACGCACCCATAGGTCAGATTGGCATTGTTTGGTTGAACTTTTGCTATAGGCGTTGCTTAACCAGTCTAGATTCTGTCTGACTGCTGGTACAGCACAATTTGGTCTTTGAGTATCAATTTTCATAGCTGCAAGCCTCCCTAATGGGTTAAAGCAACAATCATTCTGTAACTAAGACTACAAAATAACTAATTACTTTGAAAAGTCAACGTCTTATAACTTTACGTAACTAGGCGTAACAGTTTGCTTAATGTTGCGCGGTTAAACTGAAGTGGTGCAGCTGACTGTAGACTGACTTTAGATAGCATTTCTCACAAGAATATGTCATTTACTTCTACTCCCTCATTACGTGAACAACAACATCCCCTCATTCGTCAGTTAGCTGATAGCATTGAGGCTGCTTGGCACAAGCATTTGCAACTATCGCCTTACCATTTGCCAGCAGAGTTGGGATATGTGGAAGGTCGATTAGAGGGTGAGAAACTGACAATTGAAAATCGCTGCTATCAAACACCGCAGTTTCGGAAAATGCACTTGGAACTGGCAAAGGTGGGAAATATGCTGGATATTCTGCACTGCGTGATGTTTCCGCGGCCAGAATATGACCTACCGATGTTTGGGTGCGATTTAGTTGGTGGTAGAGGCCAGATTAGTGCAGCGATCGCCGATCTATCTCCTGTTCACTTAGACCGCACTTTGCCAGCATCCTATACAAATCAACTTGCAGCACTCCCAGCCTTGGACTTTTCCCAACCGAGAGAGTTACCAGAATGGGGTCATATCTTTTCTGAGTTTTGTATTTTTGTGCGTCCCAGTTCACCAGAAGAAGAAGCGATGTTTCTGGCGCGTGTGCAAAACTTTTTAGAAGTACATTGTACCCAAGCGATCGCCGCTAGTCCTGTTTCCCCCGAACAAACCCTGCAAATTATCGCCGGACAACACAACTACTGCACCAAGCAGCAGCAAAACGATAAAACCCGCCGCGTCCTCGAAAAAGCCTTTGGTCAAGAATGGGCAGATAATTATATGACCACAGTCTTATTTGACTTGCCAAATTGAGTCAATAGTTAATTATCCCCAACTCCCTGCTCCCTTACTCTCTGCCTCTTCCCCTTCCCCATCTGTAGGTTCTGTTACGTTTTCCCTTAACTGATAAATGTAGAATTCAGTTAACGATAGTTTGATGGAGTCTAACCATAGCCTTAACATCTTTGGAGCAAATATCCAAATGAGTGAAGAGTTAATAAGCCTAATAATTGGTTGACTACAAGTTTAAGGAAACTGTAATGTTAGGGATGCTCTATTTGAAAAAATTGATTGAAAATTCGTAATTGCTAGTTCATAATTAAGTTTCTGATAAAGATTGAGTTTCCAACTGAACCGGGGTTGCTTTTCAAAGCGGTGGATTCTCAATAGTTTTTTAGTGATGAATTAGTAATTATCTTGATTCTTGCATCTATTGAATAACTAGCTACTAGTAGCGCCATGATCCAAAAGCTGTGGCGCTAAGTATTCATAAGAATCAAGTTTCCGAGGGTATTTAGTAGAGGCAATTTATCAAGTCTCTATTGCGTCTAATACTTTTTTATATCCATCAGCACATTTTTAAATAAATAGGCAACAACCATGTCAAGGGTGACTGAAAAGCCAAGATCAAGGCAACAAATACTTGATCCAGAACAACCTAAGATTTGGTGGGGCATTGCTGTAGCCTTACCAATAGTAATCGCTGCGGGGTTACTAACTACAGCTAAAGTTGAGCAGTTGAAAAAACTTAGCTTATCTGTACCTGTCAAACCAGTTGCTAACAGCATTAGTGCTGTGGGGCGTTTAGAACCGCGAGGCGAAGTTATCAAACTTTCTGCGCCTGCTGCGGGATTGCAATCTGCATCACGAGTAAAGCAGCTGTTTGTCCGAGAAGGAGAACGAGTGAGGAAAGGGCAAGTAATTGCACTTTTAGATAACCACGAAACTCAGTTAGCCAGTGTAGAAGAAGCAAAAGCCAAATTACTAGAAGCTCGTGCTAATTTAGCGCAAGTTCGGGCTGGTTCACCCAGAGATATTCAAGCGCAACAAGCGGTAATTGCTCGACTAGAAGCTCAATTACGCGGCGAAAGGGATGCTCAACAAGCCACAATTACCAGAATTGCAGCGCAGTTGAGTGCCGAAAAAATGGCGCAACAGGCGACAGTCGAGCGACTAGAAGCCGAATTGCGAGGTCAAGGTGATACCTTAAGAGCTACCTTGACACGTATACAAGCCGAACAACGTAATGCTCAAGTTGATGCTGGACGTTATGATTTTCTGTACGGACAAGGTGCTATCTCTCAGCAAGAAAGGGATAGACGACGATTAAGTGCAGTCACCGCTAAACAGCAAGTAGTTGAAAGTCAAGCAACTCTCCGACAAGCAGTAGCCACTTTGCGTCAACAAGTTGCAGAAGCCAGAGCAAATCAAGTCAAGACTTTAACAACGTTACAACAGCAGTTGATTGAAGCTAGAGTCACCCGTGATCAAACTATAGCTACTTTAGGAAGACAACTCGACGAAGAACGAGCCAGACTCAAGAGACTGATAGAAGTTGATCCGACGAATGTGCAGATGGCGCAAGCACAAGTGAGTAATGCGATCGCTACTGTTAGACAAGCCGATGCAGAACTGCGATTAAGCTACGTCCAAGCACCTACTTCTGGTGAAATTCTCAAAATTTACACCAAGTCCGGTGAAGCCATCAGCGTCAATGGTATTGCTGAAATTGGACAAACTGAACAAATGATGGTTATTGCTGAAGTTCCTGAAGACAGCATTAGTAAGGTGCGTATTGGTCAAAGTGTTTCTGTCAGCAGTGATAATGGCGCTTTTGAAGGCGAATTAAAAGGAACAGTGGCGGAAATTGGCAGAAAAGTCGGCAAAAAAGATGTCCTCAATACTGATCCGGCTGCTGATGTAGATGCCAGAGTGATAGAAGTTAAAATTGCCCTCTCACCAGAAGATAGCAACAAGGTTTCTGGCTTAACCAACGCCAAAGTGCTTGTGGATATTAACAACCCATCAGGTTCTAATTCAGAGAAACAATAAGTAAGTTGGGGAGCATAAATAAAATGCCTAATACCCCTACAAATAACTAATGAGTAATCACCCACCTACTTACTTTCTATTTATCTGAGAAAATGATTCAAAAAATACCTCTAGCTTGGCTACAAATGACGCGAGATAAAACGCGGTTAGCCGTAGCTTTAGCTGGAATTGCTTTTGCTGATATTTTAATGTTTACCCAACTCGGATTCCGAGATGCACTCTATTATAGTAACGTTCAGTTACATAGTAGTTTAAATGGCGACATTATTTTAATTAACCGCCAGTCGAACGCAATATTGTCCATGAAAAGCTTTTCTCAACGGCGGTTGTATAAAGCTTTAGATTTACCAAGCGTACAATCTGTACATTCTATCTATTTAGATTACACGGCTTGGAAAAATCCAGTTACAGGTCGGTCACGCTCATTACTTGTATTTGGCATTAATCCAGAGTTTAATTTATTTAATTTGCCAGGAGTGCAAGAAAATTTAGATAAATTAAAGTTGCCTGATGTAGTTTTGTTTGACCGTTCTTCCCGACAAGAATATGGGCCGATCGCAGATGATTTTGAAAAAGGTAAAACAGTCAAAGCAGAGTTAAGAAGACGCAAAATTAAAGTAGTAGGGCTGTTTACTTTAGGAACATCTTTTGGTGCAGATGGTAATTTAATCACCAGTGATGTTAACTTTTTACGTATCTTTAACACCCGTCAGCAAGGATTAATTGATATTGGGGTAATCAAAGTTAAGCCAGGCACAGATGTAGAAACTGTGGCTAAAGATTTACGTCAATATTTACCTCAAGATGTAAATGTATTGACTAAACAAGATTTTATCGATTTTGAACGTCACTATTGGGCAAGTAGCACAGCAATTGGTTTTATTTTCAGCTTAGGTACAATTATGGGTTTTATTGTGGGAACCGTAATTGTTTACCAAATTCTTTACACAGAAGTTTCTGACCATTTATCAGAATACGCTACCTTAAAAGCCATAGGATATACACAAAAATATTTATTGATAGTGATTTTACAAGAAGCACTTTTATTAGCTTGTTTAGGGTATCTTCCTGGGTTATTTTTCACCATATTAATGTACCAAAAAGCTAAAGAAGCTACTCTTTTACCAATATTTATGACTTTTGGTAGAGCAACTAATGTATTGATATTAACAATGATCATGTGTTTCATTTCTGGCGCGATCGCCGTCCGTAAATTACGTTCCGCTGACCCGGCTGACATCTTTTAAATAATTTTGATCAATACAGTAGTAATTAATCAGTTTTTATTATCTCTATAGTATATATTTAATGCTTAAACTGTCATCATAATTTGCAGACAGGCTCTAGAGTTACGGAAATAAATTACTACCTTCTAACACAGGATTTATTATGAGACAAGAACCTGTAATTGCTATTAAAGACCTAAATCATTACTATGGTAAAGGTTCACTAAAAAGACAAATTTTATTTGATATTAACCTGGAGATTTATCCGGGAGAAATTGTAATTATGACTGGGCCTTCTGGGTCAGGCAAAACAACATTACTAAGTTTGATTGGTGGTTTAAGATCTGTCCAAGAAGGTAGTTTAAAATTTTTGGGTGTAGAACTATACGGTTCTAGCCAAAATCAATTAGTGCAAATCCGGCGGAACATTGGCTATATTTTTCAGGCGCACAACTTGCTAGGATTTTTAACTGCAAGGCAAAATGTGCAAATGGCCGTGGAATTGAACGAAAAAGTTGGTCAACATGATGCGATCGCCACAGCCGAAACTATGCTAACTGCTGTTGGCTTAAAGAACCGAGTAAATTACTACCCAGATAATCTTTCTGGTGGACAAAAACAAAGAATTGCGATCGCTCGCGCCCTAGTTAACAATCCGCCATTAGTATTAGCGGACGAACCAACCGCAGCCTTAGATAAACAATCAGGACGTGATGTCGTCGAAATCATGCAGCGTTTAGCTAAAGAACAAGGTACTTCCATTTTGTTAGTGACACACGACAATCGGATTTTAGACATAGCCGATCGCATTGTCGAAATGGAGGATGGTCTTTTAGCCCGTGACTCCCAAAGCGCCGTCGTCAGCTACGATTCTGGAGCATGGAGCGAAAAATCATAAAGTCCATAGCAAAAACTCAGCGTACCTCTGCGTTGACCTCAGCGCCACTCCGCGTTTAAAAACTCTCTTCTCCCCTCTCCTATCTCTATAAATACCTACACTCCTTCAGCCATAACTATTTAGCTTGAGGACTTGGCGCATTTCCTTGGCGGCTAGTCCGGAAAGTTACATTTACGCCATCGTTTGATTGTTCCAATACCAGTAACGGTGTAGGTTTAGCCTTTTGATCCCAGTGCATAGTGGCAATTCGACCTTGAATTGTCGGTTGCCATGTATCCTCATCGTCCATCGGACTCAGATAAGTCTCGATACAGTCAATAATTTGGCTAATTGTGGTAGAGGTAGCTTGTGTCGGTAACTTCATCAGCTTAATTTGAATACGAAACAACACCCGCTTCGCAATGTTTGGCGGCGTACCACTCTCATATTCGACATCAAAAATCTCATCCACCTGTCGCCCTGCACCATTGGCAATTCCCACCGTTCCTTGTTGAGATTGGTTGGGACGCAAAGCTTGAGAAATTTTATCTTTGACTCTGATTTTAATTTGATTCAGAATAGCAAAATGAAATACTTCTTCAGACATCCGCATCCGCAGATAATCTAGGTTAAAGTCTCGTGAGTTCACCAAATCTGGGTTAGCTTCCATTTTGCGGATAGTTTCTAGCGCCAGTTTAAACTTTTTCTCTAGTTCTCTGGCTCGGAATTTTTCAAATTTGATTTTTTTCTCTAATTTATCCATCTGAATTTTGCCAAATATAATCAAACCAATCACGACGACAGCCAGACCTCCAGAGGTAATTAATAAAAAGGGTGGGGACTGCTGAGGTTCGTTGGCTGGTGGTTTTTGAGTTACTTTTTTTGTTTTTGCTGGTGGAGACTGCGCCAGAAATATAGGATTTAGCATGGTAGCAATAACTGTAATTGTCATTGTTTAGAATGCCCAAATCCTTAATGTCATCTTGCTGTATTATTAGTATTTTTAACAGGTTTTTATAAACTACGTATATACCGCTGTTAAAATGTATATTTTGAATCTTAGTCCAATATCTCAAGCTGCCTCTACTTGCTGGAGTAATATCCGTCTGATTGCAACGGATATGGATGGTACTCTGACCAAGGAAGGTAAATTTTCTACTGCCTTGTTGCAAGTTTTAGAAGATTTAACGGCATCTGGTATCAAGGTAATAATTGTTACTGGGCGTTCGGCTGGTTGGGTCAGTGGAATTAGCAGCTTAATGCCAGTTGCAGGTGCGATCGCCGAAAATGGCGGTATATTCTATCCTAATGGTACTGAACAACCCATTGCTTTAACTTCTATTCCTGACTTAAGCTTACATCGCCAACAATTAGCAGCAGCTTTTGCCGAATTACAAAGGGAATTTCCTCAAATTCAAGAATCTGCTGACAATCGCTTTCGCCTCACAGATTGGACATTTGATGTAGCTGCCTTAACTTTACAGGAATTACAAACTTTAAGTAATCTCTGTCAATCAATGGGCTGGGGATTCACTTACAGTACAGTACAGTGTCACATTAAACCACAAGGTCAAGATAAGGCTGTGGGTTTATTGCAAGTATTACAAGCATATTGGCCTGACTACTCACCCGAACAAGTTGTGACCGTTGGTGATAGCCCTAATGATGAAAGTTTATTTGCTCGACATCAGTTTCCCGTCTCTGTGGGCGTAGCTAACGTACTGAAATATGCAAATCAGCTACAATATCAACCCACTTACGTAACGAGTGCAGCTGAAGCCACAGGATTTTGTGAGTTAGCTAGTTATATTTTAAAGTCAACAGTCCCCAGGATTTAAATCAGCATCATCAATTCTGCGATCGCCAAAAGGGAACAGATCATCAGAAAATCCCCATAATTAAATTAGGGGATTTGTCAGATAATTAATGCTCACACTAGTGAGATACTTTATTGATCTACAGTAGCGCTATGCCCACGCTTCTTCCTTTTGATTAAACTACCCAAACCCATCACAGCACCGATACCTAAAATAGTTGATGGCTCTGGAACTTTGGTAACGACAAAATCAAGATTATAGTTCTGTATCCCCTGAACAGTTTCCTGAATCCAGAAAGTGTAAGTACCAGCGCCTAGTTTACCATTAGGGAAACCGACAAAGGTAGCTCCTTGAATTGATGCTGCTACACCCAAATCATCTAAGACATTATCTCCAATTTGTCTTCCAGGTGCTGCACCAATTAAAGCTGCACCCAATAATGACGGTGTGTTAGTAGTGATAGTTGTAGGTGCAATACTAGAACCTGTTTGCACAGCTAAAAATCCTTGATTGGAGCCTACCCCATCTAGCCCAACATAGTTAGCTAAGTTAATTCGACTAAGTTCATAACCAACAGGAATAGTGAAGGTAAAGAAATCTCTGTCAAGATTTGGATTACCAGTGGTTGAGCCAGTAATCTGGTTAGATCCATCTAACAGATTCACTGCTGTTGGGTTTAAGCTGTCACCAGACAATTCGCCGTTAACAGCTTCGTTATATACAAAGCTTGCTGCATAAGCATTAGGAGCAAAAACTAAAATTGCTCCTAGTCCTAGAAATAAGCTTTTCATTTATCTGCCTCTGGTGTAGTTGAAGTTAGGTAATTGAGCTAAAACTTTACTTTTCTAGCAAGTATTTTTCTTAAGCTATGACGCTTTTAAACTACAAAATTACTCATGATGTTTTTTGATTGTTAACTGTTAATAGTAAGCGGTTAACAACCAGCAAAAAAAGATATGTAATTTACGTATGTCTCAGTGTAATAGCTTAAGCCCCAGAGTAATTTTAGAGCAAATTAGTAAAGGTAAATTTAAGGAATTAGTCAAAAATACGGCTATTAAACTTAGTTTTGTAGTTTTTTAGTAAAGACTAACGTTTTAATATCAAAAAATATCAAAATTTATAACTCTTGTTTTATGGGTTTTTGGATTCATTAGTCTCCTGGGGTTGTGCTGACTCAGAGACAACAACAACTCGACCATTTTTTACCACTGTAGAATTTTTAGCAGTAGTTTTGCTGTGGTTGGCTGGCTCATCTTGGCACTGCTGTTGGTGAGAAATATTTTGTTCCTGTTGTTGGCTGAGAAGCACGACACAACTGGAGCAGGAAACTGTAGACATGAGTTTAACTTGAGTTCTATATCTATTATCGCGCCTATTTGATGATACTCACAGGAATTAAGCACAAAGATTGTCTGTAGAGATGGGGGGTAGGGATGGTCATTTCAGACAGGCTGCAAAAAGTTTGATTTAGGTGCTTTCTTAATCTAGTGTTTGTGCCTAGAGATTTTGTTATAGCTGTCTTGATGACAAGTAGAGTCAGTGCGATCGCTTGACTGCAAACATAGTTTTTTCACAAAAGTCTTCCCACAGACACATATCTTACACCTAGCCCCGACGAATGGAATTTGCAAATGTGCTGTTCTAGAAACTAGTAGTTCATCCGATTAATTGGTCTGAACTGCCAGATAACTGACTTCTGATACCATTTCACGAAAAATGATACAAATTTATGGGTTTTTCATTCTTTCCCCCTGCTCCCTGCCCACGCCAGTCGCTACAAGTCGGGAAACCCGCCGACACTTGCTACAACGGAGGGAACCTCCGCAACGCAGTGTCTCCCCAACGCGCTGGCTCCCCTGCGGTCTATTTGTATCAAATTTAAAGTAAAACGGTATGAGTCAGGGTGAACATAACGCCAATATCTAAGACAGAAATACTACCGAAGTATTATTTCTTTTGAGGTTTAACTTTTGTCCTGCAAAACCTTCTATATTAACGATCGCATCCCCATATAACCTTGATAATTCTGGATTTATCAATAACTTATGAAAAAATTGCTGAAATACCTAAGTTTAGGGCTGTTATCCACAGTTTTATCAGCTACTCCTAGCTGGGGAGCCGAGCGCATTAGCTTATTTTATCCTCCTTTTGGAGAATTTTCTTTATCTACTGATGCGTTAGAAGCCTTTGCCAAAGAAGGTAAAATTACTGGAGAGTTGGATACTTATGCCCAGCGTGCTACACCTCAACAACTGGCACAACTACGAGAATTACTACAACAACGATTTAGTGCTACACCCACTTTAGTATCACAGTTTACTTATTCACCTATAGGAGAACAAGTAGTCAAACGTTTAGGAGAATTAATCCTCACCGAATCTCGTCAAAATGGTTTTTATGCCCTGCGGGCTGCGTTTATTTTAGCGGCAGCCGACTCTAAAGAGGGTTTGACTGTTGTCAACATTATACGTAAATTTCCTTCGCCAACTATTAAATTAAACTTTGAAGAAGGAATTAAGATTGTCAATAATTTATCGGAATTACTTAAAGACAGAGATGCCGCTGTGGCATTTTTGCAAAAACAAGCGATCGCCCAAACTAGCGACGCAAACATAGATTTTTCCCAAAAGCCAGATTTACGCCAGCCAGGAAAATTGCAGTTCCAAAAACTTTACTTTGAGTTAAATGACGCTAAACGCGATCGTCGTCTGCCAGTAGATGTTTATGTACCACAAACCAAATCCCCAACACCTTTTCCCTTAATTGTGATTTCTCATGGTTTAGCTTCAGACCGCTATGCCTTAGCTTATTTAGCGCAACATTTGGTTTCCTATGGCTTTGCCGTCGCTGTATTGGAACATCCTGGTAGTAATGCCGAACGCTTTCAGCAATACTTTGCCGGTTTAGCAGGGCCACCACAACCTAGAGAATTTATTGACAGACCATTAGATGTCAAGTTTGTACTTGATGAACTCCAACGTTTAGAAACATTCAATTCTAGCCTCAAAGGGAAACTCAACTTTCAGCAAGTTGGACTGATTGGACATTCATTTGGTGGCTACACAGTTTTAACTTTAGCAGGAGCAAAACTGAACTTTGCCCAGCTACGTCGGGATTGTTATCCCAATAGATCATTGAATTTATCTCTATTGTTGCAATGCCAAGCAGCTGAGTTGCCACCAACAGATTATGCACTACAAGATCCGCGGATTAAGGCTGTTATGGCCATTAATCCCATTAACAGTTCTGTCTTGGGTGAAACTGGTATCAGTCAAATCAAAGTTCCCGCGATGTTAGTCACAGGTAGCCAAGATATTTTCGCCCCCGCAATTCCAGAACAAATTCGCCCTTTTACTTGGCTGGCTGAACCTAACAAATATTTAGTGTTAATTGAGAATGCTACCCATTTTTCCGCTTTACAAGAGTCAACTCCAGAAAATAATGTTTTGCCTGTACCATCTGGCTTATTAGGGCCAGATCCTGCTCCAGTGTATTCTTACTTGAAAGCCCTAAGTGTAGCTTTTATGGAAACTAATCTCTTAAACAATGATGAATACCGCCCCTATTTGCAGCCAGCATATACTCAATATATTAGTCAAGCTCCACTTAATATGACTCTGTTAAGTTCCTTGAGTACAGAGCAATTAGCGCAAGCCTTAAAAAATGGCACAAACAAAAAATCAAAATAGTCTAAACAGCAAATTCTATCTATGTAGAGCATATTTAGGTCTAGCGACCAATTCTTTAAATTTATGTTGACTGGCAAATTGCATTAACCCATCCATACATTCAGTAAAGCTATCAAAAACATAGTCAATTAACACTAATGCTTTAGCTTTCTGCTCTGCATTCAATTCAATATTGACCAGGCAACTTTCACTATTATTATTTTCTAATGCAAATTGCAGATGTGCATTTTCAACATTCAAATGGTGTGGACTAACATAGAAATACTTTTTATTGGTTTTGGCTCTTAATTCTTCACCGACCTGTGCCATTGCCCGCTGTGCAGTACTTCCTGTAGCTTCAATTGTTGCAATAATTACTATTTTTAGTGCTATGTCAGTTTCATAACGACACATTGCTACTAAATTATTAGAAAGACGGCGAGTTTTAATTGTTTTCTCACTCCAAACAAACTTGAGAAAGTCACTGAATCGCATTACCTGATCAATCTCTAGTGATTCTAAATCTTTGAGATACCATTTCCAGTGACTACCATCTTCAATTGCGTGTTGATTAATCAATTTTTGTAGCGGATGATCACTCATGCTATCTTGAAGTATGTCATTATTCAAATCTTTAAAACTCATGGCAAAGTGTGCCAGACAAGGGAACCAAACTAATCGCTGATGAGGGTCAATGTTGCTATTTGTTAGGAATTGAAAAAAAGGTAATTGGGAGAATTTTTTTTCTTGTTGTTTAATATATTCTAGAATGTCTTGCATATTCTTCTCTTTTTTGTTGGACTTTATAATTTTGGCAACAAGAATTTAGTTGAAACTTTGCTAATTTCAACAATACTTGCAAAATAGCAATTATTTTAGAGATGCAAAATATTGCCCCTCTGCAATATTGACCATATCCCTATTTCAAGCTGAAGTTAGATACAGGAATTGAGGTGATTTGAGGAATAAAATTTATAGAGCTACGTGGACTTCGAGCTTTAAAAGATGAAACTTTGATGAATAATAAAGTAATGATTAACAGTCTATAGTTAATATAAATAATGGCTTTGAAAAAAAGCAACAGTGTTCTAGTAAATTCATGTATTTTTTACAAATACTTGTAGGAATTTACTTAAGTAAATCACACAAATCATATTGCTGATGAGGGTAAATCGCAGCCAGACAAACAACACCCTAGTTTTTCGTTGCTATATCTCTACGAGGGAAGTTTGTGTAAAGTTTATGTAAAAACCTATACGTGGAATGCGAGATATTCTGTAATTCTGATTTTATCAGTGTTGAGGCGATCGCTCTAGAGAAGATGCAAAGTTCATTAAATTTAATCAACCTCATGATCAGCCTGCTGCCAAAACATGTATAATTTCAGGCAATGCAAAGTTTAGCTTGACTACTGAAATTTTCCATAAATTGAAGGCTATGATTTCTCAAGATTATGATTCAATCTATGCTGTTGATGACCTGCTTAGAAAAATCAGAATTAAGGAAAGTCAATTAAAAATCGCCCAGGAATCACAGATGCTTTATACATCTGAAGCATTAAACAATCAAATATTAAATTTGCGCCGTCAGCTATCTGAGGCACAAGACCCAGAAATGCAAGCCTTGATGAGTTTGTTAGATGATTGAATTTGTCAGAATCTTGGATTTACAGCAGTGAACAAGGCTGAAAAGCTTTGAGTTTATGCTTTTGTTTGACTTGCAATCTGCTGTAGGTAGAGAGACGCTGTTAATTGCGTCTCTACCATGAAAAATTGCCGATGTGAAACTGAATTAAACTTTTTTCAACCAGCTAAACATTGCCCGTAGGTCTTTACCGACTACTTCAATGGGGTGTTCGGCTTCTTGACGACGCATTGCCGTAAATCCTGGTTTACCGGATTGGTTCTCTAAAACGAATTCACGAGCAAATTGTCCTGATTGAATTTCGCGGAGAATTTTCCGCATTTCCGCTTTGGTTTGTTCGTTGACAACTCTGGGGCCACGGGTATAGTCGCCATATTCTGCGGTGTTGGAAATGCTATCGCGCATTGTGGCCAAACCACCTTCTACAACCAAGTCAACAATCAATTTAACTTCGTGCAGACATTCAAAATAAGCTAATTCTGGTTGATAACCAGCTTCGACTAAGGTTTCAAAACCAGCTTTGATTAAGGCGCTCAAACCGCCACATAATACTGCTTGTTCTCCAAACAAATCGGTTTCAGTTTCTTCGCGGAAAGTGGTTTCGAGAATGCCCGCGCGTGTGCCACCGATACCTCTAGCGTAAGCCATTGCGCGATCGCGTGCCTGACCACTAGCATTTTGATAAACAGCAAACAACGCTGGTACGCCTTGTCCTTGTTCATAAGTCCGGCGCACTAAATGACCAGGGCCTTTGGGCGCTACCATCACCACATCTACTTCAGCAGGTGGGACAACTTGCCCAAAATGAATATTAAAACCGTGGGCAAAAGCCACTACATTTCCAGCTTCTAAATTAGGTTCAATTTCGTTTTTGTAAACTGTTTTTTGTACTTCATCGGGTAACAAAATCATGATGAAGTCAGCTGCTTTAGCTGCATCTGCAACATTTTTCACGGTTAAGCCAGCGGCTTCGGCTTTTTGTGCTGACTTGCTTCCTGGATATAGCCCGACAATCACATTCAAACCGCTATCTTTTAAATTCAGGGCATGAGCATGACCTTGGGAACCATAGCCGATAATAGCAATAGTTTTTCCAGCCAAAAGGTCTAAATTGGCATCTTCGTCATAGTACATCCGGGCCATAGAAGCATCTCCTGTCAGCAAGCATCACAATTATTTATAGGCAGGTTTTTGATCTTACCTTAAATTGTGTAACTAAAGATAAGCTAAGAAACATCAAAATTTCTCTGTTATCGATGATTATCTTGGGACTTGTTTATTTGTGCCTGGATTAATTTGCTGCCATATTCCTAGTCGTTTATTTTTAGCATTGGCTTGAGCGATTAAATATTGAGTTTTAGTTTCTTGGCAGTTGTCGATAGAATCTTGATCAACAACAGCATTACCTTCGGCAACTAAGCGGAGATTGACTGACTGATTATCGACAAATATTTCGCCAGTAATGCGATCGCTTTCATCTTCTGTAACTCTTCTAATCACTACCGCATTACCCGTTGGTAATAGTTGTTTGAGTTTCTGCGTTGCGGCTGAACTATCAGATTTTTGTCTTGCATTCGGTAAATTAACACAAGCCAGTTTGACTGTCTGAATTTGTCCTGTATCGCTTTTGACGCGAATTATATTGCTATCCCCGACTCCAACTACTGTCGCCAAAACTAAAAGTAGCTCTATTAAATTCATATTTTTTAAGATGGGTATTTTTTTACACCGCAACTTTGAGTCTATTTCAGTAATCTGGTGGTTCCTGTGATTTATCTCACATACACAAATTTGACAAAATAGTTGTTACATAAATCGCAACAATATCTAACTTAAAAACTTTCCTCGGCAATACTGAGATTAATTCCATCCATCCCCGGTGAGATTATGAATTTTTCTCTGCCATTACCCCGCAAATCTGCCTTATTTATGAGTGCTTTGCTAGGAGGAGTTGTTTTCACTAGTTGTGCTGCACAAAATAATTTATCTACCAAATCATTGCCGCCACTGGCAGAGCAAAACCAAGCTGCACCAGCCGCTGATCTTACAGGTAATGTTGCCCAAAAAGTAGAAGCTGCACCAGTACCCCGTGCGCGTCCCCAATTAATCAAAAAAGCAGCGATGAAAATAGTTGTGAACTCTGTTGAGCAGAGTATTGATGCCGTTGCACAAATTATTGCCAAACAACAAGGTGATTTAATTGGGTTAAACGAACGCCAACCCACTCAAGAAAATTCACGTCATACCGCATCTATCCAACTGCGAGTTCCCCAAAACTTATTGGAACCAACATTAGAAGAACTAGCTAAATTAGGTACAATAGAAAGTCGTAGTATTACAGCAGAAGATGTAGGCGATCGCTTGGTAGATTTCCAAGCTAGATTAACTAATCTGCGTAAAACCGAAGCTAATTTACAAAAAATTATGGATCGGGCTGGCTCCGTACGAGATGTGTTAAGTGTGGCTCAAGAACTTAGTCAAGTCCGGCAATCTATCGAACAAATTGACGCTCAACTCAAAAACTTACAAAATCAAGTTTCCTATTCCACCATTACCCTTAACCTCGAAGCAGCTGTATCTAGTGCTAGTCCCCAACGTGCGGTAGGTTCACAAATTCAGGAAACTTGGAACAAGTCAACCCAATCTTTAGGCGGGTTTACCATTGGTTTATTAAAGTTGGGTATATGGTTAATAGTTTACACACCTTATTTGTTGATTTTGGCTGCGGGTGTTTACGGCGTTATTCGTTGGCGGCGCATCCATAGACCCCAAGAAACTAGAAATTAAGAACTTGACTGTTGACTCTTTAAGAGGATTGTACCGATTAACACGAAATAATGAGCCAGATGAATGCCAAGATCAAAAAAGAAAGCCCTAGGGTATTGAAAGTACTATGCCAGAAATACACCAATCTATTGCACAGCACTACCACGAACGTACTAAATATGACCCTGATACCCTAGCCTCAAAAAACCAAAGGCTAGACTGGGCTAAACAGCCAGTACCTTTTAAAGAGTATAAAATTGGCTCGGCTTTTGATCTTAAACCTTACCTGCAAGAATCATTAGAACCCCTTGCGGCTCAACAAGAAGATGCTCAATGGTGGCAAAGGCTATCTCGGTTACTGTTTCGCAGCTACGGATTAACGGCAAGAATGCCTTCTATGGGAAGTGCGGTGTATTTGCGTTCCGCACCCAGCGCTGGCGGGTTATATCCGGCTGAGGTGTATATAGTATCTCGCGGTACGCCGTTCTTACCAGCAGGACTTTATAACTATCAGTGTCGCACTCATTCACTGATGTTGTATTGGGAGAATGATGTGTGGCAAGCTTTACAAGATGCTTGTTTCTGGCACCCCGCTTTAGAAGGTACCCAATTGGCAATTGTGGTGACTGGGGTTTTTTATCGTTCAGCTTGGCGCTATGAAGATAGAGCTTATCGGCGAATTTTTCTCGATACAGGGCATCTTTTGGGGAATATTGAGTTAGCGAGCGCTATTACTGATTATCGCCCACACTTGATTGGTGGTTTTATCGATGATGCGGTCAATGATTTGTTATATATTGACCCACAACAAGAAGGTGCGATCGCTGTCCTCGCTCTGGCAGACTTATTAGATATCAAACAAAATTTGTCTACAGGATGTACGGCTTTACCTTCAGCTACAGAAACTAACTATCCCCATGTCCCTGACGGCGAATTGCTGAAATATTTCCATCGTCACACCCAAATTCAGCCAGGTGTCACAGGCAAACTGAATTTACCCGCCGTCAAACAAGAAAAGTCTTTGGAAGATAAATATAATTTTCCCTTCTGTCTGAAAATTCCCACCGCTACCACACCAATAGACTGGGGTGAAAATCTCTTCAACTTGGAATTAACCATCCATAAACGCCGTTCTACCCGTGCTTACAGTGGTGATGATTTAACCTTTGATGAACTCAAAGCTTTACTTGATTTCACTTACCAACCCCAAAATTACATTGAGCAACACCTTGACCGGACTCCCGATTACTTTGACCTCAACTTAATTGAAACATTTATTGCTGTAAGTGGTGTCAAAGGTTTGGAATCTGGCTGTTATTATTACGCACCCAAAGCTCAAGAATTACGCCAAATTCGGTTTAAAAACTTCCGGCGCGAGTTACACTTTCTGTGTTTGGGCCAAGATTTAGGCAGAGATGCCGCCGCAGTTGTTTTTCATACCGCAGATCTCAAAGCTGCCATTGCTCAGTACGGCGATCGCGTTTATCGTTATTTACACATGGATGCTGGGCATTTAGGTCAACGCTTAAATTTAGCCGCAGTTAATCTTAATTTAGGTGTTAGTGGTATTGGTGGCTTCTTTGACGACCAAGTAAACGAAGTTTTAGGTATTCCTATTGATGAGGCTGTTATCTACATCACTACGTTGGGAAGACCAAGATAAAACAAACTCTACCAACACAGAGAGAAATTTTTACTCATCTCTGTGTTCTCTTGTTTATTTTTATTAAGAATAGAAAACAGAATATTTTTCAGATAAAACGTTTAAAACAGCAATTTATGAATGTAACTAATTTAGTCTAAAAAATATTAATAAACATATGAATAATGAATTCCTATTTACTAATAATCCTTGTCCGATTTGGATATACGATAGAGAAACTCTCAAATTTCTCAATGTCAATGAAGCAGCAATTAGTAAATATGGTTATTCAAAAGTACAATTTCTGCAAATGCAAATTACTGACTTATACCATGTAGAACATTTGCCTGCTTTATTAGAAAACTTATCTAATTATCAGTATAATTTAAATTTTCATCATCAATGTCGGCATTGTTGTCAAAATGGCAAATATATTGATGTTGAAACCGTAACCCATGCTATAGAATATGAGCATAAAAACTCTCATTTAGTTTATATCCAAGACATCACTGAGCGTAAAGCAATAGAGGGCAATCTTCTAGCAAGTGAAGCAATGTTTCGAGCAGTTTCAGAAAGAATTCCTGCCCCTTTAATGATTTCTAGATTATCTGATGGGTTAATTTTAAATGCTAATCAAGAGTTCTTCAAAGCATTTCGTTGCGAGTCAGTGGATATAATAAATTGTCCAGTTACAGATATCTATCATGATATAAATGAGTCTCAAAATCTATTAACAGAACTAGAGAAGCAAGGCTCATTACATAATTATGAAATTATGCTCAAAAGAGCAGACGGAAGTACATTTTGGGCTATTGCTTCACTTCAGCATTTAATATTTAATGGTGAGTCAGCTATTTTATCTGTATTGTCTGATATCACCGAACACAAGAATACAGAAACACACCTCAAAGAGCAAAATGAATTTCTGCAAAGTATTTTCGAGCGCATTCCATTAATGATTGCCTTGATTAATCCAGCAGGTCAATTAGAATGGGTGAATCAAGAATGGGAGAAAATTATTGGGTGGAAGCTGGAAGATTTTCCAAGTTGTGATTTGCTCACATCAATATATCCTAATGCTGAAGACCGTCAATATGTAATGAATTTTGTGCAGTCAGCAGACCAAACTTGGGATGATTTTAAAAATAAAGTGAGAGATGGTCGAATTGTTGATACATCTTGGACTAATATTAGACTTCCTAATAATCAAATCATGGGTATCGGGCAGGATATCACATATCGCAAGCAAACTGAGAGGGCATTAAAAACTCAGTTAGAAAGAGAACAATTAATGCGAACTGTGGTGCAGAGAATTCATCAATCTTTAAATTTGCAAGATATTCTTAACGCTACAGTTCAAGAAGTAAGACATTTGCTGCAAGTAGAGCGAGTGATTGTTTATCAATTTGCCCCTGATATGAGTGGTAAAGTCGTAGCAGAATCAGTAGAATCTGGCTGGACAGTATCTTTAGGTGTACAAATAGAAGATACTTGTTTTCAGACAGGGAGAGAAGTAGATTATCATCAAGGGCGAAAACGCGCGATCGCCGATATCTACCAAGCTGGACTTACAAATTGTCATATTCATCTATTAGAACAATTTGAAGTCAAAGCTAATTTAGTTGTACCTATTTTATTAGAATTAGGTGGCGAAAACATTGGCTCTCGCCTTTGGGGTTTACTGGTGGCGCATCAATGTTCTCGTCCACGAGAATGGGAAGAAAATCAATTAGACTTGCTTGATCAACTTTCAGTGACAATTGCGATCGCTATTCAAAAATCTAGTATCTTTCAACAAGCTCAAACCGAATTAGTCGAACGACAAAAAGCCGAAAAGCAATTGAGAAGCGCCTTAGCTGAAAAAGAAATTCTTTTGAAAGAAGTACATCATCGCGTCAAGAATAACTTGCAAATTGTCTCAAGTTTATTACAACTCCAATCTCAAACTCTCAAAGACCCAGAAGTAATTAGAGTTTTTCAAGATAGTCAAAATCGGATTGATTCTATCTCATTAATTCACAAAAATTTATATACATCACCGAATATTGGGGAATTAGATGTAGTTGACTATATCCAGACTTTAGCAACTAGTATTTTAATTTCTTACCAAATCGGATTAGAAAGAATTGACTTAAAAACTAATATTGCCGCAGTTAGCCTGAATGTTGATCAAGCGATCGCTTGTGGTTTGATTATTAACGAATTAATTTCTAACTGTCTAAAACATGCTTTTCCCAATGAGGAAAAGGGAAGTATAACTATTACATTACAGAATATTAATGATCATATCGAAATGTCTATTCAAGACAATGGTGTTGGGATACCAAATGATTTAGATTGGAATAATAGTAGTTCTTTAGGTTTATCTTTAGTTTATGACTTAGTTACAGAACAGCTTGAAGGCAGCATGACTTTAGAACGTCATCATGGTACAAAGTTTACAATCAAATTTCCCCAGTTCATTTTGTAGTAATATTTCCAATGGAGCAAGCGAGAATTTTAGTCGTAGAAGATGAAGTTATAGTTGCCAGAACCATTGCTAACCAACTGAATCAACTAGGATATACAGTAATTGGAACAGCTTCTTCCGGACAAGTTGCCATTGCTAAAGCCTTAGAAGGCAAACCTGAATTAGTTTTAATGGATGTCATCTTAAAAGGTGAGATGGATGGCATTACAGCAGCATCTCAGATTCGTGAGCAGTTAGATATCCCAGTAATATTTCTGACTGCTTATGGCGATGATAATACAGTACAACGTGCGAAAACTACGCAACCATTTGGATATGTCATTAAACCCTTCACTCCGAAAGATTTGCGGATAGCCATTGAAATTGGCTTATTAAAACACGCATTAGAACGGGATTTACGCGAAAATCGAGACCGATTAGCTACACTTTTAAACTCAATGAGTGATGCTGTTATTGCCACAAATGAACAAGGAATTGTGACATTTGTCAACCCAGCAGCAGAGGCGCTAACTGGTTGGAAGCAAGCAGATGCTTTGGGGAAAGATGTATCTAAAATTTTTCAGCTAGTTGATGAAGTTACAGAAACTTCTTTAGAAAACCCTGTAGCAAAAGTTCTCAGAGAGCGACAGGTGATATATTTAAATGACTTTACATCACTGATTACGAAAAATGGTTCTAGAGTTCCCATTGGTGATAGTGCTTCTCCCATTATGCGGCAGCCTGGACAGATAAATGGTGTAGTAGTTGTTTTTTGGGATCTCAGCGAACGAAGACAAGCGCAATTACTTGAACAAGCATTGCATAAAGAGCGAGAAGTTAATCAACTTAAATCTCTATTTATTTCGACCGTTTCTCATGAATTTCGTAATCCTTTAAGCGTGATTCAATCATCAGTTGAATTGATTGAACTGCAAGGAGAAAATTTAACTATAGAGAAAAGAAAGACATATTTAAAAAGAATTAATAGTGCAGTGCAATCCATGAAACAACTTATGGAAGATGTGCTGTTTATGGGTAAATCGGATGCAGGTAAATTGGAGTGTCATCCTAGTTTTCTAAATTTGCAAGAATTTTGTCAAGAATTGCTTGCCGAATTTACCACCATTAATCCTAGAGGCGCAGAAATTATTTTTAAATGTCATAGCGATCGCACAGAGGCGTGCATGGATGAGCAAATGTTACGTTACATATTTACGAATTTACTCAATAACGCTGTGAAATACTCTCCCACAGGTGGTAATATCTTATTTGATTTAACTTGCGACCTAATTGACAAAGTAGCTATTTTCCGCATTCAAGACCACGGAATTGGTATCCCGAAAGCCGATCAAGCCCGACTTTTTGAATCATTTTACCGAGCTTCCAATGTACAATCCATTCCCGGTACAGGGCTAGGATTAGTCATTGTGAAAAAGTGTGTAGAAGCACATCAAGGCCAAATCAGTATCAACAGTCAAGCTGGTGCTGGTAGTACATTCACAATTACTTTGCCGTTAAATTATCCAAACAGAATTAAGTAGTTACAATTTAGAATTGAATTTCGTCTAACTTTTTGTTCCCTATTAACTTGTCTGCACCGAAGAACTTTTTTAACTAAAAGATATTACCTGAAAATCACCAAATCTTCATGTAGTTGAAGAGCAATTTATCTTTTACTTTCAGACTATTGGGAACATTAAAATAAGTCGGATCAGCAAAGTATTACCTATGAGCAAGAAATCTCCTACTTCCAAGACTTGTGCTTGTCGCCATCTTGCACGCTGCCAAAAGAGGGAAGCAGGCAGACTTTTTCTCTGGTTTCCTATTCCCCATACCCTCACAAAAGTTACTGCTTACCTACAACAATTTTCCCTAGATTATGAACTGATGCAAGAGCGTCCAGGGCTAAGTTTAAAGTGTCAACCCGGACAAGCTCAAGAAATTGCCTACAACTTAGCTCAACTTTTAGCACCTAGAGAATTAAAAGAAACGCAAGTCCTGTTTATTCGTGGCGAACTTCAACCACAACTCCAGGATTTTAGTGATATTGCTTCATTGCAACGCTTCATTACATTCAATCAATCTGAGTGGCTAGTAAATATGCTGGCAAAGGAACGATTTACTACACACTTTCAACCCATCGTCTCAATTCAAAATACATCCGAAATTTATGGTTATGAATCGCTATTACGAGGGCTAGATGAAGAAGGTAATTTATTATCACCAGGGCCAATCTTGGAATTAGCTACGGAAGCCGGACTGTTACCACAACTCGACCGACTCGCTCGTTTGAGTACAATAGCTCAGTTTAGCCGTTATCAAGTCAACGGTAAAATCTTCGTCAATTTTACACCAACAGCACTTTATGACCCCGCTTCTTGTCTACGTAGTACAGTCGAAGCAATTGATCAAGCAGGTATTGCTCACGATCAGGTTGTCTTTGAAGTTGTAGAGTCAGACAGTCCTCAAGATTTAGCCCATCTCCAGGCAGTGCTGCAATACTATCGAGATAGGGGGTTTTTAGTTGCCCTGGATGACCTTGGTTCTGGTTATTCCGGTTTAAACTTATTGCACCAGTTGCGTCCCGACTTTATCAAGTTGGACATAGAGTTGATTCGAGATGTGCATCAAGATTTGTACAAAGCCTCAATTACCGAGAAAATTATCGAGATTGCCCACAAGTTAAACATCCATACCGTTGCTGAAGGAATTGAGTCCATTGAAGAACTGAACTGGCTACGAGAAAAAGGTGCAACCTTTGCTCAAGGCTATTTAATCGCTCAACCTCATCCTGTACCTGTGACTCACACTCCACATTTTGAGGCGATCGCTTTAACTTTAGCATCGGCAACCGAGCAACCAATCCAGCAACAAGTGCAACACCAAAGTGAATCTGAGCGCATTGTTGCGGCTGTCACCCAGCGCATCAGGCAATCTTTAGAATTAGATGAGATTTTGCAAACCACAGCCGATGAAGTCCGACAACTATTTGCTGTAGACCGAGTGGTAATCTATCAGTTTGAGCCAGACTGGAGTGGTTTAGTGGCTGTAGAGTCTTTAGCACCAGGCTGCATATCCATTCTCGGATTTAATGTGATGGATACATGCTTTCAGTCTACCCGCGCAGATTACTACCAACAGGGCAATACAAGAGCCATTGAAAATATTGAAACCGCAGGACTATCACCTTGTCATATTGAACTTTTACAGAGTTTACAAATTCAGGCAAACTTGGTTGTGCCGATTTTGCAACAAGAGCGTTTATGGGGATTATTAATTGCTCATCAATGTAGTAGTACCAGAAAATGGTACCAGTCAGAGGTTAATTTATTTAACCAGTTAGCCGGACAAGCGGCGATCGCTATTCACCAGTCGGAACTATACCATCAATTACAACAAGCAAACCAAGAATTACAGCGCCTTGCTGCTTCCGATGGTTTAACCCAAGTGGCAAATCGGCGCTGCTTTGACGACACACTCAACACCGAGTGGCAAAGATTAGCCAGGGAACAAGCCTGTTTATCCTTAATTTTGTGTGATGTCGATTGTTTTAAGTTGTATAACGATACCTATGGACACCTAGCAGGAGATGATGTTCTCAGACAGGTAGCCCAGGCAATTTCAATGACTGTTAAACGCCCTGCGGATTTAGTTGCTCGGTATGGTGGTGAAGAATTTGCCATCATTTTGCCCAATACAGATACTGAAGGTGCGATCGCCGTTGCTACAGAAATTCAAAATAATATCCGTGCATTGCAATTACAACAACCAAATTCTCAGGTAAATCAAATCATCACTCTCAGTTTAGGTGTCGCAACCATTATTCCTGATAGTCAATCATCCCCAGCAACTTTAATTGCTGCTGCTGATCAAGGACTCTATCAGGCAAAAGCCCAAGGCAGAAATTGTATAGTGCAGATGAACTGTGAAGCATAACTGTTTAGTTTACTCAATTTCCACAATCACTGGTGTGTGGTCGCTGGGTTGGGTCAATTTTCTGGGGTTAACATCAATGATGCAACTTTTGGCACGCTCATACAAAACTGGTGTGAGATAGTGATGGTCAATTCGCCAACCCAAGTTGCGGCGAAAGGCAGCTGTGCGATAATCCCACCAACTATAATGACCACCTTCAGTAGTAAATTTGCGAAAAGCATCGGCAAAGCCTAATTCCAGAATATCTCGTAAGGCTTGGCGTTCTGCCTGGGATGCCATAATGTGGTTTTCTGGATTTACTTTGTCGTGAATATCTATCGACTCTAGAGCAATATTAAAGTCACCGCAGATGCAAATGGCTGGATGTGATTTGAGTAAATATTGTAAATACTCTCGCAGCACAGTCAACCAGCGTAACTTAAATTCATATTTTTCACTACCAATTGCGGAACCGTTAGGCACATATAAATTTACAATCCGAATGCCATCAATCACACCTGTAATTACGCGTTTTTGCTCATCCCATTCTGGTTCCAAATGAGGCAATATTGCTGTAAATCCAGCAGAAACTTCTGTTAGTGGTTGACGGGAGATTAGAGCTACACCGTTATATGCTTTTTGTCCTGATATATAGACGTGATAACCTAATTCTGTAAAGGGCGATCGCGGAAAGTCGGCATCTATGACTTTAGTCTCTTGCAAACAAAGCACATCTACAGGATTCTCACTCAACCAATTGATCACCTGTTCTAGACGAGTGCGAATCGAATTAACATTCCAAGTAACAATTTTCATTTAGTTATTTATCGAATTAATGCGTGATATTCTCAATTATCAAAATTTTAGTATTATTTAATCTTTATGTTAATGATCCTCGCAATTGCCTATTTTTGCACAGTTTGACATTTCTCTAAAATTGATCCCGGCTATGATTTTTAGTATTTACAGCTACAAAATCTGCATTTTTGTAAGTTCCGCTACAAAATAGTCTAGTTAATTCTGATCCCCAAGATAGATGAAATTCAATGAAGGTGAGCTATATTTTATAGGGGTAGGCACTTAGTGTCTACAACATAGTAAATGGTCTTAAATGTATTGGTAGACTTGGACGTTACTGTTAACTAATGTTGCACTCTTCAGAGTCAGTTAAGTTAATTGAAATCTTAAAAGAGTCAGTAAAAATGCTTTGTCTTCTAGAAAAGATTTTACTAATCTTTACAAAAAGACTTTCTTAGAGTCCGAACCAAAACAACTTATGAAAATCGCTCAGGTAGCCCCCTTATGGGAACAAGTTCCACCTCCAAATTATGGGGGAATTGAACTGGTAGTGAGTCGCTTGACCGATGAATTAGTGCGTCGCGGCCATGAAGTAACTTTATTTGCTTCTGGTGATTCACAAACTCTGGCTCGTTTAGCAGCAATTTATCCACGCGCTTTACGTTTAGACAGTGATGTCAAAGAGTATGCAGTGTATGAAATGTTAGAACTGAGCCAAGCTTATCAACAAGCTGCGGAATTCGATATCATTCATTCTCATGTGGGAATTGCGGCATTAGCCTTGGCGAGTTTGGTTTCAACTCCCAGTGTGCATACTCTGCACGGCAATTTTACAAAAGATAACATTAACGTATACAGTCATCACCAAAAGCAAGCGTACGTCAGCATTAGTAACGCCCAAAGGCAAATTAATTTAAATTATATTGCCACCGTCTATAACGGAATTCAGCTTACAGATTATCCGTTTATAGCCCAACCAAAAGAACCGCCATACTTGGCATTCTTGGGACGTTTTTCTCCCGAAAAAGGGCCACACCAAGCGATCGCAATTGCGAAGCAAACTGGCTGGCGCTTAAAAATGGCCGGAAAAGTTGATGTAGCCGACTCGAAGTTTTTTGAACAAGAGATTGCCCCTCAAATAGATGGTCAGCAAATTGAATATCTCGGTGAAATTAACCACACCGCAAAAGCTGAACTTCTCGGCAATGCTGCAATTACTCTTTTCCCTATTTCTTGGCAAGAACCTTTTGGTTTGGTGATGATCGAATCAATGGCCACTGGTACACCAGTAATTGCCATAAATTTAGGTTCTGTACCGGAGGTTATTGTTCAAGGTCAAACAGGTTTTATCTGCCAAAACTATGAAGAAATGGCAGCCATGATTCCCGCAGCTTTGAAACTAAATCGCCACACTTGTAGAGAACACGTCAAAAACAAATTTAGCGTTACTCAAATGGTAGACGGTTACGAAGCAGTCTACAAACAAATTATAAAAAATCGCATCAACCTCAACGGTTACATCCATGCCGCTAAAGTTCGGCAATAATTTACAACCTTTTTACCTGCGTTTTAACATCAATCTTATTTTAAGGAGGACATTGGAATGAGTATGCGAGCCAACAATTGCCCATGTTGCGGTGGTTCCCTACTGCGTCATGTCCGTCATGGTGAACTATATTGGTTTTGCCTGTCGTGCCGACAAGAAGTACCGCTGTTAACAGTTAATCGCTTAAATAATGGAGAAACCCGGAATACAGGAGTGCTGACACCACCAAAAATCAATACTTAAGTCTTGTGGCTGCAAAAGAATTCAAAAGTCAGAATTCAAAAGTAAAACAAGCTTGGCTATTTTAGTATGTAAGTCTCCACCTGATAAAATCAGGTGGAGCTTTTGAATTGGGTCACAAGCCTTGTTAGCAGCATTACTTTATGGCCAGGAAGATTTACGGTTAGAGCAAGTCGCTGACCCCACACCAGCAGCTGGTGAAGTTGTCATTCAAGTGGGTGCAGCGACAACTTGCGGTACAGATTTGAAAGTGTGGCGGCGTGGTGGTCATGCCAAGATGTTGAAACCACCCACATTGTTTGGTCATGAAGCCGCTGGAGTGATTGTAGCGGTGGGTGCAGGTGTCAACGATTGGCAAGTAGGCGATCGCGTCGTGGCGAATAACTCTGCCCCCTGCATAAAATGCTTTTTTTGTCAACGTCAAGAGTATTCCCTATGTCCGAATTTAACTTGGAATAATGGCACATTTGCCGAATATCTCAAAATTCCTGCACCCATAGTCAAGCATAATTTATTGCATCTTCCTGATGAATTGCCCTTAGAGTTGGCGGCGATGACAGAACCATTAGCTTGTGTATTACATGGTGTCGCCCGTTCCCATATCAAACCCAAAGATAAAGTAGTTGTGTTGGGAGATGGGGCGATTGGTTTAATGTTTGTCGCCGCATTAGCTGATACAGCTGAAGTAATACTCTGGGGCGGAAATGACCACAGGCTAGAAATTGGTCAAAAACTCGGCGCAACACAGACATTTAACTATCATCAAATGACTGATATTCCTGGTGTGGTGAAAGAACTTACCCAAGGCTGGGGTGCAGATGTGGTGATTGAAGCCACTGGTGTACCTAGTGTATGGGAAACTGCGATCGCCTGCGCCCGTCCGGGTGCAACAGTCAACTTATTCGGCGGCTGTCCCAGAGATACGACCATTACCGTGAATACAGAACAATTGCACTACAGCGAACTCACATTAAAAGGCGTATTTCACAACACACCTAAATATGTGCGATCGGCACTTGCAATGATAGCCAGTCGCAAAATACCTTTAGAATTACTCATCAGTGAAAGGCGACCTTTAAAGGATTTAGAACAAGTTTTTCAGGAGATGAAAGCGCGTCAGGTAATTAAAGTAGCAATGGTTTGTACTCAGGACTGAATTTCTCGATGATTGACCATGATCGTTTATTTAAAGAACTTCTTTCTAACTTCTTCCCTGAATTTATCGAGTTATTTTTTCCCGATGTCAGTGCTTATTGGGAGCGAGATTCTATCGAGTTTTTACCACAAGAAGTATTTACAGATGTGACTGAGGGAGAGCGTAAAATACTCGATGTAGCCGCTAAAGTTACATTTAGAAATCAAAATACTTTATTCATCATCCACACTGAACATCAATCTTATTCACAAACTAATTTTAATCAGCGAATGTTTACCTACTTCGCTCGACTGCATGAAAAATATGCTCTACCTATATATCCTATAGTCATTTATTCCCATGACACACCACTGACACCAGAACCAAATTCATACCGTATTGATTTTCCCAACAAAAAGGTGCTGGAATTTAATTATGACGTTGTGCAATTAAATCAATTAAGATGGCAAGACTTTCTCAATCAAAGAAATCCTGTTGCTAGTGCTTTGATAGCTAAAATGCGGATGAATATTCAAGAACGCCCAATAGTAAAACTAACGTCCTTACAATTGCTGGCGAACTTAGAACTCAACCCAGCACAAGTACAATTGATATCAGGGTTTATTGATACATATCTCGATTTGAATGCTCAAGAAGAAAGAATATTTCAAGAGCAACTTGCTAGTATTGAACCACAGCAGGAGGAAAGAGTTATGCAAATCGTTACCAGTTGGATGAGACAAGGAATACAGCAAGGTGAAGCAAAGCTGATTTTACGCCAACTTAACTCCCGTCTAGGTGAAGTTAAACCGCAATTGCAAGCACAAATTCAAGGCTTATCATCTGCGGAGTTAGAAGATTTAGGCGAGGCTTTGCTAGATTTTACAACCACTACTGATTTAGAAGCTTGGTTTGAAAATAGATAGTTAAAATAACTGGATTAGAACGGAGTGCCTTTTTCTTTTCGTTGGCGTTGCAATGCTTCTTCGTACCACTCCAATTCCTTTAAAAATTGACCAACTCGCTTAGTCAAACTCGCTTCTTGTGGAGTACCTGATTCATCTAAAGAGTCGCCAATTTTGGAGATAGCAAACATGGTGGAAATAGTAACCATTCCCATCTCTGCTAGAAACGAGCGTAACTGTATAGCGGCGCGTACACCGCCAAAGCCACCAGCTGAGTAGGAGACAATACCCGCTGGACGGAAATAGTATTCTTCAAGATAATGATCCATCAGATTACTCAATCCTGGCTGAATGGAATGATTGTATTCTCCAGTAATCACGACAAAACCGTCGGCTGTGCGGATATGTTCTGCCAATTCTGCCATTTTTGCCGGAGCCTGACCTTGAGCATACTCCTTGTACATCCTATCTAAGATGCCAAAGTCATACTCCATAGCATCGACAAAAATTACCTCATGATTTCTTTGCTGGAGTTGATCAATGATAAATCTAGCAGCTTTGATGCCTTGGCGATCGCTCCTGTAGGAACCGTAGAAAACTAATGTTTTAAACATAGTAAGTAGAGAGTGGTGAGTAGGGAATGGGGTTTAGGGATTAAAAGACTTTCATAAATTCATTGTGAAATTTACTGAAAAAATACTACTTTATCGTCCCTAGTCTCTAGCCCCTGGCCCCTGTTTTATTGCAACAGTCCAATCATGTGTAATAAGCCATGACCCGTCACTAACTCAATAATTAAAGCAATAAACCCTAACATGGCAATTCGACCATTCCAGACTTCTGCACTGGTAGTCATACCCCATTCCCAACTTTCTGGTGGGTACATCTTCACCCTTTTTTTCATCTGGGCTGCTTGTGACAGCTTGAAATTAGGTTGTTCCAGTGCTTCAACAACTAAATCAGCCAAGGCTCTAATAAACACTGGATGAGTATTCGGTGCAGGTGCGCGACGGAAGTTGTGAATTCCGGCTTCTTCCGCAATTTCTCGATATTCAATGTCAATTTCTTGCAGTGTCTCGATGTGTTCGGAGACAAAACTGATGGGTACAACCACGATATCTTTAACGCCTTGTACGCCTAATTCTTTCAGCGCATCTTCAGTATAGGGTTGCAGCCATTCTACCGGGCCGACACGGCTTTGATAAGCCAAAGTGTGAGCATTAGGACGATTGAGGGTCTGCATAATTAAATATGTGCATTCCTCAATTTCTTGCTGATAGGGGTCGCCTGCTTCTTCAACGTAGCTTTTAGGTACACCGTGAGCGCTAAAGAAGATATGTACCTCATCAGGATTAGGACATTGGTCTATTTCCTGAACGATAAGATCCGCCATCGCTCGTAGGTAATTTGGTTGTTTGTACCAGGAAGGAATAACAGTGTATTCAAGACGTTGTAGTTTTGGGTCTTCTTGCCAAAGTTTTTCTAATAACCGGAAACTAGAACCACTAGTACTAATGGAAAATTGTGGATAAAGAGGCAGAATGACCAGTTTATCGATATCATCTTGAGTTAGCAGGGCGATCGCTTCTTCTGTATAAGGATGCCAATAACGCATACCTACGTAGATGTTAGCTTCTTGCCCTAAATCACTCAACTGTTCTTTTAAAGCTTCTCCTTGCGCTTCTGTAATTCGCCGTAAGGGAGAACCACCACCAATTTGTTTATAATTTTCTTGAGAAGTTTTCACACGCCGCGAGGCAATGAACCACGCTAGGGGTCTTTGCAACCAGCGAAATGGTAGGCGAATGATTTCGGGATCAGAAAATAAATTGTACAAAAATGGCCCGACATCCTCTAACTTATCGGGGCCACCGAGATTGAGTAATAAAACGCCTACACGACCCATAGCAGTTATTTTCCCCCAACCTTTTCAGATTTTTTACTAATGTTAACAATATATCTTTATTAAATATAAAGCTTAATAGTCAGGAAAGATGCAATGGCCACAATTTTACGTGATTTAAGTTACCGCTATCAATGGTTGTATGATGCTATTTCCCGCGTAGCTGCTATCAGCGTCGGTGGTGAAACCCGTTTTCGCCAACTTGCCTTACAAGGCTTAACAATTAATTCAGATACTCAGGTATTAGATTTATGTTGTGGTAGTGGGCAATCTACACAATTTTTAGTGAAATATTCACAAAATGTAACAGGATTAGATGCCTCACCAAAATCTTTGCAAAGGGCAAAGCA
This sequence comes from Nostoc cycadae WK-1, assembly GCF_002897135.1. Lineage (NCBI taxonomy): Bacteria > Bacillati > Cyanobacteriota > Cyanophyceae > Nostocales > Nostocaceae > Nostoc > Nostoc cycadae. Next base: position 250,191 of record NZ_DF978421.1, on the reverse strand, counting down.
AAATGTCCCAGAAGCCTCATATATAGAAGCTTTTGCTGAAAATATGCCCTTTGCCGAGAATTCTTTTGATGTGGTACATACTAGTGCGGCTTTACATGAAATGCACGCTGAACAATTACGACAAATTATTCAAGAAGTATATCGAGTGCTGAAACCAGGCGGTGTGTTTACATTAGTAGATTTTCATGCTCCGAATAATCCCATATTTTGGCCTGGTGTCTCAGTTTTTTTACTATTGTTTGAAACAGAAACAGCTTGGGAGTTAATCAAAACCGATTTACCAGAGTTATTACAGGAAATTGGCTTCAAAATAGAGAAGAAACAATTATATGCAGGCGGGAGTTTGCAAGTAATTCACGCGAAGAAATAACTGTCTACTAAACAAGCAAACCTTCTCTAACTCTTCGCGCCTTTGCGTGAGGCATAAAAATTCTTCTTCTCCATTATTGATTGGAGAAACATCATCAAGCATTTCGACTCATCACAAAATTAAACAGATGATGCGCCATTTCTAATTTAGAACAATGGGCAATTTCTAATTGATGATTATGCCCATCTAAAAATATGGCTTGATTATTATTACTTCCAAAACCACTATCAGGCTGATCGATGGGATTAGCAACAATCACATCTAATTTCTTCGTCTGCAACTTCTCCTTTGCTGGAGTAATGATATCTCCAGTCTGTGCAGCGAAGCCAATTAATAATTGATGTGGTTGTTTGAGTTGTCCTAGTTGGGCAACGATATCAGGTACAGGTTCTAGAGGTAAAGCTTGGGGGAGCGATCGCTTGGGCAATTTCTCGGTACTATAATATTTAGGCTTGACATCAGCCACAGCTGCCGACATCACAATCACATCAGCATTTGGTAAGTATTCCAACATTACCTGCTGCATTTCCTCCGCTGAAATTACAGGTATAGCTTGCACACCCAAAGGTACATCCCAATTAGCTACACCATGCACTAAAGTCACATTTGCGCCACGATGCAAGGCGGCTTGTGCTAAAGCCAAACCCATTTTACCCGTAGAAGGATTACCAATAAATCTTACTGGGTCGAGATACTCTCGCGTTCCCCCAGCACTAATTAATATGTGTTTACCGACTAAATCTCGCTTACCGCCAGTATGTAATAAAGATTGAATGCGAGTGACAATTTCTAATGGTTCCGCCATTCTACCAGCACCGATGCGATCGCACGCCAGTAACCCCGATGCTGTACTCATCCCATGATAACGGCTATCTGTTAACAATTGCTGCCAATTGCGTTGCACCGTCAACTGTTCCCACATATCCGTATTCATTGCAGGCGCTAACAATACAGGACAAGTTGAAGCTAACACCGTATTCGTCAGCAAATTATCAGCCATTCCGTAGGTTAACTTAGCTAATGTATTCGCTGTTAAAGGCGCAATTACGATTAAATCAGCCCATTCTCCCAACTCAATGTGCAACGGACGAGAGTGAGTTGGTTGCCAAAAATCATCATCTGTATAGGCAGGGTGACGGGAGAGAGTCGCTAAAGTTAAAGGTGTAATAAACTCTTGCGCTGAACGGGTGAGAATTACGCGAACTTCTACCCCGCTTTTAAACAGCGTCGAAACAACCTCACAAACTTTATAGGCGGCGATACCGCCGCCTACACAAATAAGAACCCTTTTGTTGCGATTTTCACTTGGAGATTGAAGATTAGACATCAGAAAAAAAAGATGAAGCCTGAAATTAATTTCATACTTCATACTTTATACTTAATACTTCATCTAAGCTTCATCGTAAGGTTCTAAATCTAAGAGGTAGATATAGGGTTCCACTAATTCTGGACGCTGAAAGGCGATCGCTCGGAGTAGATGCCAATCGTTCAAACCTTCAAAAGCATTGCTATAATTATCAAGTTCCAGACGCGTAGCTAAGTCTTCCACATCTGCTGCGGTCATGGCAGCAATTTCTGTTCTGGAAATGCCTACAGTCTTCATAATGCTCGCCCCTCCCTTATGCAGCATTTGCATCCAGCTTGGGTAAAGTTGCGCTTGACGCAACCACCCAATCTATATTACTCATTAGACGGCATTTGTTTCGTAAAAATTTGCATGATTTTTACCATAATTGTAAAAAAATTGTATTTAAGGCTACCCAATTGTCTTTAAAACAAAATTTCGTAACGCCTCTAACATTTGCAGATTAATTTCATGTCCCGCCTCAAATTCCAGGTAATCTAAGGCAAAACCCAGAGACTGCAAAGTTTCCCGGGTTCTGATGGCTGCTTGTAATGGCACAACTTCATCTTGAGTACCGTGCATAACCAAAGTCGGCGGAATTTCCTTTTTACCCGTCGGTACAGCATCAGGATGTAAATAGCCACTCATTACCGTTAAACCAGCTAAAGGTAACTTTAACCCCACTTCTAAAGTCATCGCCCCACCTTGAGAAAACCCACACAAAATCGTCCGCGATAAAGGTACACCAGTGCTGCTTTCTAAAGATTCCAAAAAGTCAGTGAGTAATTGCCGACTTTCAGCTAAACCCAGATACATATTCTCATTTCGCAACTCATACCACGCCTTACCCACAGAAGAATAAGGATGGGGATAAGGTGCATTGGGAAAAACAAACTGGTAATTCGGTAATTGAAAATAAGGCAATAAAGATGCGACATCCTCAGCATTCGCACCCCAACCGTGCAAAGCGACAATTAAGCCAACCGGAGGTTGAGAATTAGCAGAGGGGACATTAATAAATTGTAAAGACACAGACGGAAATTACTCCCATAATTCAAATCTGTAGTAAATCCTATCTCCATCAGTAGAAATTTTGACGGGATACAGGATGTAGGTAGATTTATTCTATTAATCTACTCGGACACGGAAGCGTACAAACCCGAAATTACTACCTGCTGTATAGTTGAGAGTACCAAAATTCACAACTACTGCACCTGTGGGATTAGTTTGATTAGGACATACATTATTAGCACTTAAAGGAGCTAAAGGCGAGAAAAAGCTACCATTATCGCCATCAGCAGCATTAGTTCTGGATGTAGTGGTATTAGCTAGATTTACTAAAATTCCACTAGCTGAACCAAAGCTGTTGCTGAGAAATGTTGTCCCAGTGGGGATAGGGTCACAGAATCTTGCATTTTGTATTGCTTGGTTGCCGTCTGCTAGAAAGTAAATTGTATATTCAACTTCATCGCCACTTTGTAAGGTGAATTGCGAACTCAGATTAATAATGCCTACTGGGGAAAGTTGAGACCAACCTGGAGCGTTATCGTTTTGGTCATTAGGATCATCAATAAAAATACCAAAGTTAACACCGCTCAAAGGCAAACCATTTCTCACAACATTGGTAATTCGTTTCACACCACGCAACCTGAGAATGGGAGTTGGTGCAGCAGAACCTACAGCTACTTCCTCTCCTACTGTTGCTGGGTCGTAAGTGACGCTGGTTGTACCATTTGCTATTGTTCGGGTAGGGTCAAGATAAGTTGCAGTAGCACCATTGTTGTACACTCCATCAGGCACAGTCGCAGCAACATCTGTAGTAAAGGTAATTTGCACACTTGCGCCACCGGGAATGTTGAAGCTGCCAAAATTCAGCGTCGTTGCGCCAGTAGCTGGGTTAGTCACACTAGTGCGTGTTGCACCGCCATTCAATGTCACAGTAGGAGTAACAGAGCCATCAAAACTAAAACCGCTCGGCAAAGGATCGGTAATATCAATATTGGTAGCAGTTGCTCGGTTAGCCGCATTGGCCACAGTGATGGTATAAGTTGCCTTACCTGGCTTGATAATTGGCCCTGGTGTACTGGTGGTTTTAGTAATAGTCAGTTGGGGGACGCATTCTGCACCAGAATTTGCCCCAGGGACAGCGCCAACAGCTTGGCTGATACCACCTGCACCTGCGGTAGCACCAAAGTAAGGGTCTACAGGATCAATGGGGTCTTTCGCTGTGCCACTTTGCCCACCTGTAACGTTAACATTAGCACCAGCACTAGTAAAAACAACCCCGCCACCGCCGCCACCGCCAGGGCCATGAGCGCCACCAAAAGGTTCAGCAGCATTGCTGTATTTAACGTTGCCACCATTACCACCTCTAGCATTCACAGTTAAACCCGCAAGGTTATTATTTGCAGATGTCACCATCACGCTACCACCAGCACCACCGCCACCAGTGCCATCTTGACGCACATCAAAAGCAGTGGCTCCGTTTGCATTGATAGTCCCGCTACCACTGACACTAGCTGTGCGAATTAACACCATACCGCCACCATTAGCGCCACTACTAGCAATACCATTAGTCGGAACACCTGTAGTTGCACTAGTTGCCTGATTTGTGGTACCAGCACCACCGCCGCCACCTAAAACAACCCGATTACTGTTAGCAGGAAAACTAGCACCACCAAAACCACCAACATATACTCCAGATGTCCACGAACGACCGCCTAGACCACCAGTACCGCCGTTACTACCACCACCACCACCGGAATTGTGTCTGTTGTTGATTGGTTGACCATCGGTGCTACCACCGCCAGCGTTACCAGGTGCGCCACGGCCGTAACTCCCACCAGGATAGCCTTCAACACCATTATCAGTAGCTGAGATGGTGGCTGAGTTAAGTACATAGCGGGGTGTGCCAGCAGTACCTTCTCCTTTGGAACCGTTGGCATCACTAGTGGATGAAGTTACATAATCTGTACGGAGGAGACCAGTAGTACCAGTTAACTGACGACCTGCACCGCCACGGAAACCAATACCACTCACATCTACAGTGGCGCTTGCTAAATTCAAATTGCCTGCAACGTCATAAATTAAAATTCCTCCTGTCGCCCCATTCCACGGCGCGGCGGTGAGGCTAGAACTCATAGTGGCACTAGAATATTGCGGTACACGAATTACTTGATAGGTTCTTTGTCCTTGAGTACCAAATGGGGTATTACTGTAGGAATTAATTAATCCTCCGCCATTTGTGCCTTGAATGGGGATGGAACCACCAGCTATTGGCCCAGTAGCGACAACGTATTCGTAATTACCTGCTGTGAAGTTGGCATTGTTGAGGTTCCCACTAGCGCCTGTGGTTACGGGAGCAAGGGAGACATTACTATTGTTACCACCACCAGAAACTCCATTACCGTAACTATCAGTGTTGCTGGCATCAATATCTGCGCCTTGCATTTGGATAATTAACAATAAGTCACCAGCAGCAATGGGAGTGGTAGAACCGTTGGGGTTAATTGCGCCGACAGGAATGGAGGTTGAGCCTGCGGCAACGGTTGTATTTGTCGCACCAGCGTAGTAAGTATTGATGATGCCACCTAAGCTGCTGGGGCCGTCTTTACCGGGGGTGGCACATAAGCGGGGTGCAAATTGGGCTATGGCTGGTGTTTGGGTGAGTAATATTAGGCTTTGATAGCTGAGGGTAGTGAGGATGAGGGTGACGCTACGGATTAGTTTTAGAAGATGGTTGTGAGAATGGTGGGGTTTTAGCATTTTGAATAAATAAACCGCAAAGGACACAAAGAAATACGAACCACAGAGGAGCCAGTCGCGTGGGCGGGTTTCCCGACTTGAGCGTTAGCGAAGCGGTAGCGAGTCTGCGAGCGTCACTGGCGTAGCACAGAGGTCACGGAGGAATGAGAGTTAAGAAGTAGGTTCTATTTGTAAGTCTTTTTCTTGTTCTTCAAGGATGATTTTTAACCCTCTGGTATCTTGGAAAATTATTTCTACTCGTCTATCTCTGGCTGTATCGATGACGGTGTTACCGGAGGTTCTGCGTTGTTTTTCGCCAAAGGTGCGAATGGTCATTCTTTCGGCGGTAATGCCTTGTTTGAGTAAGTAGTTTCTAGCGGACATGGCGCGGCGTTTACCTAGGTCTAAGTTGTAGGCATCACTGGCGCGAATATCAGTATGGCCTTCAATTTCAATGACAATGAAGGGATATTGTTGTAAGACTTGGGCAACTTGATTTAGCACTAAAGTGCTTTCTTGGCTGATGAAGTCTTTATCTAAAGCAAAGTGAATGATGCGCGGAACTTTCAGCCGGATGGGTTCTGGTTTTGGTCCAGGTTGTGGGTGTGGTTCAGGAGGTTGGGGTGCGCTGACACATTTGGGCGGTGGGGAATTTTTTACGGGAGAGGGAGAGTAATTTCCCTGAGATGGGTCTGTGATGATTGCGTTGTAGGCTGGTTCGGATGTACCGTATTTGGGATGGGTGGCGATCGCACTTATCTTATCCCCAGCCCGCAAACCTGCTAAACTACCGCTAAAGTTACCTTTTTCATCGACGGTTAATGTTGTGAGTGGTTCACTCAAGGGGCCATATTTCTCTTCTCCCTGGACGCGATATATTTGCACTTGAGTACCAGGGTCGGCTTGACCGCTAATTAAGGCTTGACCATTCACTAGCAATAACTGAGAACTGGCAAATTCTGGTGCATTCACCGCACCGTTAGCTGTTTCGAGTCTGCGGTTGGGACTGTTGCGTTTGGGGTTGGGGCCATCTCCCCGTTGAAAGTCGCTGATGTCTAGCCTTTGCTGGGTGTTGAGGTCAATACTTAAACCTTCTAAGTCGCTAAATTGATTATTTTGAATGATGTTAGCGATCGCACTACCAAAAGTACCATGAGTACCAAATGCTGTCACTGCTACTCCCGGCCCTGTTTGGTGGCGAATTTCGTTATCGCTGACTTGATTTGCGTTACCCATTAAGTAAACTGCGGCGCGGCGCAAACGTCTCCCGTTAAAGGTGATGCGGTTATCATGAATTTTGACGTTACCTGTGGGCTTGAATAAATAAACACCAGCCCCATCATTACCGCAAATCAAATTTCCTTGCAGTTGGGAATTGGCAATTATACCTTCTAACCTCACAGCGTCAGGCATTCCGGCTATGCCATTTCCAACAATGATGTTTTCTGCTATTAAAGTATTTTCAGCACGTACAGAAGTAATAATTGCACTACCTTCATGGTAAGAAATACGGTTACGGCGAATTTTTGTCGCGGTGCTGTTGAAAAGGTAGACACCAAAAGCTGAGGTTCTCTCTGGCATTTTCTCATCTGGAGTAATGCCTAACCAGTTATTTTCAATTACCACGCCTTTGGGTGGAATGTCTTTGTCTCCAAAAGGAAAGTTACTGTTTGGTGGTTGTTGCTGTTTGGTATTAGGAGGCGGTAAGCGATGGGAAATAAAAATATCGGCTGGCGGTGTGGTTAAGGTTGCGCCTTGGTTCAGGAAACGGAAACCGTAGATACTTAAACCGCGAATCTGCACATTATCAGCAACTACCGTAAAACCACGTAATATCTCTTGGTTGGTGGCGGGGGTGATAGCTATTATTGGTTGAGGAATGGCAATTTCCGCCGTTGCAGAACGGGAAGCATCGTAATTCGGTTGGCTAGTACCGTCTATGATTAATTTTGGTGTGGCTAGGGGTGGTAATTCCTGTTGTAGTTGGATAGTGGTTTGATTTGGCGGTAAGTTAAATTCTATTCGCGCGTTGTCATTGCTGGGTTGTACTTGCGCTTTTTCTTGGTTACTCAGTTTTTCTACGGAGAGATTACCGTTTACTAGTAGTCCACCAAGGAAATTTTGCTG